>NZ_CP071382.1:492500-795750 GCF_017338855.1 Geobacter benzoatilyticus
CGCTTGCTCTTTTGACGGCATCTTTTACTGAAAGCCCCTCAGAATAAAGATACTGCTTGAGGACTTCTGCAAGGGATTCCGTTGCCCTCTTTTGGGACTCATCTTCTTTTGATGGTGCAACGAGAATGACAACTTCACCCTTTACCTGCCGCCCGGAAAAACAGCCAATGACGTCGGAGGTAGCCCCGCGGGCGAATTCTTCATGGATTTTTGTCAATTCCCTGGCCACAACCAGGTCGCGTTCCCCCATAACTTCCTTTATGTCGTCCAAGGTTGCCATGAGGCGGTTCGGCGCTTCATAGAATATGAGCACCCGCTCCTCAGTCTTGAGGGAGCACAGCTGTTCACGCCGTTTTGCTTGCCGGTTAGGCAGAAAACCTATGAATGTGAAGGAATCCGTCGGGAGCCCCGCAGCCGACAGGGCCGCCACCGCTGCCGATGCCCCCGGCACCGGCACCACAGGAATGGTTCTCGATATTGCATCCCTCACCAATTGGTATCCCGGATCGGCAATACAGGGCGTGCCGGCATCCGACACAAGAGCGACAGACGATCCGCCCAGGAGCCTGGCAAGTATTGCTTCACCTTTGATGTGCTTATTATGGTCGAAATACGAGGTAAGAGGCTTACTGATACCGAAATGCGTAAGCAGTTTGCGGGTATGCCGCGTATCCTCGGCGGCAATGAGATCAACCTCTTTAAGGATACGAACTGCCCGAAACGTTATATCCTCAAGGTTGCCGATGGGTGTCGCTACAATATAAAGTGTGCCGGTAATTGTCATTTACCCCAGTCGCGCGAATAGCGGAAATCCCGATCAATGGTCCGGTTTGAAACCTTGGCTATTACCGGCAGACGACGCTTGAAATGGGAGTTCTGTATCCGGGCTGAAACAGTGTCGATAAAGGCCGAATCAAAACCGTTCTTTATCAACTCTTCGCGGGTCATCCTCAAATCGACCATAGAATAAAGGAGCTTATCCACTTCTTTATAGGTAAAACCAAGTTCCTGCTCATCGGTCTGCCCGGCCCAGAGATCGGCGGAAGGTTGCTTCTCTATGATCTCCCGAGGAACGCCCATCTCTTCGGAAAGCTGCCAGACCTGGGTTTTGTAGATATCACCAATGGGATTGAGGGCACTTGCCATGTCTCCGTACAGTGTGCCGTAGCCGAGAAGGAGTTCCGTCTTATTGCTTGTACCGAGAACCAATGCTGACAGGGCTGCCGAATGGTCATAAAGAATTGTCATCCGCTCCCGGGCCATCTTGTTGCCGCGACGCATGCCGTCGGCCTCAGGGAATAGAGAGAAGTAGGCATCAATCATCGGCGTGATCTCTATGACTTGAAAGTGAATTCCGAGGTCTTGCGCGGCAAGTCTTGCGTGGGCTTCACTTTCCGGATTGCTGGTTTTGTACGGCATCACACAGGCATGAACATTTTCAGGCCCCAGAGCCTCCGCCGCAAGGTACGCAACAAGGGCGGAGTCTATCCCTCCGGACAGCCCCAGCACAACCTTGTGCACCCCAACCTTAGTAACTTCCTCCCGAATGAATCCGACAAGAATCCGGCGCAGAAGCTTTACGTTAACGCTCCCCATCAGCAATCCCTTTCTTTTTCAATGCGCTGCAGTTCTTTCATGGTGATGGGGAAGCTCTCGTCGCGCATCATCGGGGAGAATATCCGTTCACGACGCAACTCTCCCCCGTCGACAGGGGCAAATATCAAATCTTCGTCAAACAAACGTGCCCGCTTGGTAACCGTGCCTGATGGCGCCACAACCTCCGATCCGCCCCAAAAGTTGACGCCGTCTTCAAAGCCAACGCGATTACAGTAGAATACGCGAGAATTGAGGAACATTGCCGTCGTGGACGTGAGCTTCTGCCAGGCGACGGTTGACCCCAGGCTCTCATCACCGCTGATGCCGCGCCCCGGGCTGCTGGAAAGACACAAAATGGTCGTTGCGCCATCCATGGCAAGAATGTAGGGGGCGGAAAGATGCCACATATCTTCGCAGATGAGCATCCCTATCCGCCCGAAGCGGGTGTCAAACGCGCGGAAACGCTCACCCCGGGCGAGATAGCGCTGCTCGTCAAAGAGCCCATAGGTGGGAAGATATACTTTTCGATGAATATGCCTGATTTCTCCACCATCGAGGTAAATGGCCGAGTTGAAGAAGCGATAGTCGTCGGAAACCTCGACAAATCCAACGGCAATGGCGATATGCCGGGAGAGTTCTTTAAGGCGCAGAATCTCGGGGGCATTCAGAGTCAAAGCAACATCCGGCACCAGATCCCTGAGGAAATAGCCGGTTATCGCAAGTTCAGGGAAGACAATCATGTCTGCATGCTCGGCGATAGCGCGATCAATTGCGGACTCAACTATGATGAGGTTCTCGGCAAGGCAGCCGAGTTTTGGTTTTATCTGTGCCAGAGCAACGGTAAAATCCACGATTCGAGCCCCCAATTTTTCGGTCAAAAGTAACACAGCAGCATAGCGTTTTCAACGGCATATCCCAGCTAATAGGCTAGCTCGAACGCATTTGGAATATGCTCTATTCTCGGTTCCTGACCAGAGAACGTAATGGCGATCACATCGAAACGAGCACCTGAATCCTGCTCCTTCTTCTTCGCAAGCCACGTCAGAGCGGCCTTTGATATCTGCCGCTGCTTGAATGGTGTAACGGCAAGCTGAGGGGGCCCATAGGAACCTGTATTCCTCGTTTTAACCTCGACGAAAACCAGATCTTTCCCATCGCGGGCGACAATGTCGATCTCCCCCCCCTTGCAGCGGAAATTCCGCTCGAGAATCCGGTAGCGCTGCCGCTCCAGGTACGCGACAGCCAGGTTCTCGCCTTCACACCCCACGGAGATATTATGACGCGACATGTTCTTTTACCCCCCGGAATGTCTTCCTGTGAATGGGACAGGGGCCAAGTTCAGCTATTGCCGCAAGATGGGAAGAGCAACCGTACCCCTTGTGCCCGGCAAAACCGTAACCAGGGTATTGCTGGTCGTACTCTACCATCATTCGGTCCCTGGTGACCTTTGCCACAATGGAGGCAGCAGCAATCGAGATGCTGGCGCTGTCTCCTTTTTTGATGGTTCTCTGGGGGATATTAATAGGAATATTGGATATACCGTCGATGAGGAGGAAGTCCGCGGAAACGGGCAACTGTGCGACAGCTTCGCCCATGGCATGGAGAGTCGCCTGAAGTATATTGATACGATCAATGCATGCGTGATCAGCCACGCCGACACCAACGGCCAAAGCCCGCGCGGAGATCAAGGCATATAGCTCCTCACGTTTTGATGCAGAAAGTTTCTTGGAATCGTCAATTCCCGGCAGGTCCACATCCCGAGGGAGAATAACCGCCGCGGCAACCACAGGGCCGGCAAGGGGGCCGCGCCCGGCTTCGTCAATTCCGGCGACATTGCGAAACCCTCTGCGGAAAGCAAGCTGCTCAAACATCCAGAGAGACATTTCATCCATTTCGGCAAACAGAGGCAGACTCACCGGCGCGCTCCTGTAAATGAAAAAGCCCCGCGGAGCGGGGCTTTTTATCGTTAGCGGGCAGCCACGTATTTCTTCTCGCGAATCCGGGCAGCCTTACCTCTGAGTTTACGCAGATAGTACAGTTTGGCGCGGCGGACATGGCCGCGGGTAATTACCTCGATGGCATCAAGGGACGGAGAGTGGAGGGGGAATACCCTTTCTACGCCTATGCCGTTGGAAATCTTGCGAACGGTGAACGACTCGCGGATCCCACCATTCTGACGGGCGATAACCACGCCTTGGAAAGCCTGGATCCGGCTCTTGTCGCCTTCCACGATTTTTACGTGGACCTTCACCGTATCCCCCGGCTTGAAGGAGGGGATGTTTTTCTTCATCTGGTCAAGTTCAAGCATGTCGATTGTGTTCATGTGCTACTTCCTCCCTTATGTGCGTAAACGCATACTAGTTTCGTGTATTGTGCGCGGGGTATCAGGACGCCCCGAACAGCCTGTCCATAATGATTGCCGCAGCTGATCTTACGGAAAGATGATTGTAATCTCCTACCCCCCGGATCGGCTCGAGAACCATATCAGCCCTGTCGAAGACCTCTTCAACAAGCCCCCATCCGGTACCGAAGAGAAGCAGGTACGGTTGCTCACGATCAGTCATGAGTACCCGCAAGTCTGCAAATCGCGCGCTTCGTGGATGCTGGCCGGCACCAGTGGTAACAAGCCGCGGCATCCGGCCGGAACGCCTTTGAATATCCGCAATTGCATCGTCAAGAGATGCGGTAATTTCTATCAGATCAAGGGCAGCCTTGCGCTTGGGATTGTATGTGGCTCCCCATCCCTCCTGCCAGTGCCGCACAATTCTTTTAGCAAGTTCCTGCTGCCCCTGAACAGGGGTCACAACATAATAGCGCGACACACCAAAAGTCCTGGCGGACCGGGCAATGTCGTGGATGTCGAGATTCGTTACCGCGGTAGAGACAACCTGCCGGTTCTTGTCGTAAACCGGGTAATGAATGAGCGCGACGCTAACGTTTGAGTTGACCGGAAGCGCCTCTCTCACCGGCAGGCATCCTCTTTAAGTTCAGCTATATACCGTTGGTCGTCGCGGTCCAAAACGGCTTTTTCAAGAAGATCAGGCCTCGTCTGGAGAGTTTCCTCTAAGGCCTTGTGGCGACGCCAGCGTGCAACGTCGGCATGATTGCCCGACAAAAGCACGGGAGGAACCGCTACCCCTTGAAATTCGGCAGGCCGAGTATATTGAGGATACTCCAAAAGGCCATCTGAGAACGTGTCGGACTCGGCGGACCCGGGCGACCCGAGGACACCGGGAATAAAGCGGGCAGCGGCATCAATCATGACCATGGCAGCCAACTCACCGCCAGTGAGGACGAAATCGCCGATGGAGAACTCGTCATCCACGAAAAGTTCCCGCACCCGCTCATCAACCCCTTCGTAACGGCCGCAGATGACAACTATTTCCTGTTCCTGTGCCAGTTCACGTGCCGCAGCATCATCGAAAAGACGGCCGCGCGGACTGGTTAAAATCACCCGCGCTTCAGGGCGGTCGACCTTGACTGCCTCCAGACAGGCGGCAATCGGCTCGACCTTCATGACCATGCCATCTCCACCGCCATAAGGTGCGTCGTCCACAACCTTATGCCGGTCAGTGGCAAAGTCTCGAATCTGGTGGAGCCGGATATCAAGGAGACCTTTCTCCACGGCGCGCCGGATAATGCTCTCGGTAAGCGGCCCCTCGAACATAGCCGGGAAAAGGGTCAGAATATCTAATTTCATAGATCAAGCAACCCCTCTGGGGGGCTTACGGTCATGGTTCCCTGGGTCAAATCCACGTTGACAACTATATCCTCAAGGGCAGGGATCAGGTATTCCTTCTCCCCACCTCTGACGACATAAACGTCGTTGCTTCCAGTGGCCATGATCTCCGCTATGCGGCCAAGGGACTCACCATCAGTGGTAGTCACCGAAAGCCCCATAAGGTCACACCAGTAGAACTCTCCTTCGTCAAGGGGAGGAAACTGATCCCTTTGCACCAGGAGCTCGCGCCCCACCAGATGGAGGACTTCGTTAATATTCGTAAAGCCCTTCAGCGTAAGAAGAACCCGGTTTCGGTGCACCGTCGCACGTTCAACCGCAAACGTCTCCGTGCGGTTTTCCGGTCCCTTAAGCGCGATTTCCTTTAAGGAAAGTATCGTATCAAATTCACCGGAAAAGGGGACGATCGTCAACTGCCCCCTTATGCCGTGTGTTGCGACTACTTTGCCGAGCAACACGAAATCGGTGCTACTTATCATTATTCCACAATCTTCAGAACAGCTTTCTTGTTATCCTTGGTGGACACTGCGTTAAGCAAGGTCCGGATTGCCTTTGCCGTCCGCCCTTCTTTGCCGATGATTCGTCCCATGTCCTCTTTGGCCACGGTCAGCTTGATGACTGTCGTATCCTCTTCCATTTCCTCGGTGGTTCTCACCTGAGTGGGGTCGTCCACAAGCGCCTTTGCGATGGTTTCTACAAGTTCTTTCATGTCGGTAACCTCTGCAATGGGAATGACCGGCGGACCGGGAACGAAGCAGCGTTACAGGATACGGTTAGGCAGGCTTGGTCGTGAACTTCTCCCAAAGGCCCGCCTTCTTGAGCATCTGCTTTACGGTGTCAGTGGGAAGAGCTCCCTTGCCGAGCCACTCAAGAGCCTTGCCTTCTTCAAACTTCACGGCAGCGGGATTCTGGTTCGGGTCGTAGGTTCCGACATTCTCAATGAACCGTCCATCACGGCGACTGCGTACATCGGCAATAACGATTTGATAAAAGGGCTTCTTCTTCGCCCCTGCACGAGCCAAACGCATTTTAATAGCCATCTTCTTCCTCCTGGTGTTCTCACGGTCTCTTACCGTCGAGCATTTTCGTGTGTATATTTGTATGTCACTTCAGTGACAGTTCGGATTTAACTTTCGGAGATCAGAAGGGGAACATCCCCTTGCCCATCCCCTTCATGCCGCGCATCAACCCTTTGGGCCCCATCTTCTGAAGTTGCTTCATCACCTTTTGGGCCTCAGTGAACCTTTTCAGAAGCTGGTTCACCTCCTGAACCGTCGTACCGCTCCCCTTGGCTATCCTCAGGCGTCGGCTGCCGTTGATGATCTGGTGGTTAGCCCGCTCACCGGGGGTCATGGAATCGATAATTGCCTCGATCCGCTTGAGCTCCTTCTCCGAAGGCTGGGCCCCCTGCATCTGCTTCATGGCCTTCCCCACGCCGGGGATCATGCCGAGAATCGAGTCGAGAGACCCCATTTTCTTGATCTGCTGAAGCTGGCTCTTGAAATCTTCCAGATCAAACTGGCTCTTCTTGAGCTTCTGCTGAAGCCGCTCCGTCTCAGTGACATCAAAGGTGGCCTGGGCCTTCTCCACAAGGGTGAGAATATCGCCCATCCCAAGAATGCGGGAAACCAGACGGTCCGGGTAAAAAACCTCAAGGGCATCCAGCTTCTCGCCGAGGCCAACCAGTTTAACCGGCTTGCCGGTAACGGCACGAATGGAGAGGGCCGCCCCCCCCTTCGCATCGCCGTCAAGCTTGGTGAGGACCACCCCCGTTATATCGAGCCGCTCATTGAAGCCGGTGGCAACATTGACCGCTTCCTGGCCGGTCATGGCGTCGGCAACAAACAGGATTTCCCGTGGATCGGCCGCTTCCTTGATCCGGACGAGCTCATTCATGAGATACTCGTCGATCTGAAGGCGGCCGGCGGTGTCGAGAATCACCGTATCGAAGCCATTAAGCGTGGCATAGCGGAGAGCTTCGCGGCAGATATCAACCGGGTCCTGATCGGCCCGCGAATCAAAGGTCTCCACCGAAAGCTGGCGGCCAAGGGTCTTGAGCTGCTCGATGGCGGCCGGCCGATAGACATCGGCTGGCACAAGCAACGGTCGGCGGCGTTGCCCCTTGAGGAGCCGTGCAAGCTTTCCGCAGGTAGTGGTTTTGCCGGAGCCCTGGAGGCCGACCATCATGATAGCAACCGGCGGCTTCGCTGCAAGATCAAGACTGTTGTCTTCGCTGCCCCCCATGAGGGCAACGAGTTCTTCCTGCACAACCTTGATGACCTGCTGCCCAGGGGAGAGGCTCTGCAGAACCTGGGTGCCGACGGCCCGCTCACGAACCTTTTCGACGAAATCCTTGACGACCTTGAAGTTGACATCGGCCTCAAGAAGGACCAAACGCACTTCGCGGAGCGCCTCCTTGATGTTTTCCTCGGTCATTACCCCCTGACCGCGGAGCTTTTTAAAGAGGCTGTCGAGTTTGTCTGAAAGGTTTTCGAACATCTATTCCATCATGCCCGCACAAGCGGCGAAAGCGCCCACAGGGCGCACGTATCCATTAAGAAAGAGGTTAACTATAGATGAGGCCGCAAGTCAGTGTCAAGCAAAAACATTTTTACTACATTACGATAACGCCTGCTCCTTCACCATCATTCGTCAAGCAGACTTGAGATACTTCCCGCCAGAATGGATGTGAATCTCTTCCGGCAAAAGCCCCTCCGCCTTCAGGATATCTTCAACGGCCTGCCGGTCGACAACAGCATACCTGATTGCAAGGCCGCAATCGGCATGAAGCGCCCGGGGCGCAGGAATGAGAAGCACGGGAAGCCCATGCCCCTTGAGTACTTTTTCAGCTTTCATAACCCGATGAATTGAATGAAAAACCGCAACGCAATCACCTTCTCGAACCATAATCCGCTTTTTCCTCTCATATGCAGCAATAATACAGGCCGGCAGCGTCATTGCAACAAATCAAGCCCGTTGACAAAAAGAGAACTCATCACGTACCATGCCGCAAGAGGTGGACAATGCATCCCTTTTTGATGATATTCGGACTTATACTGCTCGCCCTCATCATAAACCTCCCCTGCGGCTACCTTAGACAAGGGTACGAGAAGTTCACCTTCGGCTGGTACTTCTACGTCCACATATCCATCCCATTCATCATTTATCTCCGCATCAAATCCGGGTTCAGCTGGAAATTCATCCCTCTTACCCTCGGAGGCGCCGTGGCCGGACAGATTATCGGCGGCATGATACACCGGAGGCGGCAGCGTAATGGGTGAAACGCGCGCCCGCATGCCGCGCCCCCGGTCTGTGGCGGATCTGCTGGCGGAGTCCCTGCGAGGGAAGCCCGCGGAGCGGCGACTGAAAGAGGGAAGAATCTGGCTCCTATGGGACGAGACGGTTGGTGACCGGATTGCATCCGTGGCACGTCCCGTGGGATTTCGCGACGGCACGTTGACCGTGGCGGTGTCAAACGCCCCCTGGATGCAGCAACTGAATTTCCTGAAACGAGGAATAATCGAAAAATTGAATGCCCTCCTCGGCGGCCCGGTGGTGCAGGACATCTATCTCAAGGCAGGCCCGCCACCCCCACCCGCGGCCCCACCCGCTGAACACCGCCCCCCCCCTCGCGAACTGACCGGAGCCGAGCAGGAAATGGTTGCGTCAGAGACTGAATCCATTGAAGATCCCGAACTCCGCGAGATCATATCGCGCCTCATGACAAAACATCTCGCCTCGACAGCACCGGAAAAATAGCCCCACTTTGTGTTGACAGCTACCGGTTGCCAACATCACGGCATCTCAATGCCCAGGATTTCCGCAACTTCCGGGGTATAATCCAACCCTGCACCCCTGACGACCAGGGGGGGGAGCACCGCCAGGTCCGCCCTGCGCCCCTTGGCAAATTCCACCATTACCATGCGGGCCTCGGCTTCGGCAGTTCCATGCACGAGCCGCAGCCTCATGGGCGCCAGCTTCTGCCGATGGGCCTCGGCAAAAAGCTCGGGAAGCCTCGCCGGATGATAGATGAAACAGATGCGGCCGGCCGGCTTTACCAGGTACTTGGCAGTGGCGAGAAAATCGGTCAGGGTGGCCGTCGACTCGTGACGGGCATCGTCACGCCCGATTTTGGGGCTTACCTTGCCGGTCCCCCGCTTGCGGTAAGGGGGGTTGGAAAGGACCAGGTCGAAGGAGGAAACGGGAAAACACTTACGGAGGCCGAGAACGTCTTCCCGAAGAATGTCGATCCGGTCGCCAAGGTCATTCAGGAGAACATTCCGTTCCGCCAAATCCGCCATGGCGTCCTGGAATTCAACCCCCACAAAGGTGGCCTGCCCATGCTGCCGGGCAAGGACAAGGGGGATTATGGCACTGCCGGTTCCCAGATCGGCCACACGCGCCCCCACCGCCGGAGCGGCAAATGCGCAGAGCAGCAGCGGATCAAGGGAGAATCGGTACCCGTGGCGCTCCTGGATGATCCGCAAGCCGTATTTTTTCAGCTCATCTACGGTCTCTCCGCTCTTCACTCCCCCATCCCCGCCCTTCTGCGCAGCCGCCACTCCCGGCCCAGCATTACGGCGAACAGAGCAAAGGACGCCAGGGTAAGGTATTTGCCGATCCTGAAAGGCATGGGATCGAACAGGAACTCCACGCGATGGGCTCCCGGCACGAGATAAACGCCACGAAGAATGTGATTAACCGGATAGATGGATGCATCTTTCCCATCCACGTTGGCCCTCCACCCCCGGTAATATTTCTCCCCGAGAACAAGCAGCGAATTGCTCTCGGCAGTGACGGCCATATCGATACGATTCCCCTCGTACCGTTCGAGACGCACTGTGCCGACTACACCGGAGAGAGAAGCATTCGGGGCCGGAAGAGGCAGCGGCGGCGGAGTTTCCACGAGGGCAAGCCGCCGGGGGTCGAACGTGGGATTCTGGAGTATCGCCATGGTCTGCCGGGAATCGGGAATCAGCGCCACGGAGGGCACAAGCCATCCCTTGGGGAGGACGGAGCGATTTTCGAGAACCACGCTGCTCCCGTCGGGAGACGTGAATACAGGGGCGAACCGGCTGTCAAGGAGCGACTTTTCCTGATCGTACTGCTCCTTGCCGTAAACTAGATAGCGCACGTTCATCATGTCAGGCATGGCGGACGAGAACGAGAACGCATCGAGATAGTCCTGCCACCGCTGCTGCTGGACCGGATTGGGGGTGAACATGACGGGAATCTTGTTGGTGACGTACTGCATCGGGTCGCTGCCGTCCATGGGGAGGACACGGTATCCCTCCGGCATTTTGGAAACGAACTCCATGGCAGGAGTCATGACCCCTTTCACTTTGGCCGGCACAGGCACAAGGAACAGGAATTTGCTGTTTATCCGCCAGACATCGGCAACAAAGAGAAAGAAGAGCAGAGCAAGAAGGACCCGGGCCGGAATGAGCTTCCGGGCGAAGCAGATGATGACTCCGGCGATGGCAAAGGCCAATCCGGCGGCGATGGCAGTCTCGAGGACAATGTTATCCCATCGCTGCTGCACCAGATAGGCCCCCTGCTCGTAACGGGTGGGCTGGGCCAGCATTTGGTAAAAGGAGGAGATCCAGTGGTCCCGCCCCGCGACTTCCACACCCAGAACGGCAAGAAGACCAAAGGCAAAGACAGCAAGCCCTGTAAGGTAGCGGCGGAATTTCCGGTCATCCCGGGCCACCTCATCACGGAGGATGTCGATACCGCGGGCAGCCATGATTCCAAGCCCCATGACCGGGATGAACATCATCATCTTGGGCACGCGGAACCGGTCGATTCCAGGGAAGTAGTCGTACAGAAACTGGTAGAAGGGGGTGTACTTCCCCATGGAGAAGAGGATTCCGCCGACGATCCCCCCCACTGCAAGCCACGTGTATTTGTCACGGCGGAATAAGAGGGGAAGTGGTGCCAGCAACCAGGGGAGAAGTCCCATATAGCTGACCGTCTGGGTAAAGACCATGCGCCCCCAGTAGTAGGAGCGGATGTTGGTCGGGTTGTCCCCCGCCTCCTGGCGGGAAAGGCCGAAGAGGCCGGGGATGGCAAAGGCTGCCACCTCTTCGGGAGGGAGAGACCAGAGCATCGCCTCTTCCCGATTAAGCCCACCCTTGCCTTGATTGGCACCGCTCTGCACACCTCGGTTTGTTCCCTTTGACCAGTCCGCCAAGGGGGCAAGGGAAATGGCAACCGTGGAAAGGAAGAAGAACATCGTCACCAGGTTGAGACCCGCCAGTCGGGCGATATCGCGCCGAGGCCTGCCGGGTTCAGCCGCCCGGATGCCCATGAGCCGCACCACCCCGTACACCCCAATGACTAGGCAGGTATAGAATGCGATCTGCCAGTGGGTATTGAAAAATTGATAGGCCAGGACAACGGCGGTGGCCATGAACCAGATGAGGCGATTCGTGCGGAATCCCTTTTCAAGACACCAGAACGCCCAGGGGGCCCACGAAATGGTGGCGATCTTCATTACGTGGCCGGCGTTTATGAGGGAG
This sequence comes from Geobacter benzoatilyticus, assembly GCF_017338855.1. Lineage (NCBI taxonomy): Bacteria > Pseudomonadati > Thermodesulfobacteriota > Desulfuromonadia > Geobacterales > Geobacteraceae > Geobacter > Geobacter benzoatilyticus. The sequence goes on from NZ_CP071382.1 coordinate 504,357, forward strand.
GCGTTCTCCGGCGCCAGGGCAAAGACCAGTCCGGCGAAAAAGGCCGCTATGGGGCTCGCGCCGATGAGCCGGCAGTACGCATAGACTCCGGCGCCCCCCCAGAAGAGGTGCAGGACCATGAACCATGCCACGTTGGATGGAGCCGGAAACAGGTTGAGGATCAGTTTCTGGTCCAGCAGGAAGTGGAGCGAAGTGGTCCCCCCCCCCGTCGTTGTCCCACCATTTGTCAGCGGGTCCCAATCCGCCCGAAGGCTTATCTCCTTGAAAAGTTCCCCCAATGTTGCATCGTTCAGGTGCTTCGCCCACCAGTAGAATTCGTTGATGATGTCGGGGGCGCGAACGATCTGGTCGGTAAAGAGAATCCTGGCGAAAAAGAGAATCAGTACCGCCAAGAGCGTGGTCACAATGAGGAAGTCTTTTCGCCGTTCAGTCATCGCCTGGTCAACTCCATGTAAAAATGGTGCACTTTGTCCGCAAAATCGCTCCAGCTGAATTTATCCAGCAGGTACTCCTTCCCCTTGACTCCAAGAGCGCGGGCTCGTTCCGGAGAGTTCAGCAGCCCGACGGCCTGATCCGCCATCTCCTGCCAGTCGTCCGGATCACAGAGGATGCCGGAAACCTGGGGTTTTATGTACTCCGCCAACTGCCCCACCCGGTCGGCCACCACCGGCACGCCCGCCCGCAGCAACTCCGTCAGCTTTGCCGGGCACTTGGCCCGGTTGATCAGGGTGTCGGCAAAGGGGTAGATGGCCACATTCCCGGCCGCCAGATAATCGGGAAGCTGTTCCGGTTCCACCCACCCCGCCATGACCAGGACCGAAGCAAACCCCATCTGCCGGCCCGCGTCCACAAGCAGGGCCTCCTCGCCGTTCCGCCCCTTCCCCACCACCAGAAACCTGGCCTTCGGAACCCGCCGGCAAATCTCCGCAAAGAGGAAATGGAGCTTCTCCTGGCTGAACTCGAAGAACCGCGTGTAGAGGAGCACCACCGGCGCCTCCGGAGCAATGCCCAGCTTCTCCCTGGCGGACGCGCCATTACCGGCCGGAGCGTCCTCTACGCAATTGGGAAGATAGAGGGTTCGCTCCGGCGGGATCCCCATCCCCCACGCCTGGCCCTGGAGGGTGCGGCTCGCCGCCGTGACGCCGTCGGCGCGGGGGAGTATCCAGCGTTCCTGAAAGTCGAACAGCACCCTCTCCGCTCTCCCGTAGCCATGGAGGTCGTTCATCCCCCCCCGCCCCTCCCAGTCATCGGTATCAGCGAAGAGGGGCGGAAGCCCCAAACCGGCGCGCCGCAGCAGGATATGGAGCATCGCAGCCAGACCGCCATACCCCTTGGGTTTGAACAGGTGGACCAGATCAGGCTTTTCGGACAGCGCTGTGCGGAACATCCGCCAGGCCAGGACGGGTGCGGCCAGGGTGCTGTTTTTCGGCCCGAGGGAGATGTTCCGTATCGTAACCCCCCGGACGACCTCAGTTTTCCCGGAGTCTTCGGCGTTCGTGTAGGGTGGCGCCACGATGACAACCGAGTGGCCCGATTCCCGGAGCGCCGCCGCCAGGGGAACCATGCGGGCGATAACCGTACCCTTGGGGCGAATGCCGAAAGGCGCAAGGAAAACGATCTTCATCGCCCCTCCCCCATTTTCCGCCGGAACGTCCGGAATGGCGACCCGCCAGGCACCAGAAGGCGCTCGATCTCCGTGATGGAAATTTTCCGCAGCGCCCGAACCCCGCGACGCTTCCGCAACAGTGCCGGCAAATCCCGCAGCACATGGAAGCGCGCCCTGAGCGCCGCTCCCCCCCTACCTCGGATGACCGCCAGGGCAATGCCGCCGAGATCATAGAGCAGGATGCGGGGAAGACGCTCCATGAATAGCGCAGCGGGCCAGTTCTTGATCATGACGTACCACTTGTTCCGCTGCACCTGGTAGACGGTAAAAGGGCTCATCTTGCCGCTAGTGGCGGAATGGATATGGTAAACCACGGCAGAGGGAGCGGTCACGCACCGCCACCCCGCCAGCCTGCCTCGCCAGGCCAGATCCAGATCCTCATAATAGGCGAAAAAGTCCGGATCGAAGAAACCGACCTCGTCCAGCATGGCCCGACGATAGAGGGCCGCTCCGGCGCACGGCCCGAATACCGGCGCGGGCGTATCATACTGCCCGGCATCCCGCTCGTTCACCCCGATATTGCCCCCCAGGCCGTTCATGGCCGCCCCGATGCCAACGGAATCGAGGCATCCATGCTTGTGGAAATTGAGCATCTTTGCCGCCACCATGCCGATGCCGGGGTCCGCGTCGGCCGCCACCACCAGTTCCGCCAGGAACGGAGCCTCCACGCGGGTGTCGTTGTTGAGGGTGACGATATACTCCCCCGTGCAGGCGAGGAGACCCCGGTTGTTACCCCCGGCAAACCCCAGGTTCCGGTCGAGGGCCAGGAGCTTAACCCAGGGAAAACGCTTCCGCACATAGTCGGCCGATCCGTCGCTGGAGCCGTTCTCCACCAGAATTGTCTCGAAATCCCGAAAGGTCTGGGCAGCCAGAGAGGTGAGGCAATCATCGAGAAACCGCTTGCCGTTCCAGTTCAGGATGATGACGGATACCTTCACCGCGCCCCCCCGGCCAAGGCGGCATAGATTCGCCCCAGGTCAGCGGTTACCCGCTCCCACGAAAATCGCCGTGTCACCAGATCCCGTCCCCGTTCCCCAAGACTCCCCGCCAATTCGGTATCTTTCAGGAGATTGCAGACGCACGAAGCGAAGTCACCGGGTTCGTCGGCCACCAGGAGCGCACCATCCCCAGGGGAAGCGATCCCCTCGGCGCCGACGGAGGTGGCCACCACCGGCCGGCCGCAGGCCAATGCCTCCAGCACCTTGATCTTTATCCCCCCGCCGTAGCGCAAGGGGGCCACGACCACGTCCACACCGGCATAAAAACGCGCAACGTCGTCCACGAACCCCACGAATCGAATCCTATCGCCGGCGGCCTCAAGGAGCGCGGCAGGCGGATTCTTGCCGGCCACCAGAAACTCGACGCCGGGCACCTGCTCCCTGATGCGCGGAAAAATCTCGCGCAGGAAGAACAGGGTCGCATCCACGTTCGGCCCATGGCCGAAGCTGGCCAGGAATCCGATCCGTTTCCCCCCGGCTCCCGAGGTCTCCGGCATCGGAGGGATATCAACACCGACGGCATCGGCATACACATCCAGTTCGGGGCAAAAAACCCGAAGGGCGGCGGCGTCCTGCCCGGTGAGGGTCAGAACCTTGCCGAAGCGCGGGTAATGGCTTGTCTCATACCGGAGCCAGAAAAGCCACTGGAGAAAGAAATAGCCTTTGGCCACCGGGCTTGAGGCCATCCGCACCCGGCGATACGCGGAGACAACCGCCACATCCTGGGTATCCATGACCGCCGGCACTCCGCCGCACAGGGCAACGTACTGGGCCATCTGGGGGAAACAGAGGTGCACCACATCTGGGTTATGTTTGCCTATAGTTTCCCGGAGTACCCGTCCCATGACCCGGCTCTTGCATTTCACGGCAAAGACAGGGGTCAAGGTGAGGAATGAAATGATATTCTGGTAACCCCGGCGCAGGAGGTAGAGCATCTTTTCCCTGGAGGAAATCATTTCGCCGCCGGGAAAGGGAACCGTTATGACCTCTTTGCAGTGGGGAGCCAGCGTTGCCGTCTGCGGGACGTCTTCCTCCCGCGCAAAGGTAAGGTAGACCACCTCGTGGTGTTGGGCCAATCGCTTGACGAGGTTGAACACGGCAGTGGCGCCGCCGCTGGCGCCAGGGTTGGCCGGAAAGGGGGTGGCGAGGAGAATCTTCACGTTAGCGTCTCCGGTTCGGGCCAGCTTTCAAGTCTGTGACAGGCCGAGTTACCACGTGATGATGCGCCATAGAGCGAAGTACAATTTGTGTTTTCCCAGGAAAATATCAAATCGTTCATACAAGTACAAGTCGGCGCGGAAGCGAAGTGAGAGATAGCCTTTCAGTCGTCCCTCGCTTCCGTGGATTTCGTCGAGCGCCTCTTTTTTTCGTTTCCCTGAACGGTCCTCCATGCCTGTGCGAATTGCCTTGATAAGCTCAGAGTTCAGCCAGAGCTTGATCTTGCCCTTTATCCACTGCTCTACGTCTCTCTCTGAAAAACCATTATCGCGGGCAACCCGGCAGCAATAATCCCGGAAATCAAGCAGTGCCTGAAAATGCTTCAGGAGACCGCCGGCCAGAGACACGCTTTCCGAGCCTTCGTGGAGCCTGACGAAGGCCTCGGCTTTCTTGTTGCAGCCCACCAGCTTCCCCATCACCCCCAAGTGGAAGATGAATGCATCGTCCGTTGCCATGCCGGTTGTAAAGGCCGGATAGCCGCCAATGGCCTCGAACGATTTGCGCGGAAAAAAGACCCCTGTCAGGTAAGTTTCCCGCCTGTTTTGCGATCGCGCCTTCAGATAGGACAGGGCACTCTCCGTCTCGGGCCCCGCAATGCCCTTGCGCACCGGCCTGCCGTCGGCGTCAATGAAGGTCAGGGGAACATAGGCCACTCCGACATCCTGGCGGCTCGCCACAAACTCGCTCATATCCGCCACATATTCGCTCTCCAGCAAATCGTCATCACAGAGAATCGTGCACCAGGACACTGCCTCGGACATGAGGCTGATCCCCTTGTTTATGCTCCCCACAAGCCCCAGGTTCCGGTCGTTCACCAGGTAACGCACGCGCGGGTCGTCGATCCCCGCCATATAGCCTGGGGTGCCATCCGTGGAGCCGTTATCGATAACGACCACCTCCACGTCCCGGCAAGTCTGATTAAGGGCCGACGCCAGGGATTTTTCGAGAAAGGGGAGCCTGTTGTATGTGGGAATCAGTATGCCGACTACCCCCACTGAAACGGAGTTCATCCTCATCCCGATGCCTCCGCGCCTCTCATGCGTTCCTTGAATACACGCCGATAGACGATGTAGATCATGGCCAAATAGAGCGCGCCGTAAACGGTTGTCAGCAAATACCCGTTGTCGGTAATACCAGCCAACAACAGAACCGGCGCCAACGGTATCAGGGACGCGAGGAAGAACCAGCCGAAATCCGCCGCGATGGGGTAATCGGTCGCCCGGCGGAAATAGCCGTAGCTGACCACTGTCACCATCACCTTGGCCGCCAGGGTGGCAATTGCAGCCCCGACGGCGCCGAAAAACGGGATGAGCGTGAAATTCAGGATCGTGTTCATGACGTTGCCCCAGAAAACCGACGACCCGAACTCCCGCTGCATGTTCCAGGCGCAAAATGGTTGCGCGATGATCCCGCTGGTAAAGCCGAACGTTATCACGAAGCCCAGAATCAGAAGGCTGTCCGCACTTGCAGCAAAGGGGGGCCCATAGACCTCATGCACTATGAACGAAGAGAAATAGAACAGATAGAACCCGAGCGGTATTGAAAAAATCGACATGATAAACACATATTTCGTCATCACCCTGCCAATATCCCCGTTTTTGAAACTCTGTGCGAGTTCCCGGAAAAACGTGGGGGTGACAACGCCGTTGATCGAATAAAACGGGTTAATGAGCTTGTAAGCCGCCTCATATATTCCGACAGTCTGCGGATTGGTGAAATAATAGAGGATCAGGCGGTCGGAAGTTGTATAAACATAGCCGGAAAGGTCAGCCTTCAAAAAGTGCCCCCCTTCCCGGTAGAACCGGCCCAACCGCTTCAGGTAATTGCCATCGAACAATTGCCGGTCCAGCGAATTGAGGCGGAAATACGCAAGGAGCACGACTGAAAGCACGAAGTTGACCCCGGAATTAAACAGGGTCAAGTACGGCAGATGGCGCCAATCATCGGGCTGGCGGATGAAAATGACAATGGCTGCCGCATAGAGGATGCTCTGGGCAATGCGTATTACCGAAGAAGCGTTGATCCGCCCCAAAGCAACAAAGACCCACGCCGGAGTGCACGACTCCAGGACAACCATCAAAACTGTCGCATTGAGAAAATACTTCAGTTTTTCGTTTAACGGCGCAAAGGCGACGACGGCGACCGTCGCCAGGACCAACGCAATGGAGGAGACAAATTTGGGCGGGGTAATAATCGTCAGGAGAGTCGGCAGGGGTTCATCGTCGCGGGCCAGGAGTTGTGATGCGTATGCGGTAAGCCCCCCGTCAGCCAGCCTTCCCAAAAGGATTATGACGGCGCTGGTGGTGGCGCTGAAGCCAATATACTCCGGGCCGACAACCCGGCTGATGTATATCATGCCGAGGGCGGTAACGAGAAGCCCCAGCATCTCCGCCACTGCGCGGAATGTCAGTTTTTTCCCTCCCGAAAAAAGGGCTCCCATCAGATGCCATCTTTCATCAAAACGGAAACATCGTGCAACTTATGGTAGTTTTCTCTCAACCAATCCTCATCTTTCTCCCACCACTTAAAGGACATGAGGAATTCGGCCTCTTCACGGGAAAACCGCTCGCGAATCTGGCGTGCTGGGACTCCACCCCAGATCGTATAGGGGGGCACGTCTTTAACCACAACCGCGCCGGCGCCGATAATCGCACCATCGCCGATCGTCACTCCGTCGACTATGGCAGCGCGGAGGCCTATCCACACATCGTTGCCGACCGTGGTCGGCGAAAATTCAGCAAGGTAATCGCGGTCAGCAATCGTCCAGCCCATATCCGGTCGATGCAAATAAAGCAAAGGATGTGTGGAAACGAATTTCCGGGATGGATGGGTCCCGAGTCCGATGTAGACCTGGGGGGCAATGGAGCAATAGCGGCCAATCGTGGCGTTGCTCATGACACAGCCGGGGCCGATGTAGGTATAGTCCCCCACATGGCAGGAAAGCAATGTCACATCAGATGAGATATTCACGGTCTTCCCGAGATCCGAATCAGCGACATAACAACGCTTGCCGATCAAAAGCCCCGGATATTTCATCCTGAGCCGCCTGCGATTAAGCACGTCCCTTACACTTCCCGGCATCAGTCTACGGAAAATACCCATACCCCCCCCCCCCATCACTGGGCAAGCATGCCCCATGCGTGAGATCTCAGAAGAGACTTCTCGCCTTCGCCGGACATCTCATAGTGCCGGGTTCTATTATCGGCCACAAGAAGGTTTTCCTGTTTGCCGAACCGAAACGTCAGGCTCTGTGGCCACTGCTCGGCAGTGAACCCCGCTCCATCCCGCCCCACGACCAACAAGGATAATCCCTTTGACAAAATCCGGCCGCTCAGCCCATCCCTACCGCTCTCGAAGCGATGCGCTGCCATCTTGTCCCTGATCTTCAGGTTGCCAACCGCCTCGATGAACAGATCCCGCCGGATACAGAAAGCGTTCGTCCGCAGATGCGGATTCGGGAACGGAGGGAAAGCGTCCCTGAGCCTCCTGAGTTCCATCCCCCTGAGCACCCGTTTGTGGGGCAACATTGTCTGACGTTCCCGGCAGGAGCTCTCATAGGTGGAAAGCAGGCTTTCCCATGATCCGGTAGCGCCGGCAATCCCCACCCCAGGACCCGCGGCATGCCGATGCAATTTTTCCAGCCAGTCCTCCGCAAGGATTTCACTGAACGAATTGAAAAAACATACATATTGCTGTCGCAACTGCAAGGCGGCTGCCCGATAGGGCTCAATGTCAAAGCCCCGGTCGGCCACGGCAATGGTGCGATGAGGCACCCGGTCCAGCAGCATGGCAATTTCGGGCGGCACCACGCCTCGCCGGAATCCCTTGAGGATAAAGAGGAGTTCGTGGGGAAGCCCGGCAGGATATCTGACGTAAGAATCCAGGAAACGCCTCAGCGGCTCTACTCCGTTACAGGCGCGCACCAGATGAACAACGCCGACCTCGTCCATAACGCTCATGGGGCACCGAGGTACTGCATCAACCCGTCACGCCAGTGGGGCAAGGTGATACCCATCCCTCGGGCCCTGGTATTGGCGAGCACCGAATAGAGCGGCCTGCGCATCTCGCCGCTCATCCCTCCGCGATCAACGGGAGCAACCTCCACCTGCAATCCCGAAAGTTCGTAGATGGCCTTGGTGAATTGGTACCAACTGCATTCGCCCTCATTCACCAAGTGGTAAATTCCCGGCGTCAGCCCTGGGTGAGAAAGGAGCTGCCACACCGCTTTGCTCAAATCATCGGTCGAGGTTGGGGACACGACCTGGTCGCACCCCATTTCGAGCCGAGTGCAGGTTTTCGCATCGGTTAGCCGTTTGTCGACGAAGTTTCCCCCCTTGGATCCGGCCCCCGAGCGGCCGTAGAGGCCACAGGTCCTGATGACGACCGAATGCCGGGGAGCAGCGGCAAGGGCGGCGAACTCTCCCGCTGCCCGTGAAATGCCATACATCTGCAGAGGTTCCGGGCAATCATCCTCACGATACGGCGTGCGCCGCTCGCCGCCGAACACGTAGTCGGTGCTGAAGGTAACGAAAAGAATTCCCATCCGGCCGCAAACGCGCGCCAGGTTTCCCACCGCTACGCAGTTGATCTGAAAGGCGCTGAGCGGCTCCGTTTCGCAGAGAGGCACATTGTGGAACGCCGCCGTGTTGATTACTGCTGCGGGCCTCTGATCGGCAATAATCGTTTCCACCCGTTCATGATTACCGATATCCAACACATCCCGCGAGGGGGCGAAGATGTCATGACCGGGATTGTTCCGGATCAGGTCGCCCCCCAACTGGCCTGTTTTCCCGATCAAAAGTACCCTCACGATACAGCCCTCACAAAATCAGGGTATGACTGGTCTTTTGCCGAAACCACCGGATTTTTCAGGGGCCAGTCGATGCGAAACATGGGGTCGTCCCAACGGACTCCGGCAGCGGACTCCGGGGCAAAAAATTCGTACATCTGGTAGAAAACCTCACTGTCATCCTCCAGCGTCTGGAAACCGTGGGCACAGCCTTCGGGAACATAAAGCGCACGGCGGTTCTCCCCTGTGAGTTCCACAGCCACCCATCGGCAGTAGGTGGAAGATTCCGGCCTCAAATCGATGATGACGTCATAGATCGCGCCGCGGGTGCAGCGCACGAGTTTGGCCTCGGCCTTCGGGGGAAGCTGGAAGTGCATGCCGCGCAGCGTTCCCTTTACTTTGTTGAAGGAGACATTGCATTGAGCCACGGCGGTTTTAAGGCCACGGGCGGCAAACTCATCCCGGCAAAAACTGCGGGCGAAAAAACCGCGTTCGTCGTTTATCTGCTGCAGATCAACGATCCAGACACCTTGTAGCGCGGTCTCGGTAAATATCACTCAATTACCCTCACCGCCGGTATCGGCACGATGAACTTCCCACCCCTCCGCCGGTACTCGGCCTGCTGTTCCAGTATCTCTTCAGCAAAGTTCCAGGCAAGGAGGAGCACGTAATCGGGCATGTCCTGAGCAAGCCTGTCGGGGTGATAGACCGGCAGGTGCGTGCCGGGGGTATAGAGGTTCTGCTTATGGGGGCTTTTATCCACGGTGTATTCCACCAAGTCGGTGGAAATGCCGCAGTAGTTGAGCAGGGTGTTCCCTTTTGCCGGGGCACCGTAAGCCGCGACACGCTTGCCGGACTCCTTCAGGCCGTGCAGGAGCTTGAGCAGGTCATCTTTGAGGGCTGCGGTGCGTTGGGCAAAGGCCACATACGTTTCTTTCCTGTCCAGCCCCCGGGCAATTTCCTCCTCGATCAGCCGTGAAACATTGGGGCTGATATCGTGTGCCCCCTTACGCCCAATGAAATAGATGATCGATCCCCCGTGTATCGCAACCCGCTCCGCGTCGAACAGCTCCATGCCGTACTGCTCGAACAGATTGGACATGGCGCGGACCGAAAGATACGAGTAGTGCTCATGATAGACGGTGTCGAATTCGTTCTTTTCCACAAAGTCGATGAGATAAGGGGCTTCGATGGCCACCACGCCGCCGGGGGCAAGCAGGGTGCTGAGCCCTTCGACAAAGCCGTGAATCTCCGGGACGTGGGCAAAGACATGGCGGCCAAGAATGACATCCGCCGACCCGTGAGACTCCTTGAGTATCCTTGCAGTCTCAGCATGGAAAAAATCGTTGTGGGTCCGGATCCCGGCCTCTACCGCCACTTTGGCAATGTTTCCGGCCGGTTCCACCCCAAGTACATTGACCCCTTCCTGCTTGAAATATTTGAGGACCGTACCGTCATTGCTGGCAATCTCCACAACGAGCGAGTCCTCGGTGAGCGCGAAGCGCTTTTGGAAACTCTGCGCCAGATAGGCTGCATGGCGGTGCACCAGGTCCGAAGTCGATGAAAAATAGATATATTCCTTGAAGAGGGCATCGGGGGGAACGGCATAGCCGATCTGCACCAGACCACACGCTTCGCAGAAATAGACATCGAGAGGATACGCGGGCTCCTTCACCGAAGCCAGTTCATCGGCGGTGAGAAAACTGTTGGCCAGCGCCATGGTTCCCAATTCAAGAAACTTGAAAATATCTTTCTGCCTGCAAAATCTGCAATCCATATAAACCTCACAATATAATCAGCCCCCGCCGAGCGATCGGCACTCCTGCCGGGCTTTATTCGTATGCTTCGATCTGTGCGAGGCAGGCTCTTCTGAGGTCGCCACCGTCGCGATACGTCTTGGTCCATGAAACAATGCTCTCAAGGGCAGAATCGAGACTCCACCGGGGTCTCCAGCCCAGCTCCGCGCCGGCCTTGGAACAGTCGAGTTTCAGGTAATGGGCCTCATGGGGGTGGTCCCCCTTGTCGATCCCATAGGAAGCATCATCCCCCCAAAGTGTGCAAATACGCCTGACCAGCCACTCAACCGGACGGGCATCCTTCTCTTCAGGACCGAAGTTCCACCCTTCGCCGTACCTGGCCCCCTCCTCGTACAACCGCTGCGCCAGCAACAGGTACCCGGAAAGGGGTTCCAGCACATGCTGCCACGGGCGGATGGCGTGGGGGTTGCGAATCCTGACCGGTTCTCCCGCAAGGATTGCGCGGATGACGTCGGGAATCAGCCGGTCAGTGGCCCAATCGCCGCCGCCGATGACGTTGCCGGCCCGGGCAGAAGCAAGCGCGACCCCATGTTTGCCATAATCCCCGGGATTGAAATAGGATGAGCGATAGGCTGCCGTCACCAGCTCAGAGCATGCCTTGCTGTTTGAATAGGGATCATAGCCGCCAAACGGCTCGTTCTCGCGATATCCCCATACCCATTCACGGTTTTCGTAGACCTTGTCGGTAGTGACGTTGACCACCGCCCTCACGCTCGGGCAGCAGCGAACAGCTTCCAGCAGGTGAACCGTCCCCATGACGTTGACGGCATAGGTATCCACCGGAATCTTGTAAGAATCCCGCACCAGCGGCTGCGCCGCCATGTGGATGACGATCTCCGGGGCGGCCTTCGCCATTTCCGTCTTGAGCCGGTCAAGGTCCCTCACGTCGGCCACGGACGAATCGACCAACTCCCCAACTCGCGCCAATTCGAAGAGGCTCGGTTCGGTGGGGGGGGCCAAGGCATAGCCGGAAATCTCCGCCCCGAGAGTATGGAGCCACAGGCAGAGCCAACTCCCCTTGAAGCCGGTATGACCCGTCACGAAAACCCGCTTGCCTTGCCAGAAAGAATTCTCCGTCACTCTTCACCTCTCATGATACTTCACCACACCTTCCACGGTGCCTGTCCGCCATTCCAGAGAGCCTCCAGGTGCTGCTTATCCCGCAGGGTGTCCATCGGCTGCCAGAACCCGCCATGCCTGTAAGCCATCAACTGACCGTCACTGGCAAGCCCTTCCAGCGGTTCTTTCTCGAAGACCGTCCCGTCACCGGCAATGCGATCGATGACCGCCGGTTCCAGGACGAAAAAACCGCCGTTGATCCAGGAACCATCGCCAGCAGGTTTTTCCTGGAAGGAATATATCGTGCCGTCCTCTCCCATGTTCAGTGCCCCGAAGCGGCCTGACGGCTGAGTCGAGGTCACCGTTGCCGGCTTGCCATGGCTCCGGTGATATCGAACCAGATCGCCGATGTCGACATTGGCCACGCCATCGCCATAGGTAAGCATGAAGGTCTCATTTTCCAGGTATGGCACAACCCGCTTGAGACGTCCGCCAGTCATGGAGTCCATGCCGGTATCCACCAGGGTCACCTTCCACGGTTCCGCATGCTGCTGGTGCACTTCCATGGAATTGTTCCGCATGTCGAAGGTGACATCGCTCATATGCAGGAAGTAGTTGGAAAAATACTCCTTGATCATGTACCCCTTGAAACCGAGGCAGATGACAAAATCGTTGAAGCCATAATGGGAATAGATCTTCATGATGTGCCAGAGAATCGGCCTGCCGCCGATCTCCACCATCGGTTTCGGCCGCACCACTGTTTCTTCGCTGAGGCGTGTCCCTAATCCGCCGGCAAGAATAACAACTTTCATTCAACCTCCCTGGTACAACGGCTTATCAATTTTGTACCCCTTCACCGGCAACGCGGATGCTGCGCTTCTGCACGCCGGCCCGTTCCAACAGCCCCCGAAGGTGCTCCTTCCGCTTAAGCGAAGAAATAACAATAACATCGGAAACAGACTCAACTCCCTGGGCAAGAGCCGCTACCGGCATGCCGAAAAACCTTTCACCGGCTGCATCCTCATCCAGAACCGCGACCAGTTCCAGCCCCACCTCCTGAAGGGAGAGATAGGCGATCTCCGCCACCTCATCGACACCGCAGAAAACCACCTGCGTCACCCCCTCCGACTTGAGGGACTGGAACAGCGTCAGGTAATCCTGCCGGGCAACGGTATAGAGATTGGTGAAATAGCTCAGGTGCTGGTAGGCGAGCCGGCTTTTTTCGGCAAGCCCCGTGGGCGTGAGGAGGTAGGCGTAGCGATTGCGGGGAAAGTTCTTCACCCGCACGTACCCCTTGGCCACAAGGTTCTTCAGGTAGGAATTCACCAGCCCCACCGCAATGCCGAGCCTGCGGGAGAGTTCTCGCTGGGAAAGGGGCTCCTCACCGGCAATTTCCGAGAGAAGCTGGAAGGAACGGTAGGAATCCAGAGACTTTTCGACATCATCGTTCATAAAATGAACACTACCGAAAACAATGCGAAATGGCAACATTTATGTTCATATTATGAACGCTCTTGATTTCAGCGTGAACCTGCCGGGTTGGCAAGACGCCGGTAGATACCGGACAACTCCCCCCCACGGGCCCGCCACGAATGTTCCTTCTCGGCGCGGTCGCGAGCCTGTTGGCCGAGCCGGTCCCTTCCCGCACCATCGGCGGCAAGGGCTTCGATCCTGTCGGCCAGGTCGGCGGCATCGCCAAACCGCGCGTAAACCCCGGCATCACCGAGTATCTCCCGGTTTATGGGGGTGTCGAACACCACGGTGGGGAGCCCGCAGGCCATGTAGTTGAAGAGCTTGCCGTTGGCCTCGGTAAGGGAAATCTTCGGCGACACGGCCATATCCCCCGCCGAGAGGTAGGCGGACGCCTTGCCGTAGTCGATGCGGCCGGTGAAGGTGACCATATCTTCCACCCCCAGCTCCCGCGCCCTCTCCCGGTAGCCCCCATCAGGGAATCCCATGACCAGGAACCGGACCGGGCTCCCCTTCGCCTTGAGGATCACCATGGAGGAAAGGAGAAGATCGATCCCCTGGTAGCGGTTCAGGACCCCCAGAAAGACCACCAGCGGCACCTGGGGCGCGATACCGAGCCTGCGGCGAACCTCGTCCCGGGGATAGGGGCGAAACACCGCCGTATCCACCCCGTCCATGAGGGCGGTCACCTTGCGGGCCGGGACGCCCCATCGCCCCACGAGGTCGTCCCTCCCGGCGCCGGAACTGGTGATGATGGCATCCGCGTTGCGGTTGATCCACCCCTCCATCAGGGCGAAGACGCGGTAGAGAAGCGATCCTTCCCGGGCAAAGCCGTGGTCGGCCAACTCCCCCGTGAGGCTCCCCTGGCAGTCGAAGAGAAGCGGGATACCCAGGATTTTCTTCAGAAAGACGCCGAAGAAGGCCCCTTCATGCAAATGGGCATGAATCAGGTCGGGACGCATCCGGCGGGCGGCGCGCAGGGCAGTGAAGAAGAGAAGGATGTCAAGGTAGGGCTTGTGCCAGGAGGGTCCGGCCGAGAGTTTCCGGTACCAGGGGACGCTGACGGTGCGGTCCGTGGCGATGCCGGGCATGTCGCGCCCCAGGTGGTAGGTGGCAATCCGGACCTCGTGTCCGCAGGCCATGAGCGCCCTGGCCTCCTCGTAAATCCTGACGTGGCACCCGCGGTCGGAGAAAAACGGCGTGGGAGCCACCATGAGAATCTTCACGGCCGTGCCCCTCTACCCTTCACCCAGGTTGATCTTCTCCCTGACCACGTAAATGGGTTTTCCCTGGGACTCGTGGTAGGTCCGGGCGTTCACCTCGCCCAGAAGCCCCAGGGCGATGAACTGGACTCCGCCGAAGAGGAGGAACGCCGTGAGGATCAGGAGCGGGTTGCGGTTCATGCTCATCCCCTCGAAGAGCTTCATCCAGAGGGTGAGGCTGCCGGTGGCGAATCCGGCGAGGATGGTGTAGATCCCCCATTTGCCGAAAAGCTGAATCGGCTTGGTGGAGTAGGAGAGGAGAAACTTCACCGTCATGAGGTCGAGGACCACCCGCGTGGTGCGGGAGATGCCGTACTTGCTGGTGCCGTGGAGCCGTGGGTGGTGCCGCACCGGCAGCTCCGCCACCCGTGCCCCCACCTGGGAGGCCAGGGCCGGCACGAAACGGTGCATCTCGCCATAGAGGTTCACCCCGTCGAGCACCTCGCGGCGGTAGGCCTTGAGGGTGCAGCCGTAGTCGTGAAGGTGGACCCCGGTCATGCGCGAGATGAGGCCGTTGGCGATAATGGAGGGGAGCCGGCGGTTGATGAAGGTGTCCTGGCGGTCCTTGCGCCAGCCGGAAACCACGTCGTACCCCTCGTCGATCTTCGCCAGGAGCATGGGAATATCGGCCGGGTCGTTCTGGAGATCGCCATCCATGGGAACAACCACCCTTCCCCTGGCCACTCCGAAACCGGCGGCCATGGCCGCGGTCTGGCCGAAGTTGCGGCGGAAGCGGATCACCTTCACCCGTTGGTCCTTCTCCGCAAGCTGCTTCAGCAACATGAAAGAACCATCGCTGGAGCCGTCATCCACCAGGATCAGCTCATAGTCGATCCCCGTACCGGCCAGGGCCGCGGTAACCCGATCGTAAAGCGGGGGGACGTTCTCCTCTTCGTTGTAGATGGGAACTACGATGCTGAGCCCCGTCGGCGAATTTTCCGCATTCCCCCTCACCGGCCACCGCCTTCCCCGGAGCTCCCCATCCTCTTCCGGTAAATCTCCACCAATCTCAACCGCTCACGCAGGAACGGGATTTTGCCACGCGCTTCCAAAACCAGATCCGGATACTCCACCGCTCCCACCTCTGTAAAGAATTCATAGTTATGGAGGGCCTCGGCGAGATCCCCCCTGGCTTCCTCTATCCGGGCCAGCACCAGATAAGCCTTGGTATTGAACCGGTTCAGTCGCAACGCCTCCCGCACATAAGTCCGGGCCGTTTCGTAATCACCCTTCAGGTAATAGCTGTAGGCGGCCGACTCCATAACCCAGCTGGAATCAGGGTTCACCTTGGCTGCATGCCGCCAGAGGGTGTGCTCATCGCGCCAATACCCGTTTTGTACCACGGTGAGCCCCGCAAACACAACCAGTACCAGCCCGGTTCCGGCCATGACCACGCGCTTCGGCCACCGCTGCAGCAGCACGGCCAGGACAAGGGCAATGCCGGGGAGGCAGAGATACATGTAGCGATCAGCCGCAAGATAGGCAACTGGAAGGAGATTGGAAATCGGAAGCCATAAAGTGAGAAACCACCCGATACCGAGGGATACAAGGGGGAGCTTCTTGCGGATAGATACTGCCAGGGCTACCGCCCCTCCCAATAAAGAGAGCGACAGCAATGCCCACGGCTGCCAGAAGCTTTCAGAAAGATTGAAATGATACTCGGGGGCGAGCCCCACAGGCAGGACAATCTTGTACAGATAGAACCCGAAGGCCTTCATTGCACCCATGAATAGGGGTATGTAGCTCTGGGAGGCTTCGAAGCTGTTCTTGGAATAGACCGTCAGCAGCTGCTCTGCAGCGAAGATCCACCGGAAGCGATAGAGGAGAAACGCACCCACCAGGAGGCAGACCGCCGAGGTAAGCAAGGGCTTGCGCCACAGAACCCTCCTCCCGCGCTCGACCATGAGCCATTCGTAGAGAAGCGCCACCAGGGGGAGCGTCACCGCCGTCTCATTGGACAGGAGCGCGCCGCCATAGGCGGCAACGGAGCTCCCCCACAGCAGAAGACGCCTCATCCCCTGGGCGGAGAAACTCCGCAGATAGCAGAGAATTGCGGCAAGGGAGAAAAAGAGCGCCAGCAACTCCTTACGATGGGAGATGTTGGCAAGGGACTCGGACTGGAGGGGGTGAACCATGAAAAAAAGCGCGCCTATAAGGGCAAAGGGGAGCTCGACCCCAAGGGCGTTGAAAACAAGAACCAGCAGGAAGCCGTTAACCCCATGCCAGGCCAGCTGCTGTATGCGGTAGCCGGCCGGATTGTCTCCGAACAGGATGTGCTCGGGGATGTAGGTCAACTCCCTCATGGGGCGGCCGTGGCGGGTATTCTCCAGGAAACCGGCAAGGGAATGAGCATCGGGGTTTTGCAGGACTACCGGCAGATCATCATAAGTCCATTGGTTGAAAAAGGTGTTACCGAATACCGTGAACGAAACCAGCAGCAGGAACAGCAACAAGATGCCTTTACGGGACAGATTGAACTCTTGCATTACCGGTCCTCCCGGAAGCGATCTCCCCAGGGGGCGTTAAGCGCTTTCGCACAGCGGAGAGTAACATCGACAGCAAGACCTCCATTGCGTACAAAACGTGGAGACAGGATGCCTTGCACAAAACCTGCGCCATAGCAGATGTGAAGTGCCGGGTACAGGATTATGAGCCAAGGGACGGCAGGAAGGAGTCGCTGCTTCGCCCCCCCCGCCAGCGATGATGCAAGCACCGCAAGGCCGTAAACACAAAGCGGCAGCAGCGCCATGCCGGAGTGCGATACCGCAAGCGCCAGAAGATAGACCAGAAACAGGGACGGGAGGAAATCGATTGCCGAGCGGACCCCGGCAATTCTGGTCTGCTCCCCGCGGCCGCGGCCATAGCCGAGAAACTGGCGGCAGAACGCTCCCAGCCCCGGACGCTGGCTTCTGTGCACCGCAAGATCCGGATCATGAATGAGGCGGAATCCTTTTCGGGAAACGCGATCCAGCAGCTCATTTTCCTCGTTGGGATAAAGCCGCTCGTCAAGCCCTCCCATGGCAAGGAATATTTCCTTGCGCACTGCCATATTGCAGAGAATCAGCTCCCGCTCACTCGTGGGGCGCGCCACACCGGTCTTGCGGTAACGGTTTCGCGCCCCTCCCCCTCCCAGGAGGGAGGACAAGGCAATCCCGGCTGAACGTTGGAAAATAGTATCGGTTTCCGGGGTGAGGGATGGCCCCCCAACGACTGACACCGCCGGCTCCGAAAAATGCCGGGCAGCGCGGCGCAGGAAACCGGGTTCCGTCAGCGAGTCATCATCCAGGAAGTAAAGCACCTCGCCTTTGGCCTCTGCTGCGGCCAGGTTGCGCTGGCGGCTCGGCCTCCGCCCTTCGGCCACCAGGACTTCGAAGCGCTCAGGGGGGTAGTCCACACTCTTCCGGAGCCGATCGAGCGCACGCACCTCACCTGCGGGTTTTACGGGAATGATGATAGTAAAGGTAAGAGAATCGTCCATGATGATAAAAGAAAAAACCGGGATTAACCCGGTCTCCACATACGCTAGGCAGGAATAGGCGACTCGGTCAGAACAGCTTCTTCACGTTGGCTGCAATTCTCTTCTCGATCTGCTTGTCATCATCATTGCGACGCCCGTAGGAATATTCCAGATTTGCCTGGAACTTGCGGAAATTGACTCCGATCACGCCGGTGTAAAGCTGTTCGGTGATCCCTGCGGGGTCCAGAAGCGAGAAACGGGCATCCCCCCCAATATACAGACTGCGCAGGGGGAAATAACGGGTTCCAAGGGTTAAGCGACGCGCAGTGTTGACCACGCCGCTGCTGTTTTTGGTGCGATTATAGGTGAACTCCTCATAAAGTTCCATCAGTTTCCTGCCGGCTCCGGCCCGCTGATAGAAGGAATAGCCCAGGCGCTCCTTAAGGTCGATGAACTCGCTTGTCGTGTGCTTATCCACATCCCCAACGCTATAGGTATAAGTAAGCAGGCCATCCAGATAGCGATTAGGCCGGTAATCGACCGTGCCATAGCTCTCGACGTAGTCAAGGGACTCTCCGTCCAACATCCTTATGTTATAACTGTTCCGCACCCGTGCCTGGAATGCGGACACGCTGTAGTCAATAGTATTGCGGAGCGTGGTGAGGTAGTCGGTATCTCCACCGGACTGTGCAAGGATATCCTCGCTCACGGAGAAACCGATGGACATGCGGGGCAATGGAGCCCAAGAGGTATTCACCGTCGTGACGGAGCGGATATATTCATTAATGTCATTGTTGCGGCGCTGGAACGACGAAACCGATCCTGAAACAAGGGCATCCCCCCCGTTGAAGCCGCTGTTTACGGTAATGGCGGAGTTGCTGAAGTTCCCGGGGTTTTTGCCGCTGGCGGCAGACAGGTCCTCGGTCACATCGATCCTGAACGTTGGAGATGCTGTATAGGCAACGCGTCCATTCAGGTTCTGGTTCAAATACCCCCCGCCGGAATCATTGAGGGAATCAAAATACTTGACCGTATAACTTCCTGCCACGCTGTAGTCACGGGAGAACCGTGCAGTGCTCGCGGTTTCCACCCCCCCCTCAAGAGACATGAGCTTCGAACCATAGGTGTTGTTCGTTTCTCCCTTGGCGATAACCGCAAGGGTAAACGGCGAACGCCTCAGCATGTCGGCACGGAGGGAAGCGCTGTAGTTGGAATTGTTCACCACATTGCCGTCAGGCTCTCTTATCCTCTGTTCGTTGGAATAGAGATTTCCCATCCACTCAATACCGGAGCCAATGACCCCCCTGCCATAAACGGGTATGGTCCGCTCAAGGGTAATCCCCCCCCTGTCCAGCAGGCGCGAAAAACTGGAAAAGGTGCGCGCATCCCAGTTCCTGCGACTGGCAATGGCAAAGAGGTTCACCTCATAGGATTCAAAGGCATTGACCGACGTATTAGTGTCGTGCTTGGTGAATAGCCCGTCAGCCGAGATCTTCAGCCAGTTGGTAAGATCGATCCAGCGCCTCGTCAGCGCCTGGTCAACGGTGCCGAGCTGTATCTGAGTCTCCTCATAGGACTGGTCAGGATTGATCCTATCGGAATAGTCGGTGGTGCGGTAATGGAACCAGTTATCGCGCTTGTTAAGGCTCACGAAGGCCAGGCGGCGCATCCGCGTATCGGTGGGAGTAAGTGATTTCTTGTCATTGACGATATCGTCCCGGTAATCGATCATTACCAGGGGGATATGCCGAAAAATGGCGTTGTAGCCGTTGGTAAGGCCGCTTTTAACCCCCAGGAGGAGCGTTGCGCCACTGGTTATGCGGGTGCCGTCACTGAGGTCGGAAACGAGTTGCGAATCGATGATATTTCTTCCGCTCAGAGCGGTGTAGTCGTGATAGAGATTTACCCGGTTCAGGTCGTAGCTGTATGCCCTCAGCTTGAGGGGCAATTCCTTGGGGTCCAGGAATACTTCGCCCCGGTACAGAAGATGCCCTGCCCTGACGGAGCGGCTGTCATCGGCCAGCACCCCGGCCTGGGCACCGGTAAACTTTACATCGGTATCGAAGGAACCCCACTCATAACCAAGAGCGACATTGTAGTTTCCGACCCTTCCCCGGTAGATATCGCCCGCAGTCTGGTACATCAATGAATAGCGATGGTAGAACGAGCTCCCCTCGACAGCCTTCTCCCCGTTCACTTCGGCGTCATAGCGCGTATACCCCAGCTCGGCCTCGCCCGATATCTGCGCATGGGCCGAAGGCGCCCCGAGCGCTGCCGCGCAGATGAGCAAGAGTGCCGGAAGGCCTATGTGAAAGAAGCTACGCATCATAGGATAATGGCCATAGAATCGGAGGGCATCGTGTCTAGAGCCCGGTCAGAGGGTAAAAGGCAAAAAAAGGGTGGACCGGGGGTCCACCCTCCATTCAGATAACGCTTTATTTCTTATGGCAACCGAGGCAGAGCTTGCTGCCTGCCATGGTGGTACGGAGGAACGGAGCATTAGTATTATCGTGGACGGCATGGCAGCTGCCGCACTCGAGGGTTGTATCGCCGCGCCCCGACTTAAAGAGCGGGAGACCCTTGCTTACATCGGCCGTTTTCATGGTCGGCGGGTTAGTGGCAGTGTCAAGTGAACCGAGGTTCCCGTCTGCGGAAATATCTGCCGCCGTAACCAGGAAGTTAACCGGGTGATCATCCTGCAGGTCCGTAGTCAGGTTGGCATCGCCACTGATTACCGAGCCGGAAGCATCCATGGTAATTGGGGTACCATTCGGATCGTTGTGTACGGCAGAACCCAGGCCGGTGGCGCCATCATGGCAGCTCATGCAGAACAGCGAGATGGAGTCTGCGGTAAATCCGCTCTTTACCGGCTTATTGTTCATGCTGCTCGACGAATAAAGGGTAAAGTTGCTTGCCGTCGGGTTTGTGCGGTTCCACAGGGGAATATTCTGAACCGCGTTGTGTGGGGTGTGACAGAATACACAAATCTGGTCGGTGTTTGTTGCCTGGTACGTTACGCCTGTTGCATCTTTGCTCAAGTCATGCTTCGAGTTCTTGATGGAGAGTGCCGAGGCCGTTCCAACGGCCGCCATAAGCATCACCACTGCCAATCCTATTCTTGCCTCACTTCTCATCGTCTTCTCCTTTCCCTTATGGGGTGCTATGTTTCTAATTATCCAAACAAATCTATACTTAGTTCCGCCTAAGATACTGCAAACAGCACGCCAACTATAACAACAACGCATTAACACAAATAAAAACAACGGACTTCTGCATACTTCCCAACAAAACATCTCGCGAAGCCCTTGGCCAAATGCCAAGCAGACGAATATTTCCACAGCGAGAGGGTACGCGATTTAGCGTGACATCCTTTTGACTCTCGCCCGAACGTCCGGTTTTATGGCAAAAATTGTCCAAGCACAAATTTAGCAACCGGTGAGATAACCACAAAAAAACCCCCGGCAACGGTAATGCCGGGGGTTCAAAGCAACATAAATTGTCAGCCGCTACTTCACGACACCGCCCTGAACACCAGAAATCGGGTTGCGGCTAAGGAAAGCATCGGAAATGTACTGAAAAACCTGAAAACGACGGTTAAGCTGGTCAACCACGTAAACCACATCCTTATCGTCGATGCAGATCCCCTGGGGTATGACAAAGCCGCCGGGTGCCTGCTTGCCGGTTGTTATGGAAGAATAAAGACCTCCTACGGTGAGAAGATATTCACCATTGGTCCCGAATATAATCAGCTTATGCCCCTTTCCCTCAGTGACGTAGATGTGATCTTCAGAATCGACAGCCACCCCCTTGATTATCTGGAAATCAGCGGGCCCATCTCCCCGTTGACCGAATTTGCGCAAGAATTTCCCATCATTGTCAAAAATCTGAATGCGGGCATTCATGGCGTCGGCCACAATGATCTCTCCCTGATGGTTAAGGGTAACTGCCACGGGAAAGTTGAACGTACCGTCTTCCGCTCCCCGCTTGCCGATGGTCGTAATCAGATTCCCCTGCATATCGAGGATGACTATTTGATGCCCACGGGTATCAACAACCAGTATTCGTTGACGTTTTTCGTCAAGAGTGATGCCACCGACACGCTGCACGTTGGTTTTTGTGTCGATAAAACGGTTGATTGCCCCATTACTGTCAAAAACCAGGATCCGGTTCCTGTCCGCATCTGATACATAGATATTTCCCTGGGAGTCGCCGTCAACTGAAACCGGAATGGAAAACTGGCTTAATGAACTATCCCCCCCCAGAAACCCTACCCGGCGTTCATTCATGTTGAACACCACGACACCACGGAGCCCCGGATCCGCAACGTAGACCATTCCCTTGCCGTCGGAATAGATATCAACGGGTTTCATAAGGCCCATTACGTCCTCACCACCCGCAACCTTCTCTAAAAACGCGGCAAAACCTTCCTTCGGGAAGTCGTTTTCGCTGCTGTATGCCCCAATCCATTCGAGACGTGGGCGCTCAGGGAGCGGCGGCCAGAAATAGCGCTGCTGCTGCACCTGCTGTCCGGCACAACCGGCGAAAAGCGCTGCCAGGGCCGTTAAAATAATAAGCCTGCTGATGATGCGAATTGCTTTCATATTTTCTCCTCGCTCCATGAGAATGGAATGTTATTTATTATGACACATCTGGCAGAGCAGCAAGCGGTCGTCGGCATTATTGACAAAGAAATACCGCACGTCGCTTGAATGGGGGTTGTGGCACGAAATGCACGACATCTCACGGCCGGTCTTGGGGGCCGACGGGTCCTTTACGCCGCTGACCGGGTGACCAGCGCCAGTCGTAGTGCGCACCACGTGGGGAGTCTTTTTGATGGACTCGTGACATGACAGGCAGAGCTCGTTGATGGGAGCCTTGAGCTGGGCGTAGTTGGCGCTGCCGTGGGAATCGTGGCAGACCTCGCACATCCCGCCGGCAATCGGGCCATGGATATATTTACGCTTCGCAAACTCGGCAGACTTGTCGCTATGGCACTCGTTGCAGAGGGCTGCCTCCCGCTTGGTAACCGCATACCGCTGCGCCGCCTTATCATTATGGCAATAGCCGCAGGAATAGGTGCCGGCCGGGCCATGGACGAATTTAACGTCAAGTATCTTCCGATGGCAGCCGATGCAGGGGTTTTCTTTATTAAGAGTACTCAGGGCCTGGTCTGATGAAGGAGTCATCTCGTGGCAACCCACACAGCGGGCCTCCAACTCCGGCAAGTGAAACGGATACGGCTTGAATTCCGGCGGGATGGATGACCGTTCCGCATTGGGCGCAAAGTACACCAAAGCCTGAACGGTCTCAGCCCGGCTGTTGCCGATAAATGTTTCCACCGTCACCTCATTGCGCCCCCGGTCCCACACCGGCTGCACGATGAGAATATCCTGGAAAGCGCGCCGGTACTCCGGCGAGCCGACCACAAGAAGGTCGCTGACAACACCGTTCACCCCGATTTTCACACCGGTAACCTCGGTGCTGTTCAACTTCAAAATCAGGTGCTTTGAGTTTGCAACCCAGGTATTGGGTCCGGGGTAGATGAAAGTAACCGCCCCGAATGCCGTAGCTGCCGAGGCAAGCAACATTGCCGCCGCTATTCCGATTATTCCCCTGCGGGACATGGTTCCTCCATCACATCACCTACGGATTTATAAGAGCCCGGAGCCGGTCGTAGGACTTGGGCTTGTGGCATCCCGCCACGCAAGTGCCTCCGGTATCGGTCTTAGTGTAGCGGATAGGTATCTCCCAGCTTCCGAAGCCGGGAATCCGCTCCTTGATGAGCCGCTGCTGCCTTGCCGCGTGGGCATCGTGGCAGGTCTGGCATGAGCGCCCCTTGTCGGGCTTGTTGATGTGGAGCTGATGCAGGTTGCGGTCGCCGTTGCGAAACCCGGTCAGAGTGTCGGTGCGCTTATCCTCGGCAAGATCCTTTGTGTGGCACTCGAAACAGAGAGCAAAGTTCTCCTGGGCATAGGGGAGGTAAAACTTTTCCGGAAACGCATCTTTCAGAATTTTGCCGAACTGCGAGCCGTGGGGTGCATGGCAGGCGGTACAATCGCCTGCGGCTACCGGACCGTGAATTGACACACCTTCAGTCATTTTTTTGTCATGACAGAGAAAACAGAGCCCCGCACCACTCTCCCTGAGGAGCGCAGGGTTGTCCGACTGGTGGGGGTCATGGCATTTCAGGCAGGAGCCTTCCGCAACCGGCGCATGTCCATGTTTTGCCTTAAACTGCTCCTCACCGTGGCACCCGAAACAAAGCGAGGCTCCATAGGCTTTGAGCTGCATGCGGTAAGGAGATTGATGCACATCATGGCAATCCAGGCACGCCCCCTTGGCCACAGGGGGATGAACCACCTTCTTGCTTGCCTTGCTTTCGTGACAGACATCGCACAGCTTGGCCCCCTCGCCAATCAGGCGGAAAGCCCCGGGCTGCTTCGGATGCTCCAGGCCGGTGGGATTATGGCACGCGATACAGTCGTCGGAGCCCACGGGGCCATGCACGAACATTTCCCGGACCTTGCTCTTGTGACAGCGGGTATTGCAACCGTCCGGCACTCCGGGCAACGAAGATGCACCGGCGAAGCCGCATGCCAGCAGAAGCCAAATGGCGGTTGTACTTACGGAAAGTAAAAGAGAAGATGCTGTCATAGGACCGTCAGCCCGGCTCCGATAAGTAATTTCGTGGATAGACTAGTGAAATTATCGCAGAATTGCAATCCACGCTTCCCATTTAATGCAAAATAACTGCCGTCATGGTGCCGGGCATAAAAAACCCGGCCTGCGCAGTATCGCGGGCCGGGCTTAAGGAATATCCAACCGGGAATATTACCCCCCTCCGTAACTGTGAAGACCGGAGAGCAGGAGGTTAACCCCCAGGTAGCAGAAAATAGTCGCGGCAAAGCCCACAATGGACAGAACCGCAGCCTTCTTGCCGACCCACCCGCGGGTAAAGCGCGCATGGAGAAACGCAGCGTAAATGAACCAGACAATGAGGGACCAGGTCTCCTTCGGGTCCCAGCTCCAGTAGGTGCCCCAGGCATAGTTGGCCCAGGCGGCACCGGTTATGATGCCCAGTGTAAGGAGCGGGAAACCGATAATAATCGCCTTGTAGTTCAAATCGTCAAGAATTTTGATCGAAGGGAACATGGCGATTATCCCGCCGGTCTGGGCTCCCCCTGACGGCTCATCCTTGCCCGCCTTGATCAGGTACATGATGGAGATACCGCAGGCCACAGCGAATGCAGCGTAGCCCAGGAAGCAGGTAATAACATGATAGAGAAGCCAGTTGCTCTGGAGCGCCGGCACCAGCGGCTGGATGCCGCTGTCCATCCCCAGCTGCGCCCAGGCCATTCCCAGAAGTGCAAAGGGAACCACGAAAGCCCCGACAACCCGGTACTTGTACTTAAGGTCGATGGCACCGAAGATGAGAATAATGGTCCAGGAGAAGAAGACCACCGACTCATAGAGGTTTGACAGGGGGGCATGGCCCATCCCGATATCATAGGATTCTTTCCACCGGAGAATAATCGCGGCCGTATGGACGACAAATCCGAAATACGCCACAAGACTTCCGGTAAATCCCACCTGTTTGCTCTTCACAGCCAGAAACGTGAAGAAAACAAGCATTGAAATCAAGTATGAAAAAGTAGCGATATTGAACAGCATTGAACTGGTCATTTAATAGATCCTCCGCCCCGTTACAGTTGTTTCAGTTTTTCGACCAGCCCATCAAAGGCAAGCTGGAAGCCCGGCTGGTTCTTGTTCGCGCTGCCGCCAAGGGTTACCTGCCCTTTGCGCACCCGGATCCAGATGCGCTTGTGGGACATGAAAAATGCCATACAACAGCCGGCCACCATCAGGAAACAGCCGGTCCAGACGACCCAGACCCCCGGGTCTTTGGCCACCTGAAGGCCGGTGAACATCTTCTCGTCAGAGCCATCATAAGTAAAGATCAGATCAGCCCCACGCTGGGCATCAAACTCGGGGTAATTCTTGAAAACGACGAACGCCTGGGGTTCACCTCCCCCTTTGGGCGTAACCTCAATGCGAGCGGCAGCGCCACTGAACTGGGGCATGAACTGACTTACCTCTTGGGCAGCCTCCAGCACCTGCATTGAAGAACCATCGGGAAGGAGCTTCCGCTCCCCCTGGTGCAGCGACAGCCTGACCGGCTCGCCTCCCTTGCGCTCGCGAACCGTGAAATGATAGAGCCCCTCTTCGCCCGCCGGGCCGTAGCTCGACTGGTAGAAGGTTATTCCCTTGTAGCTGAGCGGATCATTGACAATGGTCGGCCGCTTTTCGACCACAACCTTGCCGTCGTCAATGACGGTCAGCAGGCTCTTGAACTCCTTGGGAGCACCTGTTTCGTAGAATGAAACCGAAAAATCATCGCACCGTACGGTGAAGCC
Source organism: Geobacter benzoatilyticus (assembly GCF_017338855.1). Lineage (NCBI taxonomy): Bacteria > Pseudomonadati > Thermodesulfobacteriota > Desulfuromonadia > Geobacterales > Geobacteraceae > Geobacter > Geobacter benzoatilyticus. Next base: position 530,507 of record NZ_CP071382.1, read on the forward strand.
GAGATCAATGGGCTTCTGTCCCGCACGGTTGTAGACAACCGATGTGCCGGTTCCCTCGACAATATTCACATAGGCCTTGTACCCGAAAAAAGAACCGATCAGCGCCCCGATAAATATGACCACGATGCTCAGATGGACAACATAAACCCCCAGCCGGCTGTAGGGGCTCTTTTGGGCAAACAGGTGGTACTCGCCATCACGCTCGGTAATCACCGGCTCAGAGAATTCACCCTTCAGGAAAGCGGCCATCTTGTCCCGGAGCGAAGCCGCATCACCGTTCATTTTGACATCATGGGTGAGGCTCAGGGTTTTCTCGAAGCTGTCATCCATAACCAGAACCGGCTCGGAGATAATCTTCCAGACCCGCGGCAGGCGCTTTATGGAGCAGGCGACGATGTTGACCGTAAAGAGATAGAGTAGAAGGATGAACCACCAGGAGTGGTACATGTCGAAAAAGCCCAGGGCCTGGTAAATCTTGTACTTCCCCTCGCTAATAGTCTGAAGATATTCAGGGGGCGGGGTCCCCTGCGGGATAATGGTGCCGATGATTGAAGTGGCCGCCAGCAAGATGAGGAGGAAAATGGCGAGTTTGACAGAACAGAAAAAATCCCACAGGGTCTGCAAAAAGCCGCGATCGCTGGTTGTCAACGTAATACTCCCGGGTTCCTATGTATTTTAATCAAAAAAACGTCCTTGCGGGCGTTTCTCATTATAACCAAATTTATCGTAAAAAAACAAATATTTAATTTTTTCTAACCCTGAATCAACCTAAAAAAAGGGGGATAACAACAAGTTTGTTACCCCCTTTTCAAATGCCGTATCACTACCGGCGTCACTCAGATACTATTTCTTGTGGCACTCGCCGCACTTGGTCGGCCCCTTCTTCATTTCTTCGTGGCAGCCTTTGCACCCTTTGCTGTGGGCCAGCTCTTTGCCGAAGCCCTCGATCTTGCCGATGCCCTTTTCGTGGCATTTCTTACAGTTGCCAACCGCTTGCTGGTGCATCTTGTGCGGGAAATTCACATCCCCGTTCTTGGCCTTGAAAACGATTTCGTCGGCAGCAAAGGCGAAACCGGCGCAGAAAACGGTCAGGGCGAGAGAAGCGATGATTCTTTTCATTGATTTACCCCCTTTTTGCTCGAAGCTTTTGGTAAAAACCGCCAGAAACTTATACCGGAGACCCCTTCTTGTCAAGGGGAAAACCGTATACAACCGAGCCTAAACCCAGCAATTACCGACATTTAATGTGCCAAGACTAACTATTGCCCAGGCGTTCCTGAAGCGCCCGGTCCTTTGCTTCCACTTCATCGGCCATGGTCTGTTTGTATTCCTGAAGTTTCGCGGTGAGTGCAGAATCCCCCAGGGCTATGATCTGGACCGACAGGAGTCCGGCATTCTTGGCTCCGGCCTTGCCGATGGCCATGGTGGCAACCGGAATCCCGCCCGGCATCTGTACCATGGCATAGAGAGCATCAACACCGTTGAGCGCCCCGCCTGGAATAGGCACGGCTATCACCGGCAAAACCGTATCGGCGGCAATAACGCCTGCCAGATGGGCGGCCATGCCCGCGCCCGCAATAATCGCCTTGACCCCTCGTCCCGCTGCTCCCGATGCAAGAGCTGCCGCCTTTTTGGGTGAGCGGTGCGCCGACGCGACCCGCATCTCCCACGCTACTCCGAACTCATCAAGCACTTTCGCCGCCTCTTCCATGATGGCAACGTCCGAATCGCTCCCCATAACTATAAGCACTTGCGGACCATTCATCTCAACATCCTCCCTTGCCGGCCTGTTAGCGCCTCAAAGCCTTGGCGCCGATATCGTTGCGAAACTGGACCCCATCCCAACTGATCTTTCCAACCCCCTCATAGGCCCGGTCAATGGCCTCCTTGACCGTGGCGCCAAGACCGGTAACCCCCAGCACCCGCCCCCCGGAGGTAACGACTGCACCGTTTTTCTCCGCCGTACCGGCGTGGAAAACATAGAGATCGTCAATCGCCGCAGCTTCAGAAAGTCCCCGGATAACGTCCCCCTTCCGGTAATCGCCGGGATAGCCGCCGGCAGCCATGACGACACATACGGCTGCCTTGTCCTGCCACTGGACGGCGACGCCGGACAGGTCGCCGCGTGCCACGCCGAGAAGGACCGGCACGATGTCCGACTTCATCCGCATGAGTAGCGGCTGGCATTCGGGATCGCCGAAACGGGCGTTGAACTCCAGCACCTTCACATCGTTGCCGTTGATCATGAGTCCCGCGTAGAGGACCCCTCGATAGGGACGCCCTTCGGCAGCCATGCCGTCCACGGTCCGCTTCATAACCTCGGCCATGGCGAAATCGTGAATCTCGGGAGTTACCACCGGCGCAGGCGAATATGCCCCCATGCCGCCGGTGTTAGGCCCCTTGTCGCCGTCGAAAACAGCCTTGTGATCCTGGGCACTTGCCAGTGGGATAATGGTCTTTCCGTCGGTAAACGCGAGGAACGAGGCCTCCTCCCCCACGAGGAACTCCTCGATCACGACCCGGGAACCGGCGGAACCGAACGAGTTGCCGGAAAGCATATCCGTAACGGTTGCCACCGCCTCGTCGCGGCTCTGGGCGATGATTACCCCCTTGCCGGCAGCAAGCCCGTCAGCCTTTATGACGATGGGGACGCCGACCTTGTCGATGAAGGCGACAGCCGGCTCTACTTCGGTGAAAACGTCGTAGGCGGCAGTGGGGACTCCGTATTTTTTCATCAGATCCTTGGAGAATGCCTTGCTCGCCTCGATGATGGCCGCGTTTCTCCGGGCACCGAAAATCAGAAGGCCATGCTCCTCGAACAGATCCACTATCCCGAGCGACAGGGGCAATTCCGGACCAACCACCGTAAGGCCGATCTCCCGTTCCATGGCAAAAGCCAGAAGGCCGGGAAGATCATCGACCGCCAGGGGGACGTTTTCAGCGATAGTGCCGATCCCGGGATTGCCCGGGGCGCAGTAGACCTTCTCCACCAGGGGGGATTGGGCGATTTTCCAGACAAGGGCATGTTCACGCCCGCCGCCGCCGACAACGAGTACTTTCATATAAAAATCTCCTTAAACGTCCACCATGGAGTCACAAGAACACAGAGAATGCTCTTATTGCTTTTCTCCGTGCCTCCTTGGCGGATTTTCGTTTTTTTTCAATGCCGGAAATGCCGCATCCCGGTGAAGACCATGGCCATGCCGTGCTCGTCGGCGGCCGCGATCACTTCGGCGTCACGCATGCTCCCACCGGGCTGGATGACCGCCGTTATCCCCGCGGCGGCGGCATTGTCGATGCCGTCGCGGAAGGGGAAGAATGCGTCGGACGCCATTACCGCCCCCTTCACCTGGAGCCCGGCGTGCTCCGCTTTAATGGCGGCGATGCGGGCCGAGTTGACCCGGCTCATCTGGCCGGCGCCAACGCCGATGGTCATGCCGTCCCTGCCGTAGACGATGGCGTTGGACTTCACGAACTTGGCAACCCGCCAGGCAAAGCGGAGGTCGATCATCTCCTGCTCCGTGGGTTGACGCTTGGACACAACCGTCAACTCGGCGGAGAGGAGCAGGTCGGCATCCTGAACCAGCAGGCCGCCGTTAACCCGCTTGAAATCCAGCCGTTGTGCCGGCTGGGCCGGCCACATGCCGCACTCCAGGAGCCGGACGTTCTTCTTGGCGGCCACCACCTCGATTGCTTCGCGGGAAACCTGCGGCGCGATTATTACCTCCACAAACTGCCGGTCGCAGATAGCTTTGGCCGTCTCGCCATCCAGCTCGCCGTTGAAGGCAATGATGCCGCCGAAGGCCGATTCGGGATCGGTGGAGTAGGCCCGGTCATAGGCTTCCAGTAGGTTCTTCCCAATGGCCACTCCGCAGGGATTCGCGTGCTTGACGATGACGCATGCCGGGGCCTCGTCGAACTGCTTCACGCACTCCAGGGCCGCGTCGGTATCGCCGATGTTGTTGTAGGAGAGCTCCTTCCCCTGGAGCTGGCGCGCCGTGGCCACCGAAGCCTCCGTCACCTGCCGCTCCACGTAGAAGGCGGCCGACTGGTGGGGGTTCTCGCCGTAGCGCATCTCCTGGGCCTTTTTGAACTGGATGGTGAACGTATCGGGGTACCGGGCAACCCCCTCTTCGAGCCGCGCACCGAGCCAGTTGGAAATGGCGCCGTCATAGGCGGCGGTGTGCTGGTAGACCTTCACCGCCAGGCGGAAGTTGGTCTCCTTCGCCACGGAGCCGCCTGATGCCTTTATTTCGTCCAGCACCGTGCGATAGTCGGCCGGATCGACGATTACCGTCACGTCGGCGTTGTTCTTGGCCGCGGAGCGGAGCATCGTGGGGCCGCCGATGTCGATGTTCTCGATGGCATCTTCCAGGGTGCAGGAAGGGTTCGCCACGGTGGCCTCGAAGGGATATAGGTTCACCACGACCATATCGATGGGAGGGATGCCGTGCTCCTTCATGGTTGCCACGTGCTCGGGATTGGACCTCATCCCGAGAAGCCCTCCGTGGACCTTCGGATGGAGGGTTTTCACCCGCCCGTCCAGCATTTCGGGGAAACCGGTGTGCTCGGATACGTCCTTCACCACCAAGCCGGCATCCCTCAACAGCTTTGCGGTGCCGCCGGTGGAAAGAATCTCGACGCCGTAACCGGCCAGTTCCCTGGCGAACTCGACGATGCCGGACTTGTCGGATAGGCTTATGAGTGCCCGCGTGATTTTTGCCATGGTTTGCATACTCCTTGAAAACAAATTAGCCACAGAGACACTGAGGCACTGAGAAAGCCAAAACCGTTTAACAGAGGGTGTTCAGAATGTTGTCAGGATGGACATCAGGCCATCTTTCCCCGGCCCCGAAACATATTCCCCGGCTTGCGTTTATTGCTTTTTCTCTGTGCTCTGCGTCTCCGTGGCGGATGTCCAACGAAATTGAGGGAAATTGATCTGCTGCAGAAAGTGTTTCTCGAAGGCGGGGGTGCCGGAAAGAGGTATTACGCGGACCTTTTCCGCAAGATGGTTAACCGCCGCGAACCCGCCGGGTGCAAGGAGCGCCCGCTCGACACCGCGAAGCGTCCCTTCCCGCACGAAACTCGTTGTTTGTACCATGTTTTCCGTTAAGATTCCAACGCTTTTTAGGGTGGCCGGATCGAGAACCGCGCCAAACGAGCCGGTCAGGACCACGCCCGCCACATCCCCGCCGCCGACGCCCGCCCGCTCCAACAGAACCTCCATCCCGGCACGGATTGCCCCCTTGGCCAGTTGCACCTGACGGATGTCCCCCTGGGAGAGCCGTACCGTTCGCGCGGCATCGCGGTGGAGCACAAAGGAAAGCTCCTCTCCCACGGTCATCACCCGGTTTCCGAGGCCCGACGGAATTTCCTCGGGAGGGAGCAGCCGGCCGGTCTGATCGATGATCCCCTGACCGAGGAGGAGCGCAATCGTCGCAAGAACTCCGGAGCCGCAGATGCCGGCCGCAGGCTTCACTCCTATGGTGGTGAGGAGCAGCCGCTCCCCTTCCAGGGCCACCCCGCTGATGGCTCCGGGAAGCGCCGCCATGCCGCATGAAAGATTCCCCCCCTCGAAGGCGGGGCCGGCCGCGGCGGACGTTGCGACAAGCTTGCCGCCGAACGCCAGGGCGATCTCGCCGTTGGTCCCCAGGTCCAGATAGAGACAGGGACCGGGGACCGGGGACCGGGGACCGGAAACACCATGGAGGAACGCCACGGTATCCCCGCCGACAAAGCCGCCGGGGAGGGGGAAGAGGAACACTTCCGCCGGAAGGTCCCAGCCCAGTTCGGGGGCAGGAACGGTTTTGCCGGCGGCGAAGAGGGGACGATAGGGGGGGAACGCGAGGGAGTTGACCGGAAGTTCCAGCAGAAGATGCTCCATGGCAGGGTTGCCGGCTACCGCCATGGCGGCAAGATGCTCCGGCAATTTCCCGGCGTCGTCCAGAAGCCCATGGGCAAGGCGGCAGATCTCCCCGCGAACAAGTTCGGCCATCAGGCGCCGGGCGTCATCGGAGCGGCAGGCGGCATCGAGCCGCGAGACCACGTCGGCTCCGAACTCCCTCTGGGGATTGAGACTGCCGGCAACGGCCAGCCTCTCGCCGGTCACGGCATCGAGGAGCGAGGCGGCGAGGGTCGTGGTGCCGAGATCAACGGCAATGACAAGCCGTTCAGACGATGACAACGGCGTGGTCCCGCCGGGGGAGAACGTCCCCGACAGCGACGGCAAACAGGCCACGACCCGCTGCCGCCAAGAGGAAAGCGGAGGCGGATTCAGGGGCAAGAGCCATGAGAAGCCCCCCGGAGGTCTGGGGATCGAAGAGGGGAAGCATCCGGTCGTCTGCACCGGCAGGGAACGAGACAAAGGAAGCATAATGGTCACGGTTGCGGTAACAACCCGCCGGCACGAGGCCGTCAGAGGCCAGATCCATGACCCCCTGCATCAGCGGTACCCTGTCGAGTCCGATTTCGAGGGTTACCCCGGCTCCCCTGGCCATCTCGCAGGCATGGCCCACAAGGCCGAAACCGGTGACGTCGGTGCAGGCGGACGCCCCGCACTCCAGCATGAGCTCCGCGGCCCCGGCATTCAACGCCGTCATCCAGCGAATCGCCTCATCCGCGACACAGGGAGAAACCATGTCGGCTTTTATGGCCGTAGAGACGATCCCGGTCCCCAAAGGCTTGGTGAGAATGAGTCGATCGCCGGGGCGGGCGGTGCTGTTGCGCACGATGCGGTCGGGATTGATGAGCCCGGTGACCGAAAGGCCATATTTCAGCTCATGGTCCTCCACCGTATGCCCGCCCACAAGGCAGGCGCCAGCCTCGCGCACCGCATCGAGACCGCCGGCCATGATGTCGGCCAGGATCTGCCCCGGCAACGTGCAGGCGGGAAAGAACGCCAGGTTCATGGCGGTGGCCGGCCGCCCCCCCATTGCATAGACGTCGGAAAGTGCGTTTGCCGCTGCAATCCGGCCGAACGTGAACGGGTCATCCACCAGCGGGGTGATGATATCCACGGTCTCCACAAGGGCAAGCCCCTCACCTATCCGGTAGACTCCCGCATCGTCGGCAGTCTCCGGCCCCACGAGGAGGTTCGCATCGTCCCCCTTGCCAATGATGCCGCTCAGAGCGTCTTCCAGGCCCGCCGGGCCCAGTTTTGCCGCTCAGCCCGCAGCTTTCACCATTGATGTCAGCTTGATTTTCTGTCGTGTCATAAATCACAGATCCCGGTATTTAGTCACCGTGTCGCATTCAGGTAAACCCGCGGCACCCGCTTGCTGATGCCGCAGAAAATCTCGTAGGGGATGGTTCCGGCCCAGGTAGCCAACTCCTCGGCCCTGACACAGTTCCCCTCCCGGTCGCAACCGAGGAGCGTCACCTCGTCACCCACGGCCACGCCCGGTATATGGGTCACGTCGAACATGATCCAGTCCATGCAGACGGTACCGGCGACCCGGGCGCGTTCTCCCCGGATCAACGCCTCCCCCCGGTTGGTCAACGCCCGGTTGTAGCCGTCGGCGTAACCCACTGGAACGCTTGCGATGAGGCGCCGGTCAGGGGCGGTGTAGCGGCGTGCATAGCTTATGCTCGTGCCGGGCTCCACCCACTTGAGCATGGCCACGGTGCTCCGCAGCCTCATTATGGGGCGAAGAGACATCTTCCCCTCGAAATCCCCCGACGGAAGAGCACCGTAAAGCACGATACCGGGACGGGCCAGATTGCAGAACGGCAAGCTCATGCCGAAGGCCGCCGCGCTATTGGCAATGTGAACATAACGGGGGTTGAGCCCCACCGCCCGCGCCTCGGCCACCGCCTGGGCAAATACGGCTGCCTGGCGCTCCGAGAAACGGCGGCCGTCATCATCCAGTTCATCGGCAGAAGCGAAGTGGGAGAAAATCCCCTCCAGTTCCACGGAACGCATCTCCCGCAGTTCCCGGAAAAAGGCAGGGGCATCGGCGGCGGAAACCCCCAGCCGCCCCATGCCGGTGTCCATTTTTACATGGATCTTGGCCTTGCGGTAGAGGCGGGATGCCGTGTCGTTCAGAACCCGCGCCTGCTCCAGGGAAAAGACGGCAGTGGAGAGATTGAATCCGACGCATTTGCGCTCCTGCCCCGGATAGACCCCCCCGAGAATCAGGACCGGCCGGTCGATGCCACTCTTGCGCAGCTGAATCCCCTCGGCCAGGAAGGCCACGCCGAACGCGGCGACTCCGAGGGATTCCAGCTCGCGGGAGATGTCCATGAAACCGTGACCGTAAGCGTCGGCCTTGACTATTGCAAGGAGCCCGCAGCCGGGGGGAACGGTGCGCTGCACCAGGGAAAAATTATCGCGCAATGCGGCAAGGTCTATTTCGGCAATGGTAGGGCGGCTTTCCATGCCCTTTTCCTACCACTTCTCCCCGTTGCTGTAAAGCATGAACCTGTAAATCCCGACATCGGGCTTCCACCTGAATGGTCCCCCTGCCAAAGGGTTAAATCCGTTGACTTAACGGAAAAATTCGTTTAGCTTTGTTTACAAAAAAAGCCTGCTGGGGGAGTTCTTCGAGAACTGAGACGGGCGCTGCCCGAACCCTTACCACCTGATCCGGGTAATGCCGGCGTAGGGAAGCGGCCAGAAACCTCGCTATCCATTTTGAGTTCTGGGACCGTGACCACCTGTCACGGTTTTTTTGTTTGCCCCCACCGCCGGCCACCGGCCGGTTTTACGGGATCAACCGGATTCACGGGAGAATAGATAGAGCATGAGCAGCAACGGTCACACGCTCCGGCTGGTAGTCAATCGCGACAAGCAGGATTCTGCCATCCGGGGGCTGTACCTTGTCACCGACCATGGCGATCGTCTCATGGAGCGGGTCGAGGCGGCCATCGACGGCGGCGCCCGCATCGTCCAGTACCGGAACAAGGGGCTGGACCGCTCGCAACGCTTCGCCATGGGAGAGGAGCTCTGCGAACTCTGCCGCAGGCGGGGAGTTCTCTTCATAGTAAACGATGACGTGGAACTGGCACGGCAGCTGAAGGCCGACGGCGTTCACCTGGGCCAGGACGACGGCGATCCCCGCGCGGTGCGCCGCGAACTCGGACAGGGGAAGCTCATCGGGGTTTCAACCCACAACCTGGAGGAAGCTCTGGCGGCCCAGGCGGCCGGCGCCGACTACATCGGCTTCGGCGCCATGTTTCCCACACGCAGCAAGGATATCGAGCATCTGGCGGGACCCGAGGGACTTGCCGCCATACGCAGCCGGATCTCAATCCCGATTGTTGCCATCGGAGGGATCACCCGCGACAACGGCAGCCGCGTAATCGACGCCGGCGCCGACGCAATGGCGATCATCTCGGCGGTCCTCTCCCACCACGACCCGGCCATGGCTGCGGCCGAAATAGGCCTTCTCTTCAACCGCAGTACGGCTTACCCACGCGGCTCGGTTCTCACCGTAGCGGGAAGCGACTCGGGGGGCGGAGCCGGCATTCAGGCCGACCTCAAGACCATCACGCTGCTGGGGAGCTACGGATCGTCGGTCATTACCGCCCTCACCGCCCAGAACACCAGGGGAGTCTCCGGCATCAACGGCACGAGCCCCTTCTTCGTGGGCGACCAACTCGACGCGGTCCTGTCCGACATTGCCGTAGACACCGTAAAGACGGGCATGCTCTTCTCGGCGGACATCATCGCAACGGTAGCCGATAAGCTGAGTGAATACCAGAAGCGGATCGTGGTCGTGGACCCTGTCATGATCGCAAAAGGGGGCGCTCACCTCATCGACCGGAGTGCCATCAACGTCCTCAAGGACCGGCTGATTCCCCGCACATACCTCCTCACCCCAAACATCCCCGAGGCTGAACGGCTCACCGGTCTCACGATCGCCAACGAAGAAGGGATGCAGGAGGCTGCCCGGCGCCTTTACCGGCTCGGTGCCCGCAACGTCCTCGTCAAGGGGGGCCATCTGGTGGCCGGAGATGCGGTGGACATCCTCTTCGACGGCTCAGCATTTCATCGTTTCACCGCTCCCCGCATCCTCAGCAAGAACACCCACGGGACCGGCTGCACCTACTCCTCGGCAATCGCCGCGTATCTGGCGCAGGGGGAACCGCTCCGGGAAGCCGTCGGCCGCGCAAAAGAGTTCGTCACCGCCGCCATTCGCCTCGGCCAGCCACTGGGCCGGGGACATGGTCCGGTGAACCACCTTCTGGCCGCGGAGGAAGTCAGGGACCGGTAAAAACGTTTCTTCATTCAAATCAAGGAGTATTGACACATGGCAACGACGCAGCTTGAATACGCCCGTCAGGGGATCATCACCGACAAAATGAAGGAAGCCGCCCTGGCCGAAGGGGTATCACCCGAGTTCATCCGCGAGGGGCTCGCCGCAGGCACCATCATCATATGCCACAACATCAAGCATGGCAACGGCCGTCCCCTGGCCGTGGGGAAAGGGCTCCGCACCAAGGTGAACGCCAACATCGGCACATCCGCCGACGACACCGACATCTCCAAGGAACTGGAGAAGGCCCGGGTGGCGGTACACCACGGCGCCGACGCAATCATGGACCTATCCACCGGCGGCCCCGTGGATGAGATCCGCCGCGCCATCATCGCCGAGACCAGCGCCTGCATCGGCAGCGTTCCCCTCTACCAGGCGGCCCTGGACGCGGTGCGCACCAAGAAGAAGGCCATCGTCGACATGACCGTGGACGACATCTTCGAGGGGATTATCAAACATGCCGAGGACGGGGTCGACTTCATCACCGTCCACTGCGGCGTGACCCGTTCCACCGTTGAGCGGATGAAAAACGAAGGGCGGCTCATGGATGTCGTCTCCCGCGGCGGCGCCTTCACCGTGGAGTGGATGGCCTACAACAACTGCGAAAACCCCCTCTTCGAGCACTTTGACCGGCTCCTGGAAATCACCAAGGCCTACGACATGACCCTGTCGCTTGGAGACGGGTTCCGCCCCGGCTGCCTGGCAGACGCCACAGACCGGGCACAGATACACGAATTGATTCTCCTGGGCGAGCTTACCCAGCGGGCCCAGGCCGCCGGGGTGCAGGTAATGATCGAAGGGCCCGGCCATGTGCCCATCAACCAGATCGAGGCCAACATCCTCCTCCAGAAGCGGCTCTGCCACGGGGCGCCGTTCTACGTCCTCGGCCCCCTGGTCACCGACATCGCTCCGGGCTACGACCACATCACCTGCGCCATCGGCGGAGCCATCGCCGCCTCGGCCGGCGCCGACTTCCTCTGCTACGTCACCCCCAGTGAGCACCTGCGCTTGCCGACCGTCGAAGACGTCCGGGAAGGGGTCATCGCCTCCCGCATCGCAGCCCACGCCGCCGACATCGCAAAAGGGGTCAAGGGGTCCATGGAGAAGGACATCGCCATGGCCAAGTGCCGCAAGAAGCTCGACTGGGAGGGGCAGTACAACCTCTCGCTAGACCCGGAGAAAGCACGCAGGTTCCGGGAGGAATCGGGTGTGTCCGACCACGGCGCCTGCACCATGTGCGGTGAGTTCTGCGCCTACAAAGTCATGGACGACGCCATGGAAAAGCAGCGGGGCGCCGGCAGATAACCGGCCGATTAGCCGTTGACTTGACAGGCAAAGTACGGTATTTATCTTCTCCTCATTCGCCACCTTAGCTCAGATGGTAGAGCAACTGATTCGTAATCAGTAGGTCGCCGGTTCGATTCCGGCAGGTGGCTCCAGAAAAGACAAGGGTTCACAGTTTTCACTGTGGACCTTCTTTTTTTGTAGGTACCATATAGGTACCACTAGAACAAAAAACCGGCCTCCCTCGATAGGGTGAGCCGGTCTTTTTTTGCCCTCGTTGCAGTCCCTCTTAGGAGTGGTAGGATTAGCAGAAGTTTATTTAGCGACTGATGGGGGGATAACATGAAATGGCTTTTTTTGCTGTCGTCCTTAATCTTTCCGCTCATTGTACATGCGGCTCCTGGCTCATATTCGGGTAATTTTGAGGAAGGAGATTCTGGGGTAGGACACATTTCTTGGGCCGTCATCCTGATAGCGGTTCTTTTTTTGATCGCAATGAATCTGATGCCTTATTTGTTGAAATCGCTTCCATTGAAATTTTTTCGACAAATGGATGAAGCTGGAGCTGGAATTTTTTGGATGGTTTTTGTTTTTCTGGCAATTGTGATTTTGGGTTGGCTTAAGTTTTAGGATGAAATAGCGGAGGGCTTTATCGGCCCGACAGTGTGCCATGAGAGGAACAAACACATGGACAACCTCTCCAAGATTCAGTCGCGCCTGGAACAGTTCTTAGCTTTCCGCAAGACGCCGGAATGGGAGAAGCTACCGCCCAAGGTCAAGCTTCGGGTCAACGAGTGGCTTCTGAAAACAGCCCGGTACCAGAAGAAGACCGGCAATATATCGAAAGCGTACCCTGAATAGTGAAAAGCCCCCTTGAGAGACGAATGAATCTCCCTTGGGGGCTTTCTTACAGGTCAGCAAGATTTTCCCGAAGCATCTTGAAGAATTCCCGAAATCGGCGCTGCTCTTCCATTGCCTCAATGGAGTATCGCCCGTCAACCCACTGTCCGTGACGTTCGCCCCTTGGTGCGCCAGGGGATTTACCGCCATGGAGCCGGCAACGCTTCTTTCCGTGGATTGCTGGGGCCTGACATGGTGTCCCGCACCTTGTTTTCGCTCCGCATCGTGGGGAATCGTGGGCGCTTTGCATCGGGTTATCCTTGTTTTTCATCCTTCGCGCCCTCCCCCCCGGCCTTGTGCTCGACATGCCCGACTATTGCCTGACCGCCAGCATGGACGTTGACGTGTTCAACACGGACGGTCTGCTGGCCTTTCCCCCGGAGCTTCTGCAGCGCCTCAACCTGGGCCGTGAAAGTCCGCATCAGCTTCACGGCGCGGTTCACGTTGGCGTCGATGCCCCCCGTAGATTCAAGGGCGATGGCGCGGCGCATGTACTCAGTGGCGGCGTTGTGGCAACCGATCATCTGGACCGCCAGAAGGGCCTCTGTCGTGTTTTGCGGGGCAATGCCAGCCAATATATCGATGTTGCGGTTAAGGCCCTCGGCATTGCGCGTCGTTCCCATATTCGCCAAATTGCTGATGATCTCTTCTGTCCCGCCGACGCTCTTGACCCCGAACGCCGATGCAAGCTTGATGATGTTGAACTTGTCGCCGTACTCCCCGGAAGTTTCCGTGAAGGCAACTTTACTGGTCCCGGTATCCTTGAATTTGGGGAACTGAGGCCAGGAAAGCATCTCGTCGGCGAGTGCCAATTCCTCCTTGGAGAATTCCGCCGGCAGTGTTGATGGTGGTGTCTCGGGTTTGCCCTTGATAGGTTTCTGTGGTTTTGCCATGCTCACCTCTCCTTCTTGATCCGCCGCGAATTTCGTCGTCAGTCATGATCTACCCCCCATTACGGCGCCAAACTGCAATCGACCCTACCCAACTGCTCACGGAAAGCGGCAACGGCCTCCTTGAGGCTGTCCCCTGTCGCCCCCTTTACCTGCTCGGCTACAGTTGCAACCTCTTCACAGAACTGCCGGGACTTCTCAAGGTGATCGGCGAGGTCGTCATATTTCTGCAATTTCCTTCTCTGGCTTTGCGACATTTCCATAAAATTCTCCTCTCAACGTTGTTGGTTTGAAGCTTCGGCGATCTTCTCCAACTCTCGATCACGGTCCCGCATGGGGCGCTGTGGTGGTTTGAGCCGCCGAAGCTCGTTGCTAACCTCTTCATTCCGTCGTCCGACTTCCTCAACACTCAACCCGCCTTCCTGAACAACGACGCAACCGAGGGCCACGTAGTAGGCAACAAGTTCAGGATCATCTTCGATTGCAAAAGCCTCTTTACCCTCGCAACCCACTAACCACGGCACTTCACACCTCCTTTCGTTCCATAAAGTTTTTTGCGCTGCCAAGAACCAATCGCCGGGAGTACTCACCGACAAGCAGGGCCTCAGCAATTCCGTCATGAGGTTTCCGGCACCCCACCGGTATCAGGTTCACGCCGGGGAAGAGCCGTTCAGCTTCGACAATCGACGAGGTCTTGTCTGAATTCAGCCCCATGACCTTCTTCCACTCCGCAGGCCGCACGGTGACGTAACGCAACCCGAGACAGGCCGCTATCGCCTCGAAGCCGCCGAAATGCTGTCCGTAGGTGAAAACGGACGTGACGCCCTGCTTCGGCATCGGCTGTGCCCGTTCCACTGCCAGGGTGTCGCCCGGTTCTGAGACTGAGCGAATCAATGCGACGATCTGCGCGACGGTTCCGGGCATGGGCCACGCCTCGGCACGGTTGCCGTCAAGTAGAGCGATTCCTCCCCGTTGGCCGGGGTCAACACTTATGATCTTCATGCTGGTTGTCCTTTCCATGGCCGGTCTGGTTGTCGCGGCCTCTCTCTTTTCTCGAACGGCATTGATGAGCCAATTCATGCTGCCAGCCTCCTGACGGCCTCGGGGAAGGTCAAACCCTCCACCTCCATGAGCCAGTCAACAGCGTTGAACTTACGATCGCAGACCGGGCACCATGCTTTGCCCGTCCTGCTGAGAAATACGAGGCTAGGCCGTTTATCTTCGTGACAGGGTGCCGTTGCCTTCCCTTGCCGGTCAAAGCCGACCAAGGAGCGAATATCGGCGTTTCGGGCTGCTTCGATTTGCGAGACTGTTAGGTGGCCGTCTTGGTTCTGGTATTTCGGCTTCGCCTTGTAGCCCTTGATTGCAACGATCTCATCCAGACATTGGAAGGCGTAGACATGTGAAACCTCGTCGTCTATCTCAAGCCATGCGTCGATTTCTTCCAACAGGTAACGAATCCTCATGGCAAAAGCTGCCTCGATTGAGATTCCCATGTCGTGGGCCGCTCTCGCAGTGTCTTGCGGCTTCATGGTTTTACTTCCTCGAAGGTGCCGCAATGCCAGCGGTAATTGAGGGTGCATTGACCGACGCGCCCCAGGTGCTTGAACTTCACCTTCTGCACGTAGACGTGGACCATGTTCTTGGTTACGTCGGGCCGGTGGATGGTGAGGCAGAAATCAGCTTTGTTCCGCCAGTGAGCCGAACCGGATATGTCGTAAGGAGTCGGCACGGGGTACTGTCCTGTGGCCTTGTCCTTCTGGAGCTTCGTCGGGTGGGCAACGATCCAGCAATGAACGTCATAGCGACGAGCAAACCGGCGTATCTTCGTTAGGGCAAGACTCACGTAATCCGTTTCTGACATGGTGCCCCGCTGATGCTCGATTTCGTTCCACGGGTCCAATACAAGACCTTGCAAGCCTTCCGACTCTGCCAGGAACCGTGCGCGATCCAGAATCCAGTCGAGATTGACGGTTTCGCCGTCATCGTCCGGGTAAAGCCATGTGAAATGGTCCTGTATCCAGTCCTTAGAAACGCGGTGGTCTGATGCCTCGAACTTGCTGAACTGCTCCCCTGCCAGCTTCTCCGCAATCTTGATGTAGTGCTGCTCAAGGGGATAGTTCTCCGGGCTGAAGAAGCAGAACTTCCAGCGGTAGAGCCGGGACAGGCGCACCAACATATCGTCAACGATTTCGCTCTTTCCATGGCCAGGGATGCCGGTAACGATGGTCATCATCCCGAGCCGCACACGGTAGAGTTCATCCAGGCTGGGGAGTTCAATCTTATGGCCGGGGTCTTGCCCCTTGTATCGCGCCTTTTCGACCTCGCCATAGAAGGCCGATACTTTGATAATTCCCTTCATACGCCCTCCATCAGTACCACGTCGGGTGCCCGCCGCTTTGAACGGGTGTCGGTTGTGTTGCAGTTGATTTCTCCCAGGTGCGTACTGCGGCCCTCCAATCCTTCATGGGCGCTTTGCCGATTATCCAACCCTTGGCCTCGTAGTGGTTGAACCATGCTTCAGGGTCAACGCCCTTGCCGCGCTCAAGGCAATAGGCTCTTACTTCCTCCAATTTTGGGAGGGTTTGGCTATTTAAGGTTCTAGGTTCTTTAGTAGGACCCCGCGATTGTCTCGCCGCTGTCTCGTCATTGTCTCGCCGCTGTCTCGCCTCTTCCGATAAAGCCTTGGAATCAATAAAGTTTATTGTTCCGCTATTGTCTCGGCTTTGTCTCGGTTTAGTACTCATGATTGTCCCGCGTTGATTGGTCTTCTTTCCTGCGGGTTCTGGATATTCAAGGCGGACTCCGATTTCCTTTAAGAACCGCTCCACCTTGCCGGTTGACCATCTCCAAAGGCTTGCATATCCCCTCAGCGTGGCCGTCTCCCCGTTGTCATAGTCGCAGGTAAGGGAGAACATGGCTTCAAGCCGGGTGTATGGCCTCTCCTTGGGGAGTTCACGGACAAGGGCCTTGTCGAGAGGAATCCAGCCACTCACAACAGCACCTTCTTCAACAAGTCGGCGCGGCTGCACTCAACCATAATCCACTCGCGGACGTTGGCATCCCATACTACGGCGTAGAATCGCTTAATTTGGCCGTGCCGTGGCTCCCCGGAATTTTGTTGATTTTTAAAAGGGGTAAGAGTACCGCAATACTCATGGAGATTGGCGGCTTCGTTGGCGTGATGGATTTGGCTGCTCATGAGCGCAACCCCCGGATTTCCCTGAAAAGCCGTTGACGGGTTGTGAGCAGTCTTCTCGCATTGAGGACTAAGTTTTCTGAAGCGTAACTGGCGACAGTGCTTATGATTTCCGGGGTGGCCGGAAATCCAAATTCGATCATTGTCCCCTGGGGGATAAGGTCAGGTTTCTCTCCTGTAGATGTAATTAGTGCTGCAACGAGGTCTAGGTCTTTGATACGATAAGTTTTCATGTCTCGTCTCTCTCATACCGTCGCCCCCTCCGGTAAATTGTTTCAGACCAGCGATATTCAGACCACCGGCCCTATGCGGTGTTATGTCGGTTCGAACTCCCGACCCTCAGATTCGTAGTTTTCAGCTCACGCCGCCGTTCGCTTGAACTGTTCAGACTGGGTGGTGTTGGCGAACTGCGGCAATGATTCGAGGAAATCGATAACTGCCGCTGCGGGGTAATAGACCGACCGTCCAACTTTGGTGAAACATAGGCCTGAAAGTGGCCCCATCCCAAGACGACCTTGCTCAAAGGTGCTATCAGCGGCAGGGATAAAGCGTTTCATGTCAGTTTGTCGGTAGAGGGGTTGTTTCAAGATTTCTTCGCGCAACTCGATGGTAAGAATTACCTTGTTCCTCACTGGTTCTCCTTTCATGTGCATGCTCCTTTCGTGGCCCAGAAACGAAAAAACCCGCGACAAGAGGCAATTATGCCTATCGTCGCGGGTCATTGATCCTCTGCATTGCAGAGTCGTTGCTTACCGCTAACTCTTTTTTATTCAGTTTCGTCTAGTATTGCCAAAAAACGAGCAAAGGGCAAGCATTTTTTAGCGGGAATCAGTCACCCCTGTTCAACCTCCCACAGGCCGCGCACCTTGAGAAACAGTCCACCGCCATATTCCCGGCGCTCAACGATGAAACAATCCGTGCCGCCGTCAACCGGAATGTCGCCGTGCTGCTTTCGCATGGCTTCAAGGTGGGCTATCAGTTCGGAGATGATCACAGAAACACCCGGTAATCGACGTTCAGAACCTTTGCCAGCTTCCTGGCCGTTTCCTTGCCGATGGGACGCCGCCCGTTCTCCATCTCGGAGATATGGCGCTGCGGAATCCCCGTCAGCTCCGCAAGCTGGCACTGGGTAAGCCCTTCCTTTCCCCGTGCTCCCCGAAGTGAGACAGACGGCTTGGACTCACCGGGGAAATGGCCGACAAAGAAATCCTCCAGGGAGACAGCACCCCCCTCCTCGGCCTCGATGCTATCCACATAGCGGCGGACCCGCTCCACGTTCTGACGCTGCACCCGGAGGCGCAACGTCACAAACTCTTCAGTAGGGCGCTTTTTCGTGAGTCCCTGCATAAGTCACCTCGATAAGTCTGATTTCCTTGTCACGTTCTTCCCATACCGCAACGTAAGTCGGTTTACCCTTCTTCAGGTGGCAATGGTGCCGACCTTCTCCCAGCTTGCCATAGTTCGGCCAGTTGCCACGCACGGGGCCGGAAAGCCTGATCTCCTCCATCAGCAGGAAGAGCCGTTCAACAACGCTTCGTGGCAGCTTGTGAGCCTGCTTGTCAACCTTGCCCGTGATCCTGACAATCCATTCCATAAGTCACCTTATACTTGTTTTTAGTATAATGTCAACGATTCACCATAAACGAAAGGCGCGGTCGGAACCGCGCCCTTGCTTCCATCGGGGGACTCCGCAATTTTGTGGAGCCATCGGCAGACTTAGACAGCTTCCTGTCTGATCTTTCTTAGATGGCTACTTTGATCCTCTAGGGATTCACCCACAAAACTTAACGAATGACTTATCTCAAACAAAAATTCTTCCACTTCTAAAACCAGAGGAGTTTCCGGGAAATCCATGTGACCAACCTCGTGCGCCATCGATTTGCACCTTTCAGAAAGACGATGCAAGAGGAGCCATGCTTTTTCTGTAAGGTCTTCTGTGCTTCCCAACACATTAAGCAGAACCTGATTCTTATCCATTGCCATACCTTCCCCCCTTTTCGTGTTGTGGCCGCGAAATTCGGCCTGTGAACGGTTTTCTTACGCTTCCCCTTCCTTCCCCCTTGCCCGAAGCTCCACAACCTCCCCGTGCTGCGTCTTGATCTTTTCAAGAATGGTCTCCGTTACCCGCTGCATTGGCTCCCGGAGACGTTCGACATTCAGAACAATGTAGCCGGCGGTTACGTCGCCCTTGTCCTGCTTATGGTTCACAAGGGCTTTCACCGTATAGCGGGACAGGTCCAGGCTTTCGGCGATGGTGATGAAGGTCCGGCGAAGATCGTGGCAGGAAAAGAAGATTCCGGTTGCAGCAGTTACGGCGTCAATGGCGCGTTTCGGCTCCTGGATGTAACCACGCTCCCCGGACGAAGGAAACACATACTCGTTTTCCCGGTAGTTGTCGTACCGGGCCTTGAGAAGATCATGAAGGTAATCACTCATGGGGAGGGTATGGGGTTCTTTGTTCTTGGTATCCACGACGGTGAAGGCCATGTCTTGAAAATCCACCTGTGACCACTTGAGGCGCGCACCTTCCGTGCGTCTCAGGCCGGTAAAGAGCAAAAACATCAGGAAATCCCGCATGTGCGGATTGTCCAAAGACATGACGGACTTGTGCCACTTCGGGAGGTCACTGTTTTTGATAAGGCTGCGGCGGCGCACCACACCAAACCATGTCTTTTTGCGGGAAAGAGTGGTGACGGGGTTCACCTGCACCTTGCCATCGTCCTCGGCATCGGCGAAATGGAAATTCAGCACGGCGCGAAGTACCCGCATGGCACCATCAGCAGCAGCCTCACGGCGCTTGGGCGCGTCCTTCTCGATTCGCTTGAGAGTGCGAACCTCTTTGCCGCCCTTCTTCTCGGCCTTCACTTCACGTTCATAGACCTTGCGGCCCCGCTTCCCGTTGGCAATCTGAGCGTGACGCTTCTGCACCATATACTTGGTGATCTTGGACGCCGGCTTGTCCATCCAGTCGGAAAGGTACAACTCCACCATCTGTTGATACCCCTGAGCCGTCAGCGGCTTGAGCTTCCGGCTTGCCAGATAATCGTCCAAGACCTCGCTCAGCGTTGCTCCCTTGATCCTGGCTTCACGCTTCTTCTGGTTCGGGTTCTCACCCTTTCGCATGTCGGGAAAAAGGTTCTCGGCCTCCTTACGGGCCTTCTCAACGGTGAACTCGCCATGTCGCCCGATGGTGACGCGAACCTTCTTGCCGTTAACCCGGCGCATGACGAAATAGGTCTTTGTCGCGGCACTCACCCGGACGCCAAATCCCTTCATGTCGGTGTCAAAATAATCAACCTGCCCCTTCTCAGGATGGGGAAGCTTATCAACAACGGCCTTGGTGATCTTCACGTTCGGCATGATGCACCTCCTACTCGCTGACCTATTGAGCAAATCGCCTAGGTACCACATAGGTACCACTCGAAATAAAACTTGTCAATACTCAGCAAAACAAAAAGTGCTTAGCACATCAGACTTTATGTAGCAGACAAAAGAAGACAAAACACGGCAAGACTTGATTTTATTGATTCGTAATCAGTAGGTCGCCGGTTCGATTCCGGCAGGTGGCTCCAGAAAGAACAAAGGCCTCACGATATCAACCGTGAGGCCTTTTTCTATTTGTGTCGCCCGTACTGAGACTATCCAGGTTATTACTTAGAAACCAAAGCGGAAACCTACGAAGAAGCTGCTGTTATTGTAAGAAAGTTCCACGCCGTCTTTTTCAAAATCCGACGGTGCTCCCTGGAACCGATAGTAAAGATCTAGGTTGACGTTTTTTGCAACTTCGGTGGTTGCACCAGCGGTGAACTGGTAACCGAAGGTAGTGTCGTCCTCGTCATAACCATCCACTTCGAGTTCGCCGTTTATAAGGCCCATACCGACACCAAAGTACGGTTTAATCTGGGAATTGAACGTTTTAACGTCGTAATATGCATTTATCATGTACGACATGGTAGATACTTCCGTATCTGAAATGCTAGAGTTTTCAACTTCATCAACGTCTGAATTTCTGTATGCGAACTCAGCCTCTAGCCGGATCGGGTTAAAATCATACCCACCAACTACGTTGAAACCGTAACCGGGGTCATACTCCACATCTGCTGAACCGGAGTAACCGGAAACTTCGAGGTCTGAATCGTGATTGAGCGACAAGCCCCCACCAAAGCCAACATAGGGGCCGGCCGCAAAAGCCGGGATAGCAGATGCCATACACATACAACCAGCCAGAATCAACGTCTTAATCTTCATCCTTTCTACTCCTTTCTGATGTTCGGTTGAAACTTAATTTTGTTACTAATCTTAGCTACTGCTGTCACTCCTCCTTTCCTGTTGTGTTTTCTCGGTTAAGAATAATACTCCTCCATGAAATGTTGTCAATCCTGCGCATGCTTGATGCACGACAAAGCAAAAGGCCGGGAGAACCCGGCCTCTTAATCTTCAATAATCGTTTGCAATGTTACCGCTAGCAATGGTGAGGGGCGGCAAGGGTAAAGTAAAATGTCGCCCCCTTGCCGGGAGATGACTCGGCCCAAATCTCCCCTCCGTGACGGTGAATTATACGGCTGACTATCGCCAGGCCGATGCCGGTCCCCTCGAAATCTTCCCTGTGCAGACGCTCAAAAACCTTGAAGAGCTTGTCCTGATACGCCATATCAAATCCGACTCCGTTGTCCCTCACAAAAAAGACATCCCTCGCCCCCTGGCGCTGCGTACCGAAAGTTATGCACGGCCGGGGATTTTGGGCCGTGAATTTCCAAGCATTGCCGATCAGGTTCTGCACTACCATATTCAACAGCGACGGATCTCCGGAGACAATCATGCCATCCTGAATATCCACCTGCACATCCCGGCCTGGCGTAGATTCGCGGAACATGACCGTAATCTCACGGGCCAACTGGCTCAGATTGACCTGCTCCGTATTTTCCGGCGTGCGTGCAATGCGCGAGAAAGACAGCAGATCGTCGATAAGCATGCCCATCCGGTTGCTGGCGGCATCGACCCGTTGCAGGTAGTTGAGGCCGGCAGTATCCAACCGGTCACCGTGGTCCTCGCGGAGGATATTGATATAGCCGTTGATATGCCGAAGCGGTGCCCGCAGGTCGTGGGATATGGAATAACAAAACGACTCCAGCTCCCTGTTTGCATGTATCAGTTCCGCCGTGCGCTTCTGCACACGTCTTTCCAGTTCTTCATTCAGGGCCAGAATCTTCCCTTCGGCCACTTTCTGAGCGGCAATATCGACAAAACTTTCGACAAAGTGCGGAACGCCGTGCAAAGCGACCCGCCCGACACTTTTCAGGACTGGGATGGCATGGCCGTCCCCCGCAAGAATAATGCGTTCGGCATTGTCGATCCGCAGATTCATATCCTTCATCGGACAAGAACCATTGCAATCCGGGCAGATGAACGAAAAGCAGACATGGCCGATGATGTTTTCACGGGACCGGCCAAGGATGCGGCACGCTGTCTGGTTTACGTCCATGATTACATGGTCTTCTTCCCGGATCAGCATGACCCCGGATTCGAGAGATGAGAATATTGTCTGGAGAAATTCCCGATTCTCGGAAAGTTCGCGGTTTGTTTCGTGCAGATGGTCGAGGATATGGGCGAAGGAATCCACCAGAATGCCCAAGGGGTCCAGTTCGACCAAGGTATCGTCGTCGAGTTCCTCGGGACGAAGCGGCAGGGTCCCCATGACCTTAAGCATCTGGTCGACCTTGTTGCGGATGTAAGCACACTTGCCGGCAAGGCGGGAGCGCAGCCGGAAATTTTCTTCCTTGAGCCGCGCGATTTCCGTAACTGTTTCGTCAGAGTCAAGAACGGCTGCAATGCCGGTTGTCTGCGATTGAAGCTTACTCATTACCGAACACCCTGATGGCGTAATAACCGTCGCGGGAAATCACTTCAACATGAAACCCCATATTCCCCGCCGACTCGGGAATGGTGTGCGTAGAATCACGATTGGTGGTAAGAAACAGTAAAGTTGTCTCCCCCTTACGCAAGGCAGGAGCATGCCTGTTGATTTCCCGCAGGGCCGTGAGCAAAGTGGATGGACAGATTTGTCCTCGAATGTCGAATTCGATGGTGGCTGGTTCAGCGGAAGTCATGGTTTATCTCCAAGCATGGTTATCAGCGTACTACCCATCTGGTTAGCATGCAAGCTCCAAGCCAGGCGCCGGGCAGTATCCCCGCAAGAAAAAAAATGCTGGCAAAAGCCAGAACAGGCAGCCCCCCCATTAAATGCCAGACGTTGCAGGCCGGAGCCATACGCGAAGCCAGCCCCATAAGCACCCCCCCCACGGCCGCAGAAATGTATTGTCGCCATGGAGCAGGGTGCCGAACTGTGAATTCGCCAAGCGACAGGGCGGACACCGCCCCGCCCAGAATGATACCGGCAATGAGCGGAAACTGGATCAGGGCAATGGAGTCCATGGCTGGCCCCGGCCCTCCCTTAAACATCATGCCGGTCAGCGGATTCCGGCATGAAATGGACTGGGTTGCAAAATAACTCACATTGGCAACATGCTCCGGAAACAGAATCTGCTCTCCCATGGCACCGATTTTGGAGTAAGCGGTCGTAATTCCCAGAGGCATGCCGATCAGGAGATACGAGGCAAGACTGACGACGGCAAGCAGAAGAGCCGCCTGCCACAAATGCAATGCTCCCTTGGCATAGAGCCTGC
Organism: Geobacter benzoatilyticus; assembly: GCF_017338855.1. Classification (NCBI taxonomy): domain Bacteria; kingdom Pseudomonadati; phylum Thermodesulfobacteriota; class Desulfuromonadia; order Geobacterales; family Geobacteraceae; genus Geobacter; species Geobacter benzoatilyticus. The sequence continues at coordinate 553,722 of NZ_CP071382.1, forward strand.
TCGATAGTTGCCCGCGCCGCCACCATAACGCCACCAGCCAGCCAAGGGGAATTATAGAGATGAGCACCAGGGGAGTCGGCGACAGATTGAGATACAGGGGAATGGTGATGCTGCCGGAAAACATGGTAGTAGCGGTGAGGAGGGATTTCCAGAAGGGGTGAAACTCGGCATACAGAGCGCTGCCGATTATGAGACCTGCAAAAGCGATGAAACTGACGCGGCTCCCGGCCCCCATGCGGTAAAGGGTACCGACAACACACCCGCCGGCCAGCACCATGCCGATACCGAACAGAACCCCTCCCAAAATACCGGCAAACGTCGCCGGCCCCAGCATCGGGAACGGATAGAGCGGCAACAGGCCCAATAGCCTTGCCGCTTCGAACAATGCCATGGCCACTACCACGTAGAGAACCATGACGCGCAGTTTGGCGAAGGAGCGAAAGAGGAACAGATCCCTGAACATGCCGGCAATGCAGAAATCGGCTCGGTGCATGACAAAACCGGCAATCAGGCCGAGAATCAAGCCGATAGCCGTCAGCATGACCGCGGGCGACACGGACATTACACCTCCACTTGACCCTGAATAAAAAGCGAATTTTGCTGGTTATAACATATTGAGGTTGCAGTTCCGACAAAATTTCCAACGCCGGACGGGCAACAACAAACAACGGGCCAGCCATCTGTCGGTGGCCGGCCCGTTGCATTGCTGAGCCTAATTTTCTCCATCATTGTCGGGCTTTTACCTGCAAAAAAAGACTAGTGCGTTGCCTTATGCTCCTGGGGCGACTCCTTTTGCAGCCCTTTGGCGATCCCCAGCATCATAAACACGGCCGGCATGAGCTGCATAACCACGATCAACGCACAGAACCCGAGAAAAATCCAGACGAAGATGCCGCTGTTGTCTTCCCGTGCGCCGGAGGCCGCAAAAGCCGTCGAGACTGAACCGAGAAGCAGTACCAAAGTACTTATGATTGGGGTTGAGCTTTTCATGACATCCTCCTTTTTCTAATGGTTAAGCGAACTGGTCGGTTAACTGTCGACTACCGCGCAGCGTGGCCTTTCATACCGCTACCGAATGCACATCTGACAGCTTGGCAGATCTCTTCCACATCCTCAGGCCCCGACGGTTTGAGTGCGTGATAAAATATCCCGCTGCTGCGGACTTTGCGTAAAAGCGGCAACGGGAGCTCATCTGCTACCAGGATAATCGCCAACTTCTGGTTGCACTTTTTCAACAGGTCGATCAGAGCCAGGGTTGGAAGTTCATCGAACTTCGCACCGAGCAGGATCACGCGCGTTACCTTTTTCAAAATGGTGGAGAGAGTATTGGGAATGGAGTCGGTAACGGTAACCGCGTAACCTTCTTTTATGAGGTGTTCGGCCATCTGCTGGCGGGTAGCCGGATCCTTTTCCGCGATAAGTAGCTCTTGCATGATGAGTTCCCCTTTCCGTTGAGGTGACGTGCGGGCAGCTCTCACTCTAATGCTCAGTGGCGTGATTTTATACCCTTGCCGGGCAGCAATCCCTTCATCATCGATCCGAACAACGTGAGGCCCGGCAGCAACTGGAAAGCTACGATCAGTGCGCCGACCCCGAGGAAAAGCGCTACCAGCAGTCCGCTATCCTCGGTTTGCGCCCCGCTGGCGGCAAAGGCTGTAGATGTGGCAATAAGGGCAATTATGGTGGCGAGTGCAGTTTTCATGGCGTCCTCCTGATTCAACCAATTCTCATGATCTTGCCATTTATAAAGCAGCACTCATGCCAGAACTAGGCCCTACCGGCATTTTATCCGTAACTTACTGTAAACTTGGCACTATTTAAACGCAAAGTCTGCTCGGCATTTTTATAAAAAGGTGAAGTACCGTATAAAAAGTATGTACAAGCGCTAATACACCAACGGAAGCGCCGGCACCTCTCCGCCCTGCCAACCACTTGAAATAACTACACTTCAAAACGATACCCAGGGGTGTATAAAAAGATACTTTCATGGGCTGCTTCTGCATGCGGATGAATTATTCTAATCCCTTGACGCAACACTGTTACTGAAGGTATTGTACCTGTTTACATTAACGGCAAAACAAGCATTACATCAATGGTTACAGCATCTTGTCTCGATTTTACATTGATGAAGGCACTAAACTCTGGAAATTTTTCCCGATCTATGCAAAATTAACACTCTCTCATTGCCTCACCCCCCGGCAGGCCGAGAAAGATTGAACCCAAAGGAGATCATCCCGTGTCGATCCACACAAAGCTCATGAATGGAGCGAAACTCGCCCTGATTCTCGCCACCGTCTTTGCAGCCTTCCCACTCCAGGCCCAAACCCAGGACTCGCCGGTTGTTGAACGGGGGAACGGGTATCTAACGATAGAAGCACAGGAAACTTCGCCGGAGAAAGGACATCTTGTCCAGATTTTCGCCCCATCCATCACATACAGTGAGGCAAAAATCAGCGAGGGAAAAGGAGATTCCAGACTCCTCACCTTCACCTCCGACTACATTTTGAACGGGAGAACCGTACGCAAGTTCAGTAAAGGTCTGCAAGAACGGGGCATCAACATCTACGGTGCCGCCTATTACGGCGACTTTGCCTGGGACAGGACCGTAATCGACGCAGCAATCACAATCACCCGCCCTGTTACTGGGGTGCCCGGCACCATTGAGATTTCGGAAGGAATCGCAAGGGATCCGCAAACAAACCTTCCCCTCATGCCCCTAACCGTCTCGATCAATGAACTTTCCATACCTTTGAAAGAGGACTTCGGAAAATCGTGGCAACGGATCGAAATCATCCCGTCGGTGGAGCCCGCAGCTCCCGAGCCGAAGACCGGCCGCTATCCCGGCTCTAAAGTGCGGCTCGTGCGCCAGAACGACGGCGAGCGCCGCAACGTGGTCTATTCAGTGGAAGGGGATCTGCGGGAAGTGGAGGCGTTCTTCGACGAAAAACTCAAGGAGACCCACCGGACTGTTATCGTGGCCGGGGACACGGACAGTTCAGCCTCACCGGCCGAAGTATTCGGCATCAAGACCTCCGCCCAGGTCATCGTCCTTTCGGGCTACAACTATAAAAACAACAAGCTTACTTCCACGGAAGTGACCCTGCGCCACGCAAGCGATCCGAACCTCTCCCCCTACATTGAGATCGAGGTGGCCGAAAACTGATTCTCCCCGGTCCGCAGCATGTCACCGGGTCCACGACTCCGGATCCTGACGGTAGTATTGGCTGAGGGCCTCGTAAAGTTCCGGATGCTCTCTCCGCATTTCACCGGGCATCTCGAAAAAGGTTTCCGTAGCCACCGCAAAGAATTCAGCCGGACTCTCCGCCCCGTAGGGGTCAAGGAGAGTCCGGCGCCCCGCAGCATCGTCAGCCGCAAGCCGCCCATACTCATCCTCGAACACCTTCCGCCACCGTGACTCCCTGGGGAACCCCGGCAAGAATCCCTCTTCACCGGTTATGCCCTCTTCATGATCAAGCTGATGGGCGAACTCGTGAAAGACCACATTGAAGGCATCGTCGGGAGACGCCGCGTCAAGCAGAACATCCTTCCACGACAACACCACCGTTCCATGCCCCCAAGATTCGCCGACGCGAGATTCCGGACCTTCCGTGACCACCCCCGCCTCATCCCATAGCTGCCTCTCCCCCACGTACTCGTCGGGGTAGATGACGATGGAAGAAAGCTGCGGATAGTAATCGGTCTTCCGATGTAGAAGAAGAATACAGGCCAGGGCGGCAACGGTTACCCGCACCTCATCGGTCACCCTGGCACCACCACACCCCTCAAAGTATTTCTCCGAGAGGAATACCTGGACATGCCCGAGAAGTTCCCGCCGGTCTTCCGGGGGAAGCATGCGGTAGAAGGGAACGTTCCGCTCGATAATATCGAGCCACTGCGGCGGGAACTCACGCCCGGCAAGACGCTTTCGTCGCAATCCGGCAAACAGTCCCATCAGGCTTTATCCTCCGGGGCGGGCCTCAAACAGCAACGGCGTCCCGCCGGGGCGCCGTCAAGCTTCATCTCAATGTTGCAGCACTTCATCTACCGGACACCCTCTTCAGGCTGTTCGGCGGCTGGATTCACCAGGGCCAGGAATGCCGAAACCCGGTAGCCGGCCTCCTCCGCCAAAGCAGCCAAATCCCCCTGCACCCGCAATGACGAAAGCGGATCGGCTGCCTCACCCTCCAGCGGCGCCCGCGTAACTGCAGCCAGCAGCATAATCCAGAAAAGAAGCTCCTCGAAGGGCTCCTTCACGAACCACTCGACAATGCCGCCGCGGTGAACGCCGAGATATCCCCTTGCCCGCCGATCAACGAAAAGCCGCTGAACGGCCTCGCCCCCCTTCGGACCACCCAGAAGCTCACCCAGACCGGCATGGCCAATAAGGATATCGGCCAGGGCAATCATCCGCCCGGCATCGCCGCAAGGCGGTTCGCCATCTTTGCCGACGGTCTCCCGGACGATATCGGCCAATGCTCTCCGGAGTCCATAGGTGGCAAACCATTGGCTCGATCGGGAAAGGTACTCCGCATCATCGCCGCCAAGTCTCCCTGACTCGTGGATGATTATGAGCAGAGAGAGGAACCACCGCGCGGAGCCTGCCGGCAGACGCTGTGCTTCGTCCCCGGCCATACTTTTTTCCAGGGTTTTCAAGCGCTTGGGGAGACCATCGAGTCGCTCCACCATGGCATCGGCACATGCCGTCACCGGCCCGGCAGCCCCAGCCACCGCATCAAGCTCTTCAAGGAAGGCTTCAAGCGCTTCCCTGAATGCCATTGGGGGCTTTTGGCGGGTCTTTGCCGGTGGCGCAACAAGACGATTGCAGAGCACCCGGAACCGTTCAACCAGAGGGGCAAAGCGGATAAGCTGCACCTCTTCGTCGATACTCGGCACCCCCCTCCCCTCAAGCCCGAAGCAGAGCGCGCCCCAGGTACCGTAGTCATCGTCGCGGACCTCCCGGAAATCGAGGAAAGCGTGATACTCGTAGGCCTCCAGCTCCACGAACATCCCCTTCTCGGCAATCTCCCTGCCATGACGGATATACTCCAGGCCGGTCGCATAATCGCGGAAGATATAGTAATGCCGCCCATCGGTGTTCACGCCGAGGGCGTGCCCCAGCTCGGTCTGGCGCAGGACAGTTTCCCCCGAATCGATCCGCTCGGCCCGGGCGGTGGAATTCTTTATCCACCCGGCAGTGCGGCCATAGCGGTTATTAAAGAGGATGAGCCCCCGGTCGTCACCATGACGGTTGGAGTAGGCGAAGACATCCTCGTTCACTATCCCCTCCACGAAGAAATCGTAGAGAATGAAGCTTTCGGAGCCGGAAAAGAGGCGCCGCCGCCGCATGAGTGGGAATATCCGCCGATCGTGCTCCGCTACCAGGTGTTCATCCACCTGTTCATCCCAGTAGGCCCGCCGGTACTCCATGCCGTACTTCTCGTGGAATCCCTCCACCTGACCATGGCCCAGCATCGGCAGCCCCGGCATGGTCACCAGGAGGACCGCCGCGCCGAAGTACTTGTCCTCTTTGCCGAACTGCTCCACGGCGGTCTTTTCGTCGGGGTTGTTCATGAAGTTGACGAAGCGCTTCAGTATTTCATGGTTGAATTCGAGAACGTTCTTGATGGTCTGGCGGTATTTGGCATTCTCCTCCATCTTCAGCATGTTCATGAAAGCGCTGTTGTAGACCCGGTGCATCCCCAACGTCCGGACGAAGTACCCCTCCATGAGCCAGAAGGCCTCGGCCAGAAGGAGCGTGTCCGGCGTCTCCGCAGCGGCCCTGTCCACCACCTGGCGCCAGAACTCGTCGGGCATGGCGGCGTCGAAGGCGGCACGGGTAAGGCCGTGCTCCGCCCGTGACGGTACGCCGCTACCAAGCCCCGGCTGGGGAAACCATAGGCGCTGGTAGTGCTTCTTGGCCAGGGTCATGGCGGCATCGAAGCGGATGATGGGGAAGTTGTGGGCCACGTGGAGGATGGTGCGGGTCACTGCCTCCCGCACCTCGGGGTTCAGGTAATCCAGTTGGGCCGTGTCGTTCCAGGGGGTGCTGGTGCCGTCGTTGCCGTGATAGATGTAACGGGTCCGGCCGTTGCGGTGGTCGTAGTGCTTGAAGACCACGGCGGCGTCGCTCTTGTTCCAGTAGCCGTCCTCGATCTGGATGGAGACCTCGGGAGAGGATGAAAGGTCGGGGCCGGTGAACCGGTAGGTGGGGTAAGGCGGATAGTCCAGCTGCACGAACCAGTCGGGATGCTCCACGATCCACTTGGAGTAGATGCCGGTGTGGTTCGGCACCATGTCGCTGGCAAGCCTGATGCCGCGCTTCAGCGCCCGCTCCCGCAGATTTGCCAGCGCCTCCCACCCCCCAAGGTCATGGGCGATGGTGTAGTCGTAGAGGGAATATGCCGATGCTATCGCCTCGGGATTACCACAGATCCGCTTGATGGTCTGGGAGGCGGGGGAACGCTCCCATATGCCGATGAGCCAGAGCCCCGTGATCCCCCACCGGGCGAGCTTGTCCAGCTCCGCGTCGGGAATCTGGTCGAGGCGGTGGATCTCTTTGCCATACCAGCCGGATAGCTGGCCCAGCCAGACATAGACCATCTTGGCCATGAGGACCACGTTGGGCATCCAGTCCACGTCGGCGGAAAACTGCTCCGGCTCCGGGTAATACTCGTCGGGTGACGGCAACCCGTCACCGGAGCCGAATTCCAGGACCGGCGAAGGACCGCCGCCACCGCTCCAGAATGGACGGGTCTCCTCGGCCACAATGCCGAAAGCCACCTCCAGCGGGGCAAAGAGCTCATCAGGCAGCAAGGGGCTCCATGCCTCACGCATGTAGGCAAGTTGCCCAGCCAGGGATTGTGGGGCGGCCCGTAGCGGCGCCCGGAGAAGTTCCGCAAGAGTTACGCCGAAGCCCCCCACCGGCGGGGCAGCGGCCAGGGCCTGCTCCAGCCTGGCCACGGCAGGCCGATACGGGGTCGTGGCCACGAGTTCGGCATCGTCCACCAGCTCCCGGAAGCTGTCCAGTGCGGGATTCTCGGCGGAAAGCGCCAGGAGCAGCAACTCGCCCACCGCCTGGAGCCGCCTGGGTGCGCCCCCCCCCGCAAGCCAGGCGGCCGGAGAGCCGGTCTCGCCGTAGAGAAGCGCCGCAGGAGGGAACAGGGTGACAAACCGTTCCAGGAGGCCTGTCAGTTCGGGCGAATCGGGGGGAAAGCCGGCATCGGTCAGGGCCTGCTCCAGCATGACCGGGCCCTTCTGCTGCACATAGCGGTATATCAGGTGCCGGAATATGGTCCCTTGCAGGGCGTAGAGATTGAGGAGCCCCCCCTGGACCGGCCGTCCGGCCCTCTCCGGAAGACGATTGAGCCGTGCCGCCAGTTCCCGGCAGAAGAGAATGGCCGGCCTGCCCAGCCGCTCAAGCTCCCGGGCTGACGGCGCCAGGTCCAGCTGACGCCAGAAGCGGCCGGCAATCTGCATATTGAATGGAAAAAAGGGGGGGATTTGCTTGATGGTCACTGTTTACTCCCTGCCGCTACCGGCTTCGGCCCCGCCATTTCAAGGGCCGCCTCGACCTCTTCGCGGTCGAAACCGCTCATCGCATGGCCGCCGATAACGATAAGCGGCACAATCGGCTCCTCATCCGGGAAGCTCCTGACATGGATTTCAAGCATCTCAGCCAAGGCTTGCCGGTCTGCCAGCACATTGCGTTCCATAACCGGCAGCCCCCGGTCGGCAAAGAACCGGCGGGCTTCCCGGCAATAAGGGCATCCGGGCCGCACATACATGACGGCAACGGGTTTTGAACCCGCAGCAAGAACGGAAGACTCCGGAGGTGTCAGCGCACGGGTCATGCCGCACCCCGGCAGGCAGGCCGTCAGAAAAAGAATGCCTGCCGTCAAAACCATCATGGTCTGCTTTGTCATTAAGCGCTTCCTCATGCCTGAAGAGTATACCGAAATTCAGACGGCGCCAGCCATCAGAAATAGCGGTTTACCGTCAGTAGGGCCTCGGCCCGGTTTCGGTCGAAGCTCCGCTCCCACGATGCCGTGAAGCCGAGGCCCAGGGAACGGCTCAGGGCCAGGTTCTGCTCCAGGGCCACACGGTAGTACTCATGAAATTCGAGCCCGTATCCGAAGGCACTCCCCGAAAGCGCCGCCTTCCAGCGCTCGACGGGAGTGACGATAATTCCCGCGGAAAGGCCGCCACCAAGCACTGCCTTGTCCCGCAGGCGGTCACTCACGTTTATATCCATCTCCGCCATGCCATAAACCACCCCGTTGCCGGGAACCGGCCAAGCCATGCCGCCGCCGGTGTTAAACCGGGCAAACAAGCGATCGGAACCATCGGCAAAGGGGCGGCGGGAAAGGCCGCCGTTCACCTTCCAGGAAATGGGCTTGAAAAACTCGTCCCGGGGGGCCAGGGATACGATGTCCACCACCGTGAGCTTCTGAAGCTTGACCGAGTTCCGCTCCGTGTAGTAGCGGCCGGTCGCCTCCATGAAGTTAATCTGGGAATGGGGGCTGTATCCTTCATCGGCATCCATCAGGGAGTGGTACGCCGGGCGCAGGGTCAACTCCACGAAGGGGGTGTCGTGACGGTAGCCGGCACCGAGGCCGATCCGTCCCGGCATATGCCCGGTCTCCGGCAGAGGAGGGACCGGAACCTGTCCAGCGTCCGACTCGTCGGGGCCCAGGGGGCTTCGCGCCCGGAGCACCTCCAGGAACTGCCGCTGAAACTCCGGCTGCTCCAGTTCTTTGCGCGAATAGCGGTACTGGACGTATTCGGCTGCCAGGTTGAGTATCTGGCGGCGCTCCTCAACGGGGCGGCCGGAAGCGGCAACATTCTGTGCCAGCCGGGGCGAACGGGCCGTCAGGAGCGCCTCCCTGCGGGCATCCGGCGACAGTAGCGACGCCCTGTGGCGAATGCGGGTCGCTTGGGCGGGGCGGTAGGTCTGCTTCTCGAGGAGCCCGGCCCTGTCGATGACCGCAACGGTATCGGCCGGCATCACCCAAAAGCCTGCTCGGTCCCAATACTCCTCCGCAAGCCTCAGCTGGGGCCGGGCAGCCTCGAGAAGAAAGAGCAGATTGAACGAGCAGTTCTCGTCGAAGAAATAATAATCAGAGTAGATACCCCGCAGCTCCCAGATATGGCGCACCATCCGCACAACCTCATCGGGGGTGAGGGCGAGGGGATACTCCCAAACATCCCGGTGCTCCAGATCGTTGTATTCCTTTACTTTTTCATAATAGGGAAGAATTGAATAATACCCTGGATATCCCCCGAAAATCCCCTTGAAGGCGTAGACGATACCGTTGGTGTCGGTGGTATGGGAGGCGTAGTTGACCGCGTAGGAGAGGAGATCGCTCCGATAGGTGCTTCCCACCCGCAACAGGGTGTGGCCGAACATGGAGGCTGGTCCGTTGGGATGGGCAGCGGGGAATACCAACACCGCAGTGCGGGGATTGACGGCCTCCATTGCCTCGTCCAGCTGGGGGCAGGCCATGGGGGGGAGATGCTCCGGGGCGATGGCCAGCTCTTCCGCGAGCCAGGCGGCGCGGGCTGGGAACCGGCAGCGGGGGTGCTCGTCGCCGGTGGTATCCGGGGAGAATATGCCGCGCAGGGTGGCAGCCAGCTCCGCCGCAGGGTCGGTCTTCCCTTCCGGGGAGAGGAAAAAACGGGGATCGTCCACCAGGCTCTTCCGCTCTTCACCCCTGGGGCGATAGTGGAGCAGCACCTCCCAGGCACGCTCCCTATGGAGCCGGCGTTCCGCGGCCCGGTTCAGGAGATCTGAAAGATAGGGGTCATCGGCTCCGAAGCAGACGCCGGCAGAAGCCCCAAAATTGATTAACAACACCAGCAGCCCCACGGCCAGGGGCTGCATAATCAGGTGGAAACGTTTTCGGTACGAGCAACAGATCATTGGCATAGTCACAATAAAATACAGAAAGCCGGTTCGTCTCGCCGTTGGGATGACGGTGCATATAGAAAAGGGGCGCGCCGCGGGACGCACCCCTTTGTTGGTCTGGTCACAACGGGAAATCAGTTGGCAACGGCAACGGCGTTATCGATTACCTCTGCCACAACCACGTTCTCGGAGGTGAATACCGACGAGAAGTTGCTCTGGAGGGCAGCATAGAAACCGGGGCGCTTTTCGGCCGGAACCTGGAGGAGCTCGGCAAAGGCGTCGAGGGACTCACCGTGGCCCTGGGCGATATCAAGGGCCAGGTTGTCCATGTTGGCGCGGACAAAGTGGTTCAGGCGCTCATTCTGCACTGCCTTGCCGGGAGTACCGCACTCAAGGGTTCCGGAGGTGATGCCGAAGGTCTGGTTGCCGAAGGTCTGGTTGGTTGTTGCCTGAAATGCCTGCGAGAGGATGGAGCCGTCTGCCCTGCCGGCCCACAGGACCGTTCCGAGACCACAGCCGGTATTGGCCTTGCCGCCGGCCGCAAAAACAGAGCTTGCAGTGACGACGGTGATGGCTGCCGCGAGAATAATTCTTTTCATACCTACCTCCTGGGCTAAAATTTTTTCATTGCTTAACCCTATCACATCGAGAAACGATGTCAACGCCTTACTGCCCTGAAGTCATGGGGGCAAACACCCGGTCGAGACGCTCCACAAGGGTGCGCCTCAACTCCGGGTCGGCAAACGAACCGACATGACCCCGGCCCGACGTCGTCCAGAGCTCCGCTTTGGGGCCGGCCGCATCGCGCAGCAGCCTGCCGTGATGCGCCGGAACTATCGGATCCTGCTCGTCGTTGATGATGATGACCGGTACCGGCGCAACCTGCCCCATGAACAGCAGGGGGCTGTAAGAGTTATTGAAGAGAAGTGAGAGGGGATACTGCAGGGGCCAGGTGAGGAAGAAACCGCCCAGCTTCTCCCTGGCGATGAGCCGGTAATCGGCAAAGGGGCTGTCGACGATTAATTGCCGGACTGCTTTTTTGTATGGTGTAGTCGCCACCAGATGGATTGCAACGGCCCCACCCAGGCTTTGCCCCATAACCGCTATCCGGCGCGGGTCCACACCCGGCAGAGTCAAGAGCGTAGCAAGAGCCGCCTCGGCATCCCGATGAACCCCTTCGATGGCCGGTTTCCCCTCGGACAAGCCAAATCCCCGGTAATCTATGATGAAAACCGCGAAACCTTCCTGAACCAGCCAGAAGACACTGTTCACATGGGTGCTGATATTTTCGGCGTTGCCGTGGAGAACGAGAATGCTGCCACGGGACGGGCGGGAGGGGCGCAGGAACCAGCCGTGCAGGCGGACCCCGTCGGAAGAGCGGAAGAATACGTCTTCGGCGGGAAAACGGACGAGCAGCGGATTGTCCACCAGTTGCCGCTGAGGGTAAAACAGGAGCGACGAACAGCCCGGACATATCAGCATCAGAATGAGAAGGAAAATGAAAACTGGTATTCGCATGACCTCTCCGGCAAGAACCTCCGGCTGATCGTATCCGATCGCGGCATCTCCGTCAACGGCACGCAGCCCACCATGCCTGACGGCGAACCAGGAACCTTGACTAATGCCCCGGCAGAGATTAATCTGTCTTTAATTTATCACACCCCATAAACCTTTGCGGCAACCGAACCATCAAGAGGTTATGCCTTTGCGCCTGTCGCTGCTAGCCAAACTGTCCCTCGCTATAAGCCTCATCCTCCTCGCCACCATGGGGCTCTTTGCCTATATCAACGTGGAACAGCTCGAGAAGCTCCTCTACGAAGAAGCCATAACCGATGCCGACAAACTGAGCGAAACGATCATCCGCACCACCCACTACCACATGCTCGAAAACAACCTGAAGCGGGCCTACCAGATTATCGACGAAGTAGGTTCCCAAAGGGACTCCATAGAGCGGATCAGGATGGTAAACAAGTTCGGGCTGGTCACCCATTCTACCGACAGCAAGGAAAACGGCCTCTATCTCGACAAGAAAGCCGAAGCATGCAGCATGTGCCACTCGGGGCCATCCCCCCTGCTCCACGCCACCAGCATGAACCGCAGCCGCATCTTCACCGACAAGGCGGGGAAAGAGGTCCTCGGCCTGGCCAAGGCCATCTACAACGAAGAACGCTGCTTCACGGCCCCCTGCCATTTCCACCCCAAGGAGGCAAAGGTCCTCGGCGTCCTCGATGTCATCGTCTCCCTCGACCAGATGCACCAGAAAGTCTACGTCTACCGCAATGAAATCATCGTCCTGACCGTCATGCAAATCGGCCTTATCGCCCTTTGCCTGACTTTCTTGACCCAGCGCCTGGTCAACCGGCCGGTCCGTGCAATGGTTCAGCACGCGCACCTGATCGGAGGAGGCGACCTCGACGCCACGGTGACCGTCAAAAACCGCGACGAACTCGGCGAACTGGCCAATGCGTTTAACAGGATGACAAAAAACCTCAAAAAAGCCAGGGTAGAACTTGAGGACTGGGGGAAAAACCTTGAAGAGAAAGTGGAAGAGCGGACTCAGGAGATCAAGAAAATCGAGTCGCAACTGGTCCACTCCGAAAAACTCGCTTCCCTGGGAGAACTCGTTGCGGGGATCGCCCACGAGATCAACAATCCGCTGACCGGAATCCTCGTCTTCGCATCGCTGATCGCAGGCGACTCCAAACTCGATCCGTCCCTGAAGGGGGACCTGGACCTCATCGTCAAAGAGACCCAGAGATGTGCCCGGATCGTGAAAGGGCTCCTCGACTTCGCACGGGAATCGATGCCCCAGAAAAAGCCCTCCGCGCTCAATGCCATCATGGACGCGACATTGACCCTGATCTGCAACCAGGCCTGTTTCCACGACATCAACGTAGTGAAGGAGTACAACCCGGATATCCCCGAGATGCATCTCGACCCGAACCAGATAGAGCAGGTTTTCATAAATCTGCTCCTGAACGCCTGCCATGCCATCGGCGGCCCGGGAGAAATAAGGATAAAAACCGGCATTGACCATGAAAAGGGCGAGGTCTACGCGGCCATAACCGATAACGGCTGCGGCATTCCCGAGGAAAACCTGTCGAAAATCTTCGATCCGTTTTTCTCAACCAAAGACAACAAGGGTACCGGTCTGGGGCTCTCGGTTTCCTACGGAATTATTGAGGGACACGGAGGAAGAATAGACGTGCAAAGCACCGTCGACGTGGGAACCACCTTCACCTGCTGGCTCCCTGTGGATTATGAAGAATCGCAAAAGACCGCAACGGAGCCGGACCCGCCCCCTCCGCAAAAACCCGCCTGATCATCCGACGCCTGGGAACAGAAAAGGGGCACACGATTCGTATGCCCCTTTCTCCATTTCAAGACCCCGCTGTTGCCTGCAAGGGTCAATTACTCATCTGATTCCGCACTGAAATACGCAGTTTTTTCAGCAACGCCTGGAAGTTCGGGCGGAGCATGCCCGTCTCTTCGGCAGCACGGGTGATATTCCAGTTGTTGCGCTTAAGCGCCTGGAGGACAAAAGCCTTCTCGATGGGCTCGACGGCCCGCTCCCGTATCTGGCGCTTGGTCTCCTTCAACTCCTCTACGTTCTGGGGGATATAGGCCGCGGCTGCCGTCCCCTCGCCTCCTGCGAGGCGAAGTTCCAGATCCTCCTTCTGGATCAGATCCTCCTCGGCAAGGACCACGGCTCGTTCTATGATGTTCTCAAGCTCCCGGACGTTTCCGGGGAAATTGTAGTCCTCCAGCAGCGCCATTGCATCAGGCGCAAGCCCGCGGATCTCCCGCCCCATCTCCTCGGAAAATTTCTTCAGGAAGAACGCGATAAGCAGCGGCATATCCCCCTTGCGGTCACGCAGTGGAGGAAGGTCGATGGGAATAATGTTCAGGCGGAAGAAGAGGTCTTCCCGGAAGGTTCCCTGCGCGACCAGGGTCCGGAGGTTCTTGTTGGTGGCGGCAACAAGGCGGATATCGATGGGAACCGGCTGAGTGCCGCCGATGGGTGTGATCTCCCTCTCCTGGAGGACCCGCAGGAGCTTAGCCTGGGTCGTGAGGCTGATGTTGGATATTTCGTCAAGAAAGAGGGTGCCGCCGTCGGCAACCTTGAAGAGACCGGTCTTGGTCTGGATGGCGCCGGTGAATGATCCTTTCACGTGGCCGAACAACTCGCTTTCAAGAAGATTTTCTGCCAGTGAAGTGCAATCGACGGCAACAAAGGGGTTTTCGCGACGGTTGCTGTGGTTGTGGATTGCACGCGCAACGAGCTCTTTGCCCGTGCCGCTCTCTCCGGTGATGAGGACCGTACTGTCGGTGGGAGCAACCTGGATGATACGCCGGTAGACTTTCTGTATCTCCTTGCTCTCTCCCACGAAGAGGTCGAAGCCGTGATGGTCTCCCAGTTCTTTCTTCAGGAAGATATTCTCAATCAGTACAGCCCGCTGATCGAGGGCTTTTTTCACTTTCTCGGTAATCTGTTCGGGGGTGAACGGCTTGGCAATATAGTCGAAGGCGCCGTTTTTCATGGCCTCCACGGCAGTATCTACGGTCGAGAAGCCGGTTATGATGATAACCGGGACTTCGGGCTGAAGAACCTTTATGGCCTTGAGAACCTCCATGCCGCTCATGCCCGGCATTTTCAGGTCGGTTATGACCAGGCTGAAGTTTTCCTCCTGCATCCGCTCCAGCGCAATCTGCCCGCTGGCGGAGGTCTCAACGTAAAATCCCTCCTTTTCCAGAATGCGCCGCAACCCTTCACGTATGACCGCTTCGTCATCAACCACAAGTACATCAATGTTTTCCATCGCCACCTTCCCTTTTCGTTTTCGAACGCATGATCAGGTTTCTCATACATAACAGTACAGAACGGCGATAAAACAACATACAATTAATGTTTTCAAATTACATCAACCGAAATAACAAGTCAAACACCTTATAATCCCCAACCACGAGGTATTCGCCGCCCCCAATGATGTTTACCGGTAATTTCGGCATGTTACATCAGCTTACACCCGTATATTATTTTATACACCCGAGAACCAGCAATAATTATTCGCAATTTCGGCAGGTTAGCATTTGGCACCAAGTTGGCCGGCTCCCACATAAGCCGGAGTCCGTATAACCACACTATACACATTAGCGTTTTTAAACACTCCAGCCCCCGTGGCAACCAAGCCGATTTCCCCCTACTTTCGCCGACTTAAAAACATTTAATCAACATGGCATAACGAATGCAGAATAGATTGCAAAACAATAAACCGAATCCCATTCGACTTATTCAGGGAGAATATCATGAAGGCCACATCAAGAATCTTAATCACACTTCTCGCAGCATCCGGTACAGCCTTTGCGGCAAGCAGCGCCGAGTTCGAGGCCAACGGTTTTCTGGCTACTTTCTTCCTTGCATTCGGAGCATTGATAATAGTGTTCCAACTGGCCCCCGGCCTGTTTCTGTTCGGCTCCATGCTCAGAGGACTTTTTTCTCATCCTGTCGAAGAGATCCCCCTGAATACACAACGGGGAGAGCGATAAATCCGGCAATTCCGACGGGGAGAGGACGACCATGTTAGGACTTCTCATTGCTGATAATGATACGGTCGCTCGCAAGGAACTGGCGGATCTCTTCATCGAGGCGGGCTACAATGTAACCGTAACCAACTCCGCAGCCAACGCCCTCAATGGGGTCCTCAAAAAGACCGCCCAAGTAGTACTGATCGGAAGCGAGTTCGACGAATTCAAGGCGGGGGAACTGATACCCCTGATAAAAAAATGCGACAGGAACGTAACCATCATCCTCGTTTCCAACGACGCATCGCTTCCTGTCATTCGCAAACTGCGAAAGGAAGGGATTTTTTATCACGCCCTGAGACCGGTCAAGCCGGAAGACAAGGAGGAGATTCGCCAGGTGGTGCGATGCGCCTTCGAAAACCTCCTCAACAGCCGACCGGAGAAATAGCAAACAGGTTAAGCAACCTCGCCGATAGAAAAGAACACAAGGAGGACATCATGAAACGCTCGGCATTGGTACAGGCAATCGCAGCATGGCTCGGCACGGCAGCTCCGGCTCTGGCCGCTTCAGGGGCACGGGAAGACAACAGCGGCATCTTCGTCTGGCTCTTCCTCGGGTTCTGCGCCCTCATCATTGTAGCCCAACTCCTTCCGGCCGTTTTCATGATGCTCGGTTTCGCCAAAGGAGTGAAAAAGGAACGGCCACTGGCCAGTGAATCCGCGCACCACTAGCGAAAAGGACAAAGGACGCTTCGCGATGAGTCAACCATCAAATGGCACAGAAAAAGGAGACGGCATAATGTTAACCTTACGATCAGCAGCTTTCGTGCTGTCGATTCTCTCGATCTTCCCGCTTACGGCTCTTGCTGCCAACATGCCTGAAGATGCATGCATCACCTGCCACGGCGACAAGAACATCAGCGGCAAAAATGGGTCGCATCTCTTCGTCGATCCGGTTCAATACAAGAAAACCAGCCACTCAATCATCGGGTGCACGTCTTGCCATGAATCGGTAACCGCGAACCACCCCAATGACGGGATCAGGCCTTCCAGGGCTACCTGCAAGGAATGCCACAATGAAGTCAATCAGGAATATGCCGCAAGTCTCCACGCCAACAACGCCGGATGTGCCGATTGCCATAATCCCCACACGGTGAAATCGCCGGCAATGACATCCGCCAGCGACATGAACGCCATGTGCGCCAAGTGCCATGGGACCAACGACATGGTAAAAGCCCACGCAAAATGGCTTCCTCAGGCTGACCTCCACATTGACGCGCTCCCCTGCATCACCTGTCACACCGGGTCTGAGAATTACGTCATTACCATGTACATCGAAAAACGTATAGGATCAGAGAAACATAGCAATTTCAAGGTAGCAAGCCACGACGATCTCACTCGTCTCGTGCCGGGCGGCAAAGATGTTAAATCCCTCATTGACAGCAACAACGACAACCTCATCTCCCTTGATGAGCTACGCTCCTTTAACCTTAACTCGAAACACGACGACATGAGGCTCTGGGGGATGATGACCCCTGAAAAGGTGACCCACAGCTATCAGATTCTAGACAACCGCTGGGACTGCACCTTCTGCCACGCATCGGGCCCCAAGGCAATGCAGACGAGCTACGTCGCATTTCCTGACAAGGGAGGAACGTACACCCGCGTAGCAGTGGAGAAAGGCGCAGTACTCGATGTCCTTTATGGGACCCCCGACTTCTACATGATGGGCTCCACCCGCAGCACGGCGCTCTCCATAGTCGGCGGCCTCATCGTCCTGGGCGGCATGGGGTTTGCCGGAGTACACGGGACCTTCAGATTCCTTACCAGAAGAAATAGAAAGGAGCACTAACAATGAGCGCCCATAGCGAGCAAACATTGCATGCTGAACATGCTGAACTCAATGAACACGCAAAACACGTCGAATATATCTACCTCACCCCCATGCCGGTAAGGATATGGCACTGGATCAATGCCCTCGGGATTGTAACCCTTGTGGTTACCGGCATCCAGATCAGGTTCCCAGAATATGTGAACATCTTCGGAACCTACAAGGCCGCCATAAGACTCCATAATACTGCCGGAATAACGGTCTCCATTTTCTACGCTATATGGTTTGCCTACTACCTGATCGTAAAGGGGAATCTATTCAAGCTCTATGTCCCCAGCGTCTATGACATAAAGATGGGAATATTCCGCCAGGTGCTCTATTACTTTTACTATTATTTCAAAGGCGGCTCGAGCCCTCACCACCCCAGTCCCGACGACAAGTTCAACCCGATGCAGAAAGTGGCTTACATGGGGCTGATGCTCGTACTGCTGCCACTGGTAATCCTGAGCGGCATCCTGATCCTCAACGTGGCACCACTCAGAGAAATGATCATGCTCCTGGGAGGCCTCAAAATTCTGGTCAGTGCCCATTTCCTGATTGCCTGCTGCTTCTTCGCCTTCCTTTTCGTTCACATCTACCTGGCCACCATGGGGCACACCGTAATAGCCCACTTCAAGCCCATGTGGAATGGCTGGGAAGAAGTAGACCACCACTGATTTGAATTGTCAGACCATGCAAAGGCGAAATGGACAGCCCGTTTCGCCTTTCTTTTTGCGCTCAAGAATAAGCCGCATTGAACGACGGGGATTTAAAATTGACTAATCTGAATGGTTTCCCTATAATTCAGGCCGTTCTGGCGCATAAGCATTTATTTTTTTGAGGAGGCTAATATGAGATTCCGCTTCACCCTTCTGCTCGTGGCCTACACGCTCGTCGCCGCCGGCCTTTCCTACGGCATCAGCATCAGGGATGTCGTCTTCACCACCAAAGACGCCGGAAATGTCGTCTTCAAGCACAAGGCCCACCTTGGCAAAAAGGGGATTGAAAATAACTGCAAAGCCTGTCACCCCTCCATCTTCGACATGAAGAAGAAAGTCACCTACACCATGGCCGACATGGAGCGGGGAAAGTCTTGCGGAGCCTGTCACACCGGCAAGAACGGAGTCTTCCCGCTCAAGGATTGCGCCCGCTGCCACGCCGTGAAGGAAATCACCTACCATGTAAAATCCGCCGGCCCCACCCCCTTCAGCCACAAGAAGCACCTGGCCAAGTACTCCGACTGTAGCGCCTGCCACCCCAGGTTATTCAAGGCCGGACGCAATAAGCCCGTCACCATGGCCGAGATGGAGAAAGGGAAATCCTGCGGGGCTTGCCATAACGGCAAATCAGCCTTCAGTGTCGATGAATGCGCTCGTTGCCACCTGGTTAAAGAAGTGAGCCTCACATCCAAGGAAACCGGCAGGATTATCTTCAGCCACAAGCTCCATACCAGCAAGAGAAAGTGCGGCGACTGCCACAACCAGCTCTACACCCCCGGGCGCAACACGCCGGTCGGCATGGCGGCCATGGAAAAAGGGAAATCGTGCGGGGCCTGCCACAACGGCAAGGGTCTCTTCGATGTGAAGCAATGCGCCAAGTGCCACCCGGTCAAGAATGTCGACTTCAAGGTAAAAGGGGCAGGACCGGCGAAATTCGATCACGATCTCCACTTGGGCATGTACAGCTGCAACGCCTGCCACACCAAGATTTTCAAGGCGGGGCGCAACAACAAAGTAGTGACCATGCTGGAAATGGAGAACGGGAAGTCCTGCGGCGCCTGCCACGACGGCAAGAAAGCTTTTTCAGTCCGCGAAGACTGCGTGAAGTGTCACGACATGTAGTCATACAAAGCAGCTGATACAGGTCATTACCAAGGGCGGGGGGAAACAACTCCCGCCCTTGCATTATCTGCCGCCGAGAGTATGATTTAGAAAAATATATCATTTTCAGGGAGCTCCCATGCTGAAGAGCTTTGCCGCGAAGGCGACTGTGCCGCCCGCCATAGCCGTAACAGGCTTTGTCGTGGTCTGCTGCATACTCCTGTACTCGGTCATCAAGACCGATATGCTTAATGACGCAATTCTGAACGAAACCAACCTGGCAGGAACCATCGTCAAATCGGCACGCTACGCCATGCTCAAGGACGATCGGGAAACCTTGCGCAACATCATAGATAATATTGGCCAGCAGAAGGGGGTTGAACACACCCGCATATTCAACAAAAAGGGAGTTATCATGTTCTCGGCCCACCCCGAGGACGTAAACAAGTTTGTGGACAAAAAAGCAGCAGGTTGCATCGCCTGCCATGCCGGCCCGGTACCCCTCACCAGCATGGGGAGAATGGAACAGGCCCGGCGCTTCATCAATGAAAATGGTCACAGCGTCATCGCCATCACGGTTCCCATCTACAACGAACCGGACTGCTTCACTGCCGCCTGCCACGTCCACAGCTCCACCCAGAAACTCCTCGGCACCCTCGACATCGGCCTTTCGGAAGAGCCGCTTCAGAAAACTCTCGGCACCCTGCGCAGCAGAATGATCGTCTTCTGTCTCATGGTTCTGGTTCTGACCGTAGGCGGGGTTTCCGCCCTTCTGCTCCGCAACGTCCTGCTCCCCATCAAGGAATTGGCCAACTACGTCACCGCCATAAACAGAGGAGAGCAGAGCAGTAAAGCGCCTGCCTACCGGGACGAGATCGGCGAACTGGCCCGTGCCTATGAAGATATGGCAAACAGGCTGAAGACCACTCAGAATGAGTTGAAACAACCGCGCTCAGCCGAAGGCGATGGCGCCGACAGCCGTTCCTGACATACGTCGTTCATGGCAGACAACCACGACAGATCACCCATGAAGCGTGACCAGCAACCGCCCGCCCAGCCTGATGCAGCCGGCACTATGCCCGACCGGGATGCCGTGCGCCTTGAAACCATTCAACGGGTCAACAAGCTCCGGCGCAAGGCGAACCGCGGGCTATGGGCCATGGCTCTCTTTATTGCAGTAAGTATCGTGGCACTGGGAGATTTCAGCATTCTCCCCTCGCTCCCGGCATCAATCCGCTCGACTCTCGGAAAGCCACCCTCCGCCATAATGATCAGCGGCGCGCTTGTTCTGTACACCTTCTCAGCCATCATCCTCATCCTTTCGCGCATGATGGCAGGCAAGGAGGAATACAGCGGTTTTGCCCATGTGGGCTACCTCACGGCCTTCTACGGTTTTTACCATTTCTCCAGGGCCCTGAACGAAAATTACTGGGCGGTCTTCGTGGCAGGAATAACCATCCTGGGGCTCGAAAGCTATCACATCTGGAACTTCTGCAACGAAGCAATCCGCCGCGAGCAGGAGGTTCTCGACACCATCGAGCGGTTCAGGAAATCATGACGCATCCTTCCCCCACTCCCCCTGCCCCTCGACAGGAGACATCACCTGAAAACCCTTGACGAATCCCGGCATACTTGTTAGCTTTGTGTCGAGGTTACGCTGTTTTATAATTGCATAATATCAAATCGCTAGGGGAGTTTCGACTGAGAGTCCGATGCACTGCTTCGGACAACCCTTTGAACCTGATCCGGATAATGCCGGCGTAGGGAAGCGTTCCAGCATGGTTTAATCCACAACCACGGGCCGCTTCTGCGGCTTTTTTTGTTTACACGACTCATGCCGCCGACAGAGTCGGCACCAATAACTCGGAGACCGCAATGGAAATCATCGTCAATGGCGAAACACGCGCCGCCACGCCCGTGTCAATCATGGAACTGCTCCGCTCCCTCGACATCGATCCCCGCCGGGTAGCCGTCGAACTGAACCAGGACATCCTGCCCAAAGGGGAATATGAATCCACCATCCTCAACGCCGGAGACCGGATCGAAATCGTCCACTTCGTGGGCGGGGGATAACAAAGGAGATTTACCAATGTCCAACTCGAACGACAAATTGATCATCGCCGGCCGGGAGTTCAACTCACGCCTCATGGTCGGCACCGGCAAATATGCCAGCAACGAGCAGATGGTAGCGGCCCTGGAAGCCTCGGGGGCAGAGATAATAACCGTTGCGGTGCGGCGGGTGAACATCACCGACCGCTCCAAGGAATCGCTCCTCGACTTCATCGACCCCAAGAAATACACCCTGCTCCCCAACACCGCCGGCTGCTACACGGCCGATGACGCGGTCCGCACCTGCCGCCTCGCCCGGGAAGCCGGGATGAGCGACATGGTGAAGCTGGAAGTCCTCGGGAACGAGAAAACCCTATACCCCGACAACGAGGAACTCCTCAAGGCGGCCAAAATCCTTGTGCAGGAAGGGTTCACCGTCCTCCCCTACACAAGCGACGACCCCATCATCTGCAAAAAGCTGGAAGATATCGGCTGTGCCGCCGTGATGCCCCTGGGAGCCCCCATCGGGAGCGGCCTCGGCATCCGCAATCCCTATACCATCCGGATCATCATGGAGACCGTGAAGGTGCCGGTCATCGTGGACGCAGGCGTAGGAACCGCTTCCGACGCAGCAATAGCCATGGAGTTGGGCGTTGACGGCGTCCTCATGAATACCGGCATCGCCGGGGCTAAAGACCCAATCGCCATGGCGGAAGCCATGAATCTGGCAGTGCGGGCGGGACGCCTTGCCTACAGGGCGGGACGCATTCCGAAAAAACTCTACGCCACCGCGTCAAGCCCCGTCGAGGGGATGATTGAATAAGGCCGATTTTCGCCTCTACCTCATTACCGACCGCCACCAGGCGCCCGGCGGGGACCTCTTTGCCGCGGTGGAGGGGGCTCTGGCAGGGGGGGTGCGGGCGGTACAGCTTCGGGAAAAGGATATCCCCCCCAGGGATCTTCTTGAACTGGCCCGTGCCATGCGGAAGCTGACCGACCGCTACGGGGCGAAACTCATCATCAACGACCGGGCGGATATTGCCCTGGCTGCAGGCGCCGACGGCATCCACCTGGGGGAAGCGGGCATCCCCGCCAATGCGGCCCGCCGGATTCTCGGCGGAGATCGGCTCATCGGCGTCTCCTGTCACAGCAGGGAGAGTGCCATGGCTGCCGCAGAGGCTGGAGCCGATTTCATCACCTTCGGCCCCGTTTACCCCACTCCCTCGAAGGCGGCCTACGGCGCCCCCGTGGGGCTGAAACTCCTTGCCGAAGCGGTTTCGCTCCTAAGCATCCCCGTCTTCGCCCTCGGAGGTATAAAGAGGGAAAACACGCCCGATACCCTTGCTGCGGGAGCAGCCGGCATTGCTCTCATTTCCGCCATCATTGCTGCCGGCAACCCCGAAGAAGAAGCCCGCGTCTTTTTGTCGCTCCTGGCGCAGTAGAACACACCGAGTAACCGATGTCCGATTCGCTCATAAACCCAGATCTCCGCTTCAACTCCTACGGCACATACCTGCGCCGCCGCTTCGGCTGCCGTGTCAGCAAAGTGAACGTGGACGGCGGCTTCACCTGCCCCAACCGTGATGGTGCCCGGGGGACCGGGGGATGCATCTACTGCGACAATGCCTCGTTCTCGCCTGGGGGCACCGTGCCCGAGAAAACGATCGAGCTCCAGATGGATGAGGGGATGGCCTATCATCGCCACCGCCTGGGAAGCGAAAAATTCATCGTATACTTCCAGAAATTCACCAACACCTACGCCCCGGTTGAGCGGCTCCGTGACCTCTACACCCGCGCCCTGGCCCATCCCGACGTCGTCGGCATCTCAATCGGCACCCGCCCAGACTCCCTGTCGAACCAAGCGCTGGACCTCCTGACCGATCTGGCGAAAAGCCGTTACGTCTGTATCGAATTGGGCCTCCAGTCCATGGATGATGCAATCCTCCGTCAGATCGGCCGTGGCCACACCCTGGACGAATACCTCGAGACGGTTGGACGAATCGAAGGCCGCGGCATCGATCTCTGCACCCACCTGATCTACGGTTTCCCCGGCGAGACCAGAGAAGGGTTTTTGCGTACCGCCGATCTGATGGCAAAACTTCCGGTCAACTCGGTAAAGCTCCACCAGCTCCAGGCAATACGGGGGACGAAACTGGCAGAGCTTTACTATAGCGGTGAATTCATCCCCATCAGCCACCGGGAGTATGTCTCCGCCGCCTGCGATTTCCTGGAGCTCCTGCCGCCGCGAATCGCCATCCAAAGGCTCTACGGCTCGGCCCCCATCGCCATACGGATAGCCCCCCACTGGGATCTCAAGAACAACCAGATGTGGTATTCAATCGTGAACGAACTGAAACGCCGCGGCACCTGGCAGGGATTCCGGCTTGCCGGCACCCCGTGCAGGGTCGGAAATCTCTGAATGGAGTGACGCCATGACGACAGCCAG
Source organism: Geobacter benzoatilyticus (assembly GCF_017338855.1). Lineage (NCBI taxonomy): Bacteria > Pseudomonadati > Thermodesulfobacteriota > Desulfuromonadia > Geobacterales > Geobacteraceae > Geobacter > Geobacter benzoatilyticus. The sequence continues at coordinate 577,334 of NZ_CP071382.1, forward strand.
AATCGCCAGCTTGGGGCAGGAGTACCCCATCGGAAAAATCCTCTGCATCGGCCGGAACTACGCGGAGCACATCAAGGAACTGGGAAACGAGACTCCCGAAGCGCCGGTAATCTTCATGAAACCAGCCACGTCGGTGATCGGCGACGGCGGTGCCATTGTTATCCCATCCTACTCGAAGGACTGCCACCACGAAGCGGAGTTGGCGGCACTCATCGGAACCAAGGGGAAGAATATCCCGGCAGAGCGCGCCCTGGAGCACGTGGCAGGCTACGGCGTCGCCATCGACCTGACACTCCGCGACGTGCAGGCGGAGCTTAAGAAGAAAGGGCTCCCCTGGGACATTGCCAAGGGATTCGACACTGCCTGCCCCCTCTCGTCGTTCACCCCCGCGGCCCAGGTTAGCGACCCCCAGGATCTGAGGATACATCTCACCGTCAACGGGCAGACCCGCCAGGACGGCTCCACTTCTCTCATGATTCACACCGTCCGCGACATTATCTGTTACATGTCGGGGATTTTCACCCTGGAACCGGGCGACGTAATTCTCACCGGCACACCGGCCGGCGTCAGCGCCATTGTTCCGGGAGACGAACTTGTCGCCGAGATACCTGGTGTTGCCCGCCTCCGGGCTAGCGTCAAATAATTCGAATAGGTATATTTATTGCTCTAATCAGTAAAAGACCATACAGGAGGTGGTACATGGAGAATGAGAAAACGTGTCCCGACTGCCAGGGGAAAATGATCCTCCTTCCCGGCTGAGGGGGCCTCTTCTGGCGGTGCCAGAAGTGTGGAAAGAAAATGCCGTTGTCGGACAATCAGCCGACGGGTTGCTGCGGATGAGCGAAAGGGGATGGGATTCCATCCCCTTTCAGCATTTTCGCGGATTCATTTTCGTTTTGTGACGGTTGTCGTCAGTCCCGCTCGATGCTAGAATTAAATCCGCCTACAACCCATGAACCGGGAGAAATCAATGCCGGCAGCCGCCTTCGATGTAATCAAGGGAAGTATCCAGACACTTCTTGGAGGAGCAGAGCTAAGCCTGGTACCCGGCGAAGCGCCCATAGAGGAAGGCGAACCGCTCCTGCGCGAAACAATCACCATCGACGACCTCCCCTATAGCTTCACGGCACGGCGCTACGCCATCCCCTTTACCCGGACGGAGGAAGTCTTCTGCCGCGAGCTGCTGGCCGCCTTTGCCGCCATGTTCACCGGCTTCAAGCAGGAGGGATACGCAGCCCATTTTCGCACGGCGCTTCTCGCTTCGATTATGGATATCGCCGTGGCCCGTTTCCTGCGGGGCGACCATCGCAAAGCCTTCTGGTCGATCCAGCAACTGATCCAGCTCCTGAAGAATCTTTCCTACCAGCGGTACGAAGGAAAGCCTGCCACCACGGGATTTCTCATCCACCGGACAAAACTCCCCGACCTTCGCCGGAGAATACGGTACCAGAAATACGACTGGACCGAACTCAAGCCTCCGCAAGCCATAAATGACGATTTTTTTGCGAATCCCCTCACCTACCGGTTCATCGACGGCCTGAGCTCTCTTTTTGTGGCCAATATCCAGATGCAGGTGGGCGGAATTATCCGGACCAGCGCCACGGCCGAGCGGGAAGAGGTGGACCGCCAGACCCACCAGGGGGCCTTCTCTCTGCTGCGCAGCGCCGGCGCAGGGGCCTTCGCCATAAAGGTAAACGAGTCATCGGAAATCGAAGTCATCATCGGGCCCGACAAGCTTCTGGTGAGGAGGCGTGGGCAGTGGAGAATCTTCGATCCGGACATCATCCGCTCGTTTCTGGCGGAAAGCCTCGGGAAAGAGGAGATCGACCACTTGCTGTGGACGGTCTACACCCTGTCCAAAACCCGTCACGGCACCGTCGTCCTGATCCATGAACGGAGCCCGCGACAACTGGCAACCCTCAGACGTGGCTCAGTGGGGGGAGGCGACCCCCTTAGCGCCATCCTGTTCGGAAAAGTCAAGGGGAAGAGTATCAGCACGCTCAAACAGTCGGGAGAACTGCTCCGGCTCCTTTCTTCGGACGGCATGACCGTCTTCAGCAAAAAAGGAAAGCTCATGGAGACCGGCTTCATAATCGACACCTCCCATACGCGGGAGGTTGTGGTGGGCGGAGGCCGCACAACGGCCGCCAGCGCAGCGTCCTACTTCGGGCGGGTCATCAAGGTGTCCGAAGACGGCCCGATCGAACTCTACCACGGGGGTAAAAGAGTCTATCGCTTCGGGTAAGAAAAGACCTCTAAGGGTACACCCTTTGCAGTCATACCCCAAATGTCCGCTTGACACAGGGGACAGCATCAATCCCTCCGGTGTTCCCCGCCGTCTTAAAGGAGAGCAATAATGGCAAAAAACCTGCGCATCGGCTCAAGGCTGATCCGCTTCTCGCTCATTGCGGGCATTGTAATTGCCCTTATCGGCAGCATCTGTGCGTACTATTCCAGCGGTTATCTGACAGATGCGCCCCCCGCGGCCCAGAACATCGCCCGGCTCACCCTTGTGATTTCCCTCGTCAATGCCGTGCTGTTCCTGTTCGTTTTATGGATGTTCGCTGCCAGAAAAGTGGTAAAGCGTGTCAACAAATTGGCCTACGCCATGGACCGTGGCGCCGAAGGTGACATGACCGTCACAGTGGAGAGTGACGCAGATGACGAACTGGGGCTCCTCTCCGTCAACTTCAACACCATGCTGCAACGCCTGGCTGCAACCCTTACCAGGGTAAAATCATCGGTGGCAGAGTTGCGCACGATTGCCGAAACCGTACAGGCGGCGGCCAACAGCGGCGTGAGCAATGCAAAAATACAGGCAGATGCCGTTCTGGAAACCACCGAGGGGGTCCGGGCCATCGACAGATCTGTTACCGACGTAGCTCTCTCGGTGGAGCAGCTTTCCCGCACGGCCGCGGAAAACTCCTCATCCATTATGCAAATGTCGGCAAGCATCGAGGATGTTGCCGAGCACGTGGACGCCCTTGCCAGAGCCGTTGAAGAGGTAAGCGCCTCCATTGTTCAGACAGCGGCCGCCGAAAAGGAGATCGGTTCCAATGCCTCCACCCTCATGAACGATGCCATGCGGACCGCGTCACTGGTGGCCGAGATGGATACATCCATCAAGCAGATCGAAAAAAGCGTCATGGAAACCGCCGCCATATCGGAGGAAGTGATACGGGATGCGGAGCAGGGGCGCGAGGCCGTAGAAAGCACCATCGCCGGCATTGACGAAATCCGCCGCTCTTCCCGTTACGTGGGTGAAACCGTCGCAACGCTCTCACAAAGGGCGGACCACATCGGCACCATCATCTCCGTAATCAACGACATCGCGGAGCAGACGAAACTCCTCGCCCTGAACGCATCCATCATCGCCGCGCAGGCGGGCGAACACGGCAAGGGCTTCGCGGTAGTGGCCAACGAGATCAAGGAACTTGCCAAGCGGACCACCAATTCCACGGGCGAGATAGGCACCATCATTACAGGTCTGAGGGAAGAGAGCGAACGGGCTGTGGCCGCCATCAAGCATTCCGAACTACGGATCGCCGAGGGGGAAAAACTGTCGTACCGTTCGGGAGAAGCCCTCAACAAGATTGTTGACGGGGTGAAAATGTCCTCCGGTCAGGTGAGCGACATTGCCCGCACCGCCGTTGAACAGGCCCAGGCCAGCGAGCACATGAGGGCTGCCGTTGACCGGGTTGCCGGCAAGGTGGAACAGATCGCCCGGGCCACAGAGGAGCAGGCCCACGGCACAGGGCTTATCATGGATGCCGCCGGCCGCATGAAGAACCTTACCTCCCAGGTACGGCGGGCCACCCAGGAGCAGCGCAACGCCGGCACCCTCATCGTCACGTCCAGTGCGGGAATATCGCAGATGGTCGTAACGATCCGCCAGGCCTGCCAGATCCAGACCGCAAGCACGGAGAAGATTGTCCTGGCAGTGGATAATCTGAACACCACGTCCGAGGGGGGGATGGAAACTACCCGCATCATGGATGGGACCGTCTCGGGCCTCACGCGCCAGATCGATGAACTGAGCGAGGCCATGAGCGGTTTCCAGGTATAGGGTTTGTATCAGTCGTCGGCCCGGTAGCCGATCCTGACCGCCCCCCAGTGTTTCCCGCCGATTGTTATGGGTGTTGACAGGTCGTTCATGACCTCTCCGGTATCCCTGAGGTAGGTCTGGAGCAGGAAGCTCTGGGTATGGGTGGCGCAGCGGATACCGGTCCGGTCGTTGAATATCCGCTTGGTGCGGTTGTGCTCTTTGTCCTCGGCGGCGTCTCCGGTCAGGGGACGGGCATAGCGCAGGTTGTGGGAAGGGCAGTACCCCTTGCGATCGACGCTGATGGCGTAGTACATGCCGCTGTCCCGCGCAAGGATATCTTCCTGGAGCGGCGACACGACTTCATCGAAGAACCGGTCGAAGGGGGTGCGGTATTTCTGGGGGGCGGTGTTCGGAATCGGCATGTAGTCGGTGCTGAAAAGGGCCTCCATGGTAATCTTCCGGTCTGCAATGGCCTTCTCCAGGGCTGCCGTGACCCGCTCCCGCAACTCTGCGGCATACCCTTTTACGGTATCGTGATAGCACCCCACGCTGAACTTCCCCACGGTACCGTAGATGTTTTCGGCCGTTTCCGACAGTTCGCGGAATATGCGGGCCGTCTGCTCCATCTGCCCATTCACCGCTCCCGCCGTGGCCGACACCTGGCCGATTTTCTCCGTAATTTCAATGGTTGTGGCACTCTGCTCCTCGGTAGCCGTGGCAATCTGACTGATCATCTCCGTCGAGTCGCCTGCCAGCCGCAGAATCCCCTCCAGTTGCTGACGGGCATGGACTGACCTCTCAACCCCCTCCTCAACCCTCGCCTTACCCTCGTCGATGGAAGCCACCACCGCGCCGATCTCTTCCTGAATGCTCTTCACAATGGCGGCAATCTGCCGCGTGGAGGTGGCGGTACGATTGGAGAGCGTCTTCACCTCGTTGGCCACCACTGCGAATCCCCGCCCCGCGTCGCCGGCCCGGGCCGCCTCGATGGCCGCGTTGAGGGCCAGAAGATTGGTCTGATCCGCGATATCCTCGATGATCCCCACAATCTCGCCGATCTGTCCCGACGACACCTCCAGCTTCCCCATGGCCTCAAGGGTGCCTAATACGTTGGTCCGAATCTGGTCGATGCTCAGGGAGGTCTCCTCCACGGTCTCCATTCCCACCTTTGCGGCGCGGTCCACATTGAGGGAAAGCTGGGCCGCCCGCTGGGTAGTGGCAGCCACGTCGTTCAGGGTGGCCGACATCTCCTCGGAGGCCACCGCCACCGAGGTGGAAAGGTCCTTCTGTTCCGAGGTGGACGCAACAAGCTCTTCAGTTCCCTTTACGGTACGGCAGGCCGATATGGCGATATGCCCCGCCTGGCTGTAGAGGGAGGTCACGATCTCCCGCAGCTTGGCGATCAGCATATTGACCCCTTCGGCCAGTTCGCCGAGCTCGTCGCCGGTCCGAACCGGCATCCGGGAAGTAAGGTCGCCTTCCCCGTGGGCAATGACCTGGATCCGCTCCGACAGTTCACGGATGTTGCGGACGATGGTCTGGCGGAAGAAGAGGTAAAGAGACCCGAGCATGATCAGGAAAAAGACAAAACCCGCCGCCGTGAGGGTGAAGGTCAGATTCCGGGCGGCGATATATCCATCCTGAAGCGAGGTGGTGAGAAGGATTGCGCCGGCGTACCGGGCGCCCTTGTCATGACACGAGGTACAGCGTTCTTCGTTCGCCAGCGGGACGGCAAAGCTCAGAACGTGCTTCCCGTCGTCGAGTGTACGACGCAATTCTCTGGCCTGGCCCGAGGCAAGGGCTTCGGCAACAACCGGGTCGACAGGCGCACTCTTGTTCCCCGACGGTTTGCCTTCAGGACTGAACACCTTGAGGTCCAGCACCTGCCCCTTTCCCTTCACCCGCTCCACATACCGGTTTATAACCGCCATCTCCCCTGCCATCATATTCTCGGCGAGTTCCTGGGCAATGAGGTTTGCAAGGCCGCGCGTGTTAGTTGTCTGGAGCTTCATCAACGCGGCATATTCCAGCCAGATTGCGGTCACGCCGAGGATCGCGAACCCCACGCAGAGCGTCGCACCGATTATCCCCAGCACTTTAAATTCAAGTCTGTTCTTCAGCATATCATGACACCTCCATCGTATAACCTGGCCGTTACTACCTTATCGGCACCGGGTGTCAACTCTTTAGCGTTTCTATAAAAATGTTTTATTTTTCGGTAAACATCAGGCTTCAAGTGATGGCAAACGGGAGGGACAACAAAAAAAGCCCCGGCAATGCCGGGGCTTTTTTAACAAACAACTAATCAACCGTGGTTCAGTTCGCTTCCTCCAGGGCCGCATGGGCAGCGGCCAGACGGGCGATGGGCACCCGGAAGGGGGAGCAGGAAACGTAGTCGAGACCGATCTTGTGGCAGAAGATAACCGACGACGGGTCGCCGCCGTGCTCACCGCAGATGCCGAGCTTGATGCCAGGCCGCGTGGCGCGCCCTTTCTCCGTTGCCATTTTCACCAGAACGCCGACGCCGTTCTGGTCGAGGGAGACGAAGGGGTCCTCTTCCAGGAGCCCCGACTCCACATAGAACGGCAGGAACTTGCCGGCGTCGTCCCGCGACAGGCCGAAGGTGGTCTGGGTCAGGTCATTGGTGCCGAAGGAGAAGAAATCGGCCTGACGGGCAATCTCGTCGGCGGTGATGGCCGCCCTGGGGAGCTCGATCATGGTGCCGATCAGGTAGTTGATTTTCACGCCATAGGCGGCGATGACCTCCTCGCAGACCCGCACGGTGTTCTCCCTCAGGCGGGCCAGTTCGCTCACCACTCCCACAAGCGGAATCATGATCTCGGGGACTATGGTGAAGCCCTCGTTCTTGGTCAGTTCGCAGGCGGCTTCCATAATAGCCTGCACCTGCATGTCGTAGATCTCAGGGAAAGTGAGCCCCAGGCGGCACCCGCGATGGCCTAGCATCGGGTTGAACTCGTGCAGATAATCCACCTTGTTCTTTAGGGTCTGGGCAGTCACACCCATGGTCTTGGCCAAGGCATCTATGTCTTTGTCATCCTGGGGAAGGAACTCGTGCAGCGGCGGATCCAGGAGACGGATGGTAACAGGCAGGTCTTTCATCTCGCGGAATATGCCGAGGAAGTCCCCCTTCTGCATGGGGAGGATTTTGGCCAGCGCCCGCTTTCTCCCCTCGACATCGTCGGAGAGAATCATCTCGCGCACAGCCGCAATACGGTCCGCCTCGAAGAACATATGCTCGGTACGGCAAAGGCCGATCCCCTCAGCGCCGAATTCGCGGGCCACCCGGGAGTCGTTGGGTGTGTCGGCATTGGTCCGCACCTTGAGCTTGCGGTAGTTGTCGACCCACCCCATGAGGATGCCGAAGTCGCCGGTGAGCTGGGGTGCCACGGTGGGCACCTCGCCGAGCATAACCTCGCCGGTTGAACCGTCGAGGGTAATCGTGTCCCCCTTCTTGACCAGTTCCCCCTTGGCAGTCATGAACTGGCCGGCGGCATAATCCACCTTGATGTCGCCGCAACCGGCCACGCAGCACTTGCCCATCCCCCGGGCCACCACCGCCGCGTGGGAGGTCATTCCCCCCCTGGCGGTGAGGATTCCCTGGGCCGCATGCATGCCGTGAATGTCTTCCGGGGAAGTTTCAACCCGGACCAGGATGACCTTGAGCCCGAGCCGGCCGGCGGCCTCGGCCTCATCGGCAGTGAAGACCACCTCGCCCGATGCGGCGCCCGGCGATGCGGGAAGCCCCTTGGCAATGACATTCTTCTTGGCCTTGGGGTCAAGGGAGGGGTGGAGGAGCTGGTCAAGCTGTGACGGAGAGACCCGCAGGACCGCGGTCTTCTCGTCGATGAGCCCTTCATTCACCATATCCACGGCAACCTTTATGGCCGCCTTGGCGGTCCGCTTGCCGTTGCGGGTCTGGAGCATGAAGAGTTTGCCCTTCTCGATGGTGAACTCGATATCCTGCATGTCCCTGTAGTGCTTCTCCAGGATGCCGCGGATATCCACCAGCTGCTTGTAGCACTCGGGCATGACCTCTTCCATGGCGGGAAGCGTGGAGTCCTTGCTGTTGGAGCGATTGATGGGCTGCGGGGTCCGGATGCCGGCAACCACGTCCTCGCCCTGGGCATTGACCAGGTACTCGCCGTAGAAATAGTTCTCGCCGGTGGAGGGGTCGCGGGTGAAGGCGACGCCGGTGGCGCAATCGTTCCCCATGTTGCCGTAGACCATGGACTGGACGTTGACGGCGGTGCCCCAGTCGGCGGGGATGCCGTTAAGCCGGCGATAGGTGATGGCCCGCTGATTCATCCAGGAGCCGAAAACGGCACCCACGGCGCCCCAGAGTTGATCCTGGGGATTTTCGGGGAAAGTGACTCCGAGAACGTCCTTGATTTTTGCCTTGAACTTCCCAACCAGTTCTTTCCAGTCGGCAGCGGTGAGCTCCGTGTCGAGCTTTACCCCTTTAGCCTCCTTCTTTTCCTCCAGCAGGTGCTCCAGGGCATCCTTGTCCATCCCCATGACAACGTCGGAGTACATCTGCACGAACCGGCGGTAGGCGTCATAGGCGAAGCGCTCGTCGCCGCTCTGGGCGATGATCCCCTGCACCGTTTCGTCGTTGAGGCCCAGGTTGAGAATCGTATCCATCATACCCGGCATGGAGGCGCGGGCACCGGAGCGAACCGAAACCAGCAGGGGATTCTTCGGATCGCCGAAGGTCCGCCCCATGATGGCCTCCACCTGCTTCAGGTTCCCGGCCACTTCGGCCGCAAGGGACGCCGGATAAGTCTGGTTGTTGGCGTAGTAGTAGGTGCATACCTCGGTGGTGATGGTGAAGCCGGGGGGAACCGGCAGTCCGATTGCTGTCATTTCCGCCAGGTTGGCCCCCTTGCCCCCCAGCAGGTTCTTCATGTCGGCTTTTCCCTCTGCATTGCCGTTACCGAAGAAATAGACATACTTTTCAGCCATTGCACTCCTCCTCTGTGGTTGTGACGGTTACGCCGCCATTTATTGACAATAAACTCTTTTCGGCCTTATTAAATTCACCTTAAGTGTTACTCAACACAGTTCAGCCGGACTAAAACATAAAAAAAGCCGCCTAGCGTGAGCTAGGCGGCTATCTTGGCGAAGTCGGCCATGGTGCCGAGCATCCTTGCGATCCCTGTCAGGAGCGCAAGGCGGTTGGTCCGCACCCGTTCGTCCTCGGCCATGACCATGACCTTGTCGAAGAATGTATCGACCGGCCCCCGAAGGGCGGCAATCTCGGTAAGGGCGTCCAGGTAAGCCCTCTCCTCGATCTTCTTGCGTACGGTGGCGGCAACGGCCTGGACAGCCTTGTGAAGCCCACCCTCGGCGGGGTCCTGGAACAGTTTCGGGTCCACGGGCACGTCCACCCCGTCCTTCACGATGTTGCCGACCCGCTTGAAAGCCACGGCAAGGGGTTCGAAATCGGATTGCAGCTTGAAGGCAGCCAGGGCGGCAATCCGGGCCTCGGCATCCACCAGGTCGGAGCAACCGGCCGACACGGCCGCCTCGACCGCATCGGCGGCATAGCGGTCGGCCATGAGATTCACGAAACGGCCCCGGAAGAACTCCACAACATCCGCCTTAACCTCGGCAACGGGGCGGGTCAGTTTTGCTGCCAACAGCCCCAGAGCCTTGTCCACCTGCTCCTCAAGGGAGATGCGGTACTCCTTGTCCAGGATGATATTGATGATGCCCAGGGCAGAACGGCGCAGAGCGTAGGGATCGGCGGAGCCGGTGGGGATGAGTCCCACGCCGAAGCAGCCGCAGATGGTATCAAGCTTGTCCGCGATGGAGACGAAGGCACCGATGTCCGAAGCCGGAAGCTCGCCCCCCGCCTGGGTCGGGAGGTAGTGTTCGGCAATGGCTGCGGCCACCTCCGCATCCTCCCCTTCGATGAGGGCGTATTCGCGCCCCATGATCCCCTGCACCTCGGGGAACTCGCCCACCATGCCGGAGACGAGATCGGCCTTGCAGAGGAACGCGGTCCGGCTGGCCTTTTCCTTAACCGCCGGATTGAGGAGGCCGGCAAGCCCTTCGGCCAGAGCCCGGAAGCGCTCCATCTTCTCGAAGGAGGTGCCCAGCTTCTGCTGGTAAACAACGCTTTTCAACGATTCCACCCTGGTTTCCAGCTTCACCTTCTGATCTTCCTCGAAGAAGAAGCGGGCATCGGAAAGACGGGCACGGAGCACCCGCTCGTTCCCCTTGATGACCACGGAGGGGTCGTCGGTCAGGGTGTTGTTGATGGTGATGAAGGCGGGGCGGAGCTTCCCGTCCTCGTCGACGACGGAGAAATAGCGTTGATGGTTCCGCATGGAGGTGATGAGGACCTCCCGGGGAACCTTCAGGAACTCGGCGGAGAAGGTGCCGTGGACCGCGCTCGGATATTCGCAGAGATATGCAACCTCTTCCAGGAGCCCCTCATCGGGGAGGACATGACCGCCGGCCAGTTTGGCAACCCGGTGAACCTCCCGGCGGATGATTTCTTTTCTCCGCTCCGGGTCGGGGATGACGAAGTGGCGCTCGCACTCTTCAAGATAGTGGGCGAAGTCCCGCACCGGGAAGGGCTGGTTAGCCATGAAACGGTGCCCGCGGGAGATGGTGCCGCTCTCGATGTTGCCGAAGCTGAAGGGGACCACGACCCCGTCGAACAGGGCCACGATCCAGTGGATGGGCCGCGCGAAGCGCACATCCAGATCGCCCCAGCGCATGGACTTGCGGAAGGAGATGTTCCCCAGGAGCCGCGGCAGGATCTCGCCCAGGAGATCCGTCACCGGACGGCCGCTCTCCTTGCGAACGGCAGCAACATACTCGCCCTTCTCGGTGGAGACCAGGGTAAGGGAAGCAACGTCCACCCCCTGCCCGCGGGCAAAACCTTCGGCAGCTTTGGTCGGTTTCCCCTCGGCATTGAAGGCCACGTTCTTTGCCGGTCCGAGGGCGGTTATCTCGGCATCGGGCTGCACCGTCGGCAGTCCGCTGACCGCAACAGCAAGGCGGCGCGGCGTGCCGAGCGTGCGAATTTCGCCATAGGTGAGGCGGGCGTGTTCCAGCTCCTTCGCGAGAAGGGCCTCTATCTCGGCCATGGCCTTGGGGATGAAACCCGACGGAATCTCTTCGGTGCCTACTTCAAGAAAAAGCTCCTTGCTCATGCTAACGGCCTCCTTTCAACAGCGGGAAGCCGAGGCTTTCGCGTAATTTCAGGTACCCTTCGGCGCACAGCCGCGCCACGTTCCGCACCCGGCCGATGTAGGAGGCGCGCTCGGTGACCGAGATGGCCCCACGCGCATCCAGGAGGTTGAAGGTGTGGGAGCATTTCATGACGTAATCGTAGGCGGGGAGCACAAGCCCCCGCTCCACCAGCCGGACGCACTCCTTCTCGTACATGGTGAAGAGCTGGAGAAGCATCGCCACATCCGCCTCCTCGAAGTTGTAGGTGGAGAATTCCACCTCGCTCCGATGGTGGATGTCGCCGTAGCTGACCCCCTTGACCCATTCCAGGTCGTAGACGTTGTCCACACCCTGGAGGTACATGGCGATCCGCTCGCAGCCGTAGGTAATCTCCGAGGCTACGGGCTTCAGGTCGATGCCGCCCGCCTGCTGGAAGTAGGTGAACTGGGTGATCTCCATCCCGTCAAGCCATACCTCCCAGCCGAGGCCCCAGGCTCCCAGGGTCGGCGACTCCCAGTCGTCCTCAACGAAACGGATGTCGTGCTTCTGGGGATCGATGCCGAAGGCCCGCAGGGAATCCAGGTAGAGATCCAGGATATTGAGGGGAGACGGCTTCATGATGACCTGGAACTGGTAATAGTGCTGGAGTCGGTTGGGGTTTTCGCCGTAGCGGCCGTCGGTGGGACGGCGGGAAGGCTCGACATAGGCCACGTTCCACGGCTCGGGGCCTATGACGCGGAGGAATGTCGCGGGGTTGAAGGTACCGGCACCTTTTTCGGTGTCATAGGGCTGCTGAATCACGCAGCCTTGCTTGGCCCAGTACCCCTGGAGGGAGAGAATCAGATCTTGAAACGTCAAAACGGCTCCTCCGTCGGTAAAAAACAAAGCTCTTTACCCGTTATAAACAGTGTTTGACGAAACTTAAAAAGAGTCCAAGTTACGCACAATTAGAGTCGGAAAGATTACATCGTCCGGCCGAGCGTGTCAAGGATTAATCGGGCTCAATCTGTTTAAGAAAGGCAATGGAGTTGAGTGGACGGGTCAGATGGACGGCGATGGCGCTGTCGAGAAGCGCCCCCGCCTCACGCAGGGCGGGGGGTGAAAAGTGCACGGTTCCGAACCGGCCGGTTTCGAGGCATCGCCCGAGAAGCGCCGCAGCTTCCGCTCCAAGGGTGATGCCGTGACGGCCGCAACCGGCACAGAGCACCGCTCCCCCCCCACCCACCCGCCGGGAACCCTCCGGCGGAATATCAACGCCGCACGACGCGCACTGGTCGAGCGATATGCGATAACCGAGAATATTGAGAAAATTCGCCTCGAAAAAACGCCGGTCCGAAGCGGCGGTTTCCCCGGCATCGAGCCGCTCCAGGTATGCGGTCAGAAGCCGGTAGAGCCGGGGGGCCGGCGCCCCATCGGGAAGGTAGCGGTCCGTAAGCTCAACGGCATAGCCGGCAAGGCCGATGGCGTAAAGGTCACCGCGGATTCCGGGATAGAGGGTAACCACGTCGGCCCCCCGCACCGATGAGAGCCCTTCCCTCACAACCATCTCCACGCGAATGCGCGCGAAGGGCTCCAGCGCCGGGCCGAAACGCCGGGCGCTCCGCTTGGCCCCCTTGGCCACGCCCCGCACCTTCCCGTGCTCCAATGTGAAGAGGGTGACGATGCGGTCGCTCTCGCGAAAATCCATGGAGGCAAGAACTATGGCTTCGGAGCAGGTCAATTCCATGGGGGACAAGGTACCATCGGACCTCCAATCCCGTCAATCTCAGCCTGAAACTGGAAAGGGCGCCCGGTTATCCGGACGCCCCTTTTCTCTCCCACCCTACCGCAGCTTGAGCCGCGCCAGCAAAATGCCGGTGTACTTGTTGAGGACATGGTTGCGGTGCAGCCAGCGAAAGGGTGGCGGCTTCCGGGTACCAATCCGCTTCAGTTCGTTCACCGCATTTTCACCGGCTCCGCGCCTCACCCCCTCGCGCAGGACTTCCACCGCCTCAAGCCTCATCCCCGCCAGATAATAGATTCTTCCCAGATTCTCGTACAGGCGGGGATTGTCCGGTTCGCGGGCAATGGCGCTGCGGGCAAGGGATATGGAGTCGCTGAACTTGCCACGGGTCTTTGCCTGGCAGAGGGCAAGATAGGAAAAGGCTTCCGGATTTGCACCCACCCGAGCCACATGTTCAAAACAGGAGCGCGCCATATAGACATTACCGTTGTCCAGCGCCTCGACCCCCCGCTCAAACCACTCGTCATCATGTAATGCCTGCATGGTGCGCCTCGCTAACCCCCTTAGGAACTGCCGTCCATCTGACCAATCTATTTTCAAGATTCGAGCCAGTTATATAACGGCATCGCGAAGCGATGTAAGGGACTACAATTAATCAAAAATCCTCAACAAACAAAGATAAAAAAAATGTCACCATAACAAATTTCGACAATCATGCAGCCATTTAGCAGAAAAAATATTTACAGCTTACGTCACCACCAGGACCCCTGCCCCCCGGATCGCTCCACGGCGCAGATCGCCCAGGGCTTCGTTGGCAGCCTCAAGCGGATAGGATTGAACTTCAGTCCGCACCGGCACCCGCGGCGCCAGGGCAAGGAACTCCTCGCCGTCCCGGCGCGTGAGGTTGGCGACGGACCTGATGCTCCGTTCTCCCCAGAGGATGTCGTAGGGGAACTGCGGGATATCGCTCATGTGGATGCCCCCGCAGACGACGCCCCCCCCCTTCCCCAGCGCCCGGAGCGCGGCCGGCACCAGCTCTCCCGCCGGGGCGAATATGATGGCGGCATCCAGTTCCTCGGGAGGAAGCTCCGACGAACTTCCCGCCCAAACCGCCCCCATCTCCCGGGCGAATGCCTGCCCTTCACCGTCGCCGGGCCGGGTAAATCCGAAAACCTTGCGCCCCTGGAAAGCGGCCACCTGGGTTACAATATGCGCCGCTGCGCCGAAGCCGTAGACCCCGAGGTGCTCCGCGTCCCCCGCCATGACCAGGGAGCGGTAGCCGATGAGCCCGGCGCAGAGGAGCGGCGCCGCCTGCAGGTCCGGGTACCCTTCGGGGATCGGGAAGCAGAAACGGGCATCGGCCACCGTGTACTCGGCGAAACCGCCGTTTCGCTGGTAGCCGGTGAACAGGGCATGGTCGCACAGGTTCTCCCGCCCGGAAGTGCAGTGGCGGCAGGTGCCGCAGGTGGCCCCCAGCCACGGCACCCCCACCCTGGTTCCCTCCGCGAAGCGATGGACTCCGGCACCGAGGCGCACCACGCTCCCCACTATCTGGTGGCCGGGAATGAGGGGGAGCTTCGGCTCCGTCAGTTCGCCGTCCACGATGTGGAGGTCAGTGCGGCAGATGCCGCAGGCGTGGACCTTTAGGAGCACTTCCCCGGCACCCGGCTCCGGCACCGGCACATCGGCAAGACGAAGGGGCATCCCCGCCCCGTCGAAAATCATCGCACGCATGTCACACCTCCACGAACCGTTTGAGCTCACGCCGCAGCTGCGGCTCGCCATCGGCAACGATCCCCCGCATCCCCCGGCTCTCGGCCCGGACAACGTTTGCCAGCATGTCATCCACAAAGACCGCATCACGGGGGTCGATGCCCAACTCCCGCGCCACATCGTCAAAGAGGGACGGATCGCGCTTCCCCTTGCCGAGGCGGTAGCTGTTGAATACCCGGTCGAATTCCCGGAAGAAGCCGTCACGCCGGTCAAGCCATTCCAGCCAGTCGGTCTGGTCGCTGACGATTGCGGTGATGTACCCTTTTGCACGAAGTGCCCGCACCAGCTCCAGCATCCCGGGGCGGAGAACGAAGCGGTCCAGGATGACTGATGTCAGCTCCCGGGCGCTACCCCGCAGGCCGGTCCGCTCCCGCACCATGCACCAGAACGCGCTCTCGCTCCCCGTCCCCAGGACATAGCCGCTCTCATAGACCGCCTCCATGCCGGCACCGTGAAGCGCGATTGGGTCCAGCCCCTGGCGCCGGGCGAGCTCGAAGAGCCCCTCCCGGAACCCCTCCTCGGCCAGCACCCCGCCATAGTCGAAGAGGACCGCCTTCACCCCCTTCGCCGGCGCCCCGAGCCGCACCCGAAAAAGGGTCTGCCACCTCCGGGCGTCGCTCCAGCCGGTCACCGGGTCTGGGGCAACGATCTTCAGCTCGTCAAAGCGCATCTCCTGCCTGTCCAGGGAGACGGTGCGCGCCGCCATCTCCTTTGCTGCCAGCGGCATGTCGGCATAGAGCAGCGAGAGGTGCGGCATGAGCACGTGCCCCGAATCGGCGGCCACCGCCCCCTTCACCATTTCATGAACCCGGCTCAGGGGGGGCTCATCCCCGAAGGCAACAAAGAGGGACCGAAAGTACTCCTCCGTCACACCGAGCCCCGTCACCCGCAGGGTGATGGGGCCAGTTCCGGCCGCCGCCTCGGCAAGGGCCCGGCGCACCGGCTCCAGGTCGGCATCCGTATCGTAGCTCCCGCCATAGACGGTGACGTGGGGTTCGAAGGGAGGCGCGTCATAGCGGGCGGCAAGCTCGCGGATCACCCCTTCGGCCCAACGGCGGTCGTCCGCAGCCGGGACAAGGAATACGGAAAAGCGGCGGCTGGTCATGGCGTCAGCTCCCTCCGGCGCTCGAAAGAGAGAAACTCATGGGGGGGCGCCCCCTCGCCGGAAATCCGCTCCATCTCCTGAAAATCGCCGGGGATCTCCGGAAAAACCGTATCCCCTTCGTACGCGTCATGGATAACCGTGAGAAGGATGCGGCCCGCAAGCGGCAGAACCTCCCGGTAAACCTCGCCGCCGCCGCAGATGAACACCTCGCGGGCGGCACCGGCCAGCTCCAGGGCCTCGTCAAGGGTGCGGGCGACGGTCACACCTTCGGGGGCATATCCTTCCCGGCGGGTAAGGACGATATTCTGCCGCCCCGGAAGCGGGCGTCCCAAGGACTCGAAGGTCTTCCGGCCCATGATGACCGGGTGCCCCATGGTTATGGACTTGAACCGGGCCAGATCGTCGGGGATGTGCCACGGCATGGCGCCGTCTTTTCCGATCACGCGATTCTCGGCCATGGCGGCGATGATGGTGACGATCATGGTGCGGCTACGCGGCATCCTCATACTCCAGCACCTCGCTTGTGGCAATGGGCCTCTTCTCGGTGAGGTAGCCGTACCACTTGTAGAGCATATCGATCAGGGTCACCACCGCCAGGACAGCCATCACCGCCACCAGCCCGGCGTTCATCCTGAAGGTCAGGGCTTCCGATGCCGCGGGAGCCGTGGCGGCCTTGCCGAGAAAAATGCCCACGAGGTCCCACGAGGCGGCGAACGTCGTCACGTACATGAAAGCCATGGGGATCAACGTAGTCCAGGCGTAGCGGACCTTGCCGGTTTTGATGAGGATAGTGGTGCCGACCCCGAGGGCAATGGCCGCCAGGAGCTGGTTCGACACCCCGAACATGGGCCAGATGGTGGAGACGTTGCCGGACCATATCAGGTATGACCATGCGGCCACCACGACAGCGCTCGTGAAAATGATGCCGGGAAGCCAGCGCTGCCGCCCCAGGGGCGCATAGACCCGGCTCCCCAGCTCCTGGAGGAGAAAGCGGGCCACCCTGGTGCCGGTATCGACGGTGGTGAGGATGAAGAGGGCCTCGAACATGAGGGCGAAGTTGTACCAGTAGGGCATGAGCCCCTTCATGCCGGGGAGCGACGACAGGATGGAAGCCATCCCCACCGCCAGGGAAACGGCGCCGCCGGGGCGGCCGACGATGTCGGTCCCCACCATGGCCGACAGCTCCCGCACCCGGTCGATGGGAAACCCCAGGGCCGCGATGGCGTCGAAGGAGAGCTTCGTGTTGATGGCGAAGTAGTCGCCGGGGATGAGGATTGTGGCCGCCACCAGCGCCATGACCGACACGAAACCCTCGGCCAGCATGGCCCCATAGCCGATCATCGGTATCTCCCGTTCGCTCATGATCATCTTCGGCGTGGTGCCCGAGGATATGAGGGAATGGAACCCCGAAACCGCGCCACAGGCAATGGTAATGAACATGAATGGGAAGAGCTTGCCGGGGATCACCGGCCCGCCGCCGGAAACGAACGAGGTCACGGCCGGCATCTGGATGGTGGGAGCCATGAAGATGACGCCGACGGCCAGAAGGCTCACCGTGCCGATCTTCATGTAGGTGGAGATGTAGTCCCGGGGGCAGAGGAGCATCCAGACCGGGAGAATGGAAGCGATGAGGCCGTAGGCTGCCATGGCAAGGGTAAGCCCCCCCTTCCCGAGACTGAAGAAGGGCTCAAGGGGAGAACCGGGAATGAAGTGGCCGCTGAATACCGCCAGCAGAAGGAGCACGAAACCGATGGCGCTCACCTCCCCCACCCGGCCGGGGCGGAGCTTGTAGAGGTAGAGCCCCATGAAGAGGGCAATGGGGATGGTGAGGAAGATGGTGAAAGTCCCCCAGGGGCTATTGGCCAGGGAGTTCACCACCGCAAGGCCGAGCCCCGCCAGGGCCACGATCAGGATGAAGAGGATGGCCAGCGACGCCGCCAGCCCCCCCACCGGCCCGATCTCGTCCTTGGCGATCCGGGCCAGGGATCGGCCGTTGCGCCGCACCGACGCCGCCAGGATCACCATATCGTGCACCGCCCCCACCACCACTGCCCCGATGAGAATCCAGAGGAATCCCGGCAGGTAGCCGAACTGGGCCGCCAGCATCGGGCCGATGAGGGGACCGGCCCCGGCGATGGCCGCGAAGTGGTGGCCGAAGAGGACCCAGCGGTTGGTGGGGTGGTAGTCCATGCCGTCGGCCAGGCGCCGGGCCGGAGTTTTCAGGTGGGCATCGAGGGAGAGAACCTTCGCCGCCAGGAAGGCGCCGTAGAAGCGGTAGGCAACCAGGTAGAAACAGGCGGCGGCAGTCACGAGCCAGAGGGCGTTCACCTTCTCCCCCGGATTCACAACCCCAGCCACCACGGCAAGTGAAATCGCCGCAACCGCCGAAATCACCAACCAGACGAGTTTTCCGAGCATCCGTTCGCCTCCTTTGCCTGCTCATGGGCAGGGGCCGGACTCCTCTCCCCACGCACAGCCTCGAACATGCAAAAAAACTTAACAGAAAGCCGACCCAGCCTCAAGAATTAATATAATGATTCGATTTTATTGCAATTTTCAAAATTATTATTCGCAGTGAATAAATCTTCATTCTTGCCGATAAGACTTAAAGTGAACTGCAATAGAGAACGCAAAGGCCATCTGAACCATGGGCGACCCGAAAATCCTAGCGGTAGACGATCAGCAGATTTTTCTGCTTCTCCTCGAAAATCACCTGCGCGAGGCTGGGTTCACCCCCCTGACCGCGTCAGTCGGACAAGAGGCACTGGCCATCCTCGAACAGCAAGCGGTCGACCTGATCATCTCCGACCTGATGATGCCGGGAATGGACGGCCTTGAACTCATTGAACAGGTTCACAAGCGCCATCCCGGCCTTCCCATAATAGTTCTCACCGGCCACGGGAGCGTCGAAAGCGCCGTGGAGGCCATGCGGCGGGGCGCCTACGATTATCTGGAGAAACCTTACAACCCGGATGTCCTGGGTATCACCATCCGGCGCGCCCTCGACCATCATCACGTCATCCGCGAAAACCAGCAGATCACGGGATTGCTGCGGGAGCGATTCACCTTCCAGAGCATCGTCACCGTCAACCCGGCCATGAAGGAACTTCTGGAACTGGCCGCCAGGGTCGCGTCGGCCCGGCAGACCACGGTGGCCATTTACGGTGAGAGCGGTGCAGGCAAGGAAGTGCTGGCGCGCGCCATCCACTTTGCCGGCAATGGGCTCCCTGCCGGATTTGTTGCAGTCAACTGCGCCGCTATCCCCGAGCATCTTCTGGAAAGCGAGCTTTTCGGCCATGTACGGGGAGCCTTCACCGGCGCCGATCGGGATCGGGAAGGGAAATTCAGCATGGCCCGAGGCGGGACGATCCTCCTGGACGAGATCGGCGACATGCCCCTGCCGCTCCAGGCAAAGCTCCTGCGGGTCCTCCAGGAACGGGTCTTCGAGAAGATCGGCAGCAACACTCCGCTGCTGGCCGACTGCCGGGTCATCGTGGCCACAAACCGCAACCTGGTCAGCCTGGTTGCTTCCGGCAAATTCCGGGAGGACCTCTACCACCGGATCAACGTCTTTCCCCTTACCATCCCCCCCCTCAGGGAACGCAAGGACGACATCCCCCTGCTGTGCGAACATGTCCTCGACCAGTTGCGTCAGCACCTCGGCAAACCGCTCCCCGGCATATCCCAGGAAGCCATGAATATCATGCTCGATTACCCATGGCCCGGCAATGTCCGGGAACTGCGCAACTGCCTGGAGCGGGCCGCCATCCTCACCGACGGCGAACTCATCCGCCCTTCCCACCTGGGAATAGGAACGGGGCCGGCCGACGATATCCAGACCGTGAGCAGTCCCGGAACCACAACCTACACCCTGACGCTCCCATCAGACCAGATCTCCCTCGATGCCCTCACCGACCGCATCCTAGCAATAACCCTGGAGCGGTGCGGCGGCAACAAGTCAAAGGCCTCCCAATTCCTTCGGATAAACCGCAAGGCCTTCTACCGCTCCTGAAACTCCCCTCGATCATTTTCCCGCCGCATGTGTCCCCTCCCAGGCCACACTGTCCCCTCAAGGGACAATACAAAAAGCACGCAACACCATAAATAGCTGTAATCACTTACATCTACAAATTGGCACCACTCCTGCCACATTAAGGGTAACAGCATTGGCAACTGTCCCGCTGCGGGACAGAACAGGAAAACAACCATGTCACAGGTAGGTGTGGGAAATTTCTGGGATGCTTGCCGGCAGACGATGCCTTTCGGCAGGAAGCGGCAAAATCTCCTGCAAGATGCTTGTCGGGATTAGGGTTACGTACTCAGCGCCGAAGAACTCGCCGTGATACGAAGGGGAAGATTCACCCCTATTCAGCCTAGCTTGACAGCCGCATCGAGCGATTTTCCCGCGCCAGCACCTGATATGCACCGAAGGTACCGCAAGGGTTACACCAAGAGACTTATTAAATCATCAGGAGGAATCGGCATGAAATGGTTCAACAATTTCAAGGTTGGCACGAAGCTCATTGCAGGATTTGTTTCGGTGGCCATGGTCGCCGCCATCATCGGGGTTGTCGGCATCTTGAAGATTCACCAGCTTAAAGACGAAAGCATTAAACTCAACGAAAAGGTAACCGTTCCCCTGGGCGATCTGGGCAACATGTCTGTCGCCTTCCAGCGGATCAGGATTAACTTGCGCGACGCAGTGGAAGAGAGAGAGCCGACGGAACGACAGCATAATGTGGAAAAAATCCTTCAGCTTCGCCAAATAATAACCGAGAGGGCTGAACGCTTCGAAAAGACAATCCTGACCGAAGATGGGCGGAGACTTTTTACCGAGTTCAAGGAAACACGAAAGGCGTACATAGGGCTTTCCGACAAAGTATTGCAGCTCGACGAAGCCGGCAGGGATGCCGAGGCGGTGGAGCTGATGCATGGCGACGCCAAGAAAGCGGCATTTCACGAGCAGGAGTTGCTGGACAAGCTGATGGAGTCGAAAGAGAAGCAGGCCAAGCTGACCGCAGAAAATAACAACGCCGTTGCCACATCGGCCTCGCGGCTTATGACTATGCTCGCGGTTATCGGCGTGATTATGGCCGTCGGCCTCGGCTTGATCATCTCCCGGATAATCACCGCCCCATTGGGCAAGGCAGTCGAAGTCGCCAACCGCTTGGCCGACGGCGACCTGACGGTTGATGTCGTCGCCACGTCGGGCGACGAGACCGGACAGGTGCTCTCCGCCATGGGAAACATGGTGAGAAGCCTCCGTGACATGGTAATCCAGACCGTAACCATATCCACAGGCATCGCGGCCGCCTCCTCACAGCTCCATGCAACGTCCGAGCAGATCGCCACCGGCGCGGAAGAAGTGGCCTCCCAGAGCGGCACCGTTGCCACGGCGAGTGAAGAAATGGCAGCCACCAGTTCGGACATCGCCCGCAACTGCGGTGCAGCAGCCGATGCCTCCATGCAGTCCACCGCATCGGCAACCGCCGGCGCCAAGATCGTTCAGGAAACCATAACCGGCATGGGGGTCATCGCCGACCGGGTGCGCCAGACGTCCAGAACGGTTGAAGCCCTGGGAACCCGCTCGGAGGAAATCGGCGAAATCATCGGAACCATTGAGGACATCGCCGATCAGACGAACCTTCTGGCCCTGAACGCCGCCATTGAAGCTGCGCGAGCCGGGGAACAGGGACGCGGCTTCGCCGTTGTCGCCGACGAAGTGCGGGCGCTGGCAGAGCGCACCACCAAGGCCACCAAGGAGATCGGTGCCATGATCAAGACGATCCAGAGCGAGACCCGGGATGCAGTACGCGCCATGGACGAGGGGGTTCAGGAGGCCGAAAAGGGTGCGGTGTCGGCCCAGAAATCGGGTGAAGCGCTGGAAGATATCCTGAGCCGCATAAACGAAGTGGCCATGCAGGTGAGCCAGATAGCCACCGCTGCCGAGCAGCAGACCGCAACCACCAGTGAAGTGACCACCAACATCCAGCAGATCACAGAAGTGGTGCACCAGACGGCAAACGGGGCCGAGGAAACGGCCGGGGCGGCGGCACAGCTTGCCCGGCAGGCTACCGACTTGCAGACCCTTGTGAGCCGGTTCAGCCTGGCATGAGACTATCAGCAGGGTTGCTGGGGGAAGGAGATAATGACGCTCCCCCTTTCAATGCAGGGATAACGGGAGAAAATCATGGCACATGCCCTTGTTGCAGAGGAACCGGCAGCGGTGAGATACGAACTGACGCAACTCGTCAGCTTTACCGTCGAGGGAGAGCAATTCGGGGTTGACGTATTAAAAGTAAGCGAAATAATACGGCTTCCCTCCATTACCCACGTTCCAACAGCCCCCCCATACGTGGAAGGGATCATCAACCTTAGGGGAAGCTTGATTCCTGTCATATCTATGCGCGAGAGGTTTGGCTTTCAACTGGCCGAAAGCGACAGCCGGACCCGGATCATCGTCATGACCGTCGGGAACTCCCTGATGGGATTCAAGGTTGATACCGTTTCCGAGGTAATGCGTGTCTCGGGGAGCGACATCCAGTATCCCCCCACCATGCTGTCAGGCAGCGACAGCCACCAATGCCTCATCGGGGTAATCAACCTGGCGGCTCAGATGCTGATCATTATTGACCCGGAAAAGATGTTTTCGGAAGCCGAGGTGGAACAAGTTTTTCTAAAGCAACAAATAACAGGAGTCGATGAATAAACCAGGGACACAAACCGGGCTTCGCAAGCATTCACGAAGTCACGGTATTCCCGAAAGTTGGAGGGAACATGCCGAACACCAATGGGGCAGGAGGCCCCGGGAAAAATCTCTCGGGGAATTCACTGGCCGGCAAGCGGATACTCCTGGCGGAGGACGCCCTTTGCAATCAGAGACTCGCAGTCGCTACCCTGACAAAAGCCGGCATGGAGGTAACTATCGCCAATAACGGTGCCGAAGCAATCGAGTTGGTCAAGGAGCAGAACTTCGACCTGGTGATCATGGACATCATGATGCCGGTCATGGATGGGCTGACGGCTGCCCATCAGATCCGCCAACTATCGAAGCCAGGCATCGACGCCCTCCCCATCCTCGCTTTCACGGCCAGCGAAAATGACGATGATGTCCGGGCAAGCATCAATGCCGGCATGAACGGCTACCTATGCAAACCGTATCCTCCTGCAGCCCTGCTGCAGGAGATAGGCCGCCTGCTTCAGCTTCCTTGCGGCACTGTCGCGCCGGCGGCAGAGGCGCAACAGTGCCCCGAAACAAACGGCGAATCGCCAAACCGGCCTTTGCCCACCGATTGGGAAGAGGGCATCAGGCAAATCGGGGGGAATCGCGATCTGCACCGGCAACTGCTGCGGCAATTCGTGAAGGACTACGGGGAAACGGCCGAGGAAGTACGCGCGGAAATGGAAAGGGGGAACCGATGCCGGGCAGCCGATATCGCCCACGCCATCAAGAGCGCCGCCGGCCTGGTGGCGGCGTTGCAACTCCAGACCATTGCCCGTGACCTCGAGACGGCTCTGCGAAAAGGTTCCGAATGCTGCGACCCTCTCCTTGCCCTTTTTGTTGCCGAGTTCGACGCGGTGCTCACAGCCGTGGGCAAACACCTTGCCACCGGAAAAACGACAACACATCCATCCTAGAAAACAGGTTGCATTATCCCAGCCGTATCATGACGGCCCCGGCCAGGATCACCAGCGCCGCGCCTAGCCTGATGCGGCCGCACGACTCCCCCAGGAAGAGGATGCCGATGAGCACCCCCATGAGGATGCTCACCTGGCGCACCGGCACCGCATAGCTCATGGGGGAGAGGTTCAGGCCGTAGCGGAAGGTGAGGAAAGATGCCATCATGATCGGTCCGCTTATGAGGATGAGCCGCCAGTGCTCCCGCAGTTCCTCAACGACAAGGGGACGATAGCAGGAGCGAAGGAGATTGACCGACATCAGCCCCAGCATGATGAGCACGAGGAAATAGGTGAAGTAGAGGGGTGAGTAGTGCCGCACCCCCACCTTCTCGGCGATGGAGCCGAGGGAGTAGATGAACCCCGCCGCCAGGGCATTCTGCACCGTGGAGGAACCGAGGTTGCGGAAGGGTCGGAGGAATTCGTCCAGGGAGATGCGCTCCATTTGCACCGAAAACGCCCCCAGGATCACCAGCAGGATGCCGGCAACACCCGGCATCGACAACCGCTCCCCCAGGATGCTCATCCCCCAGACGGGAACGTACACCATGGAAGTCTGGGAAAGGGGGTAAACCACCGACAGGTCGCCCCCCCGGTAGGCGCGGCCGTTGAGGAGATGGTAGAGGACGAAGCAGACCGCCCCCGCCGTCACCAGCAGGAAGGTCGAGGGGTCGGGCCACCGAAACCGCTCCGGCAGAAACGGTATCGTAACGGTAAAAAGGGCGCTGGAGGCCACGAACATCCACCAGATGAAGACCGTCTTGTGCCGGCTCCGCTTCACCAGCAGGTTCCAGAGGGCGTGCATCACGGCGGATATTACGATGAGGGTAAAGGCGAGAGTGCTCACCGGAGGAGTATAGCGAAACTAAAATTTTAGCGATACTAAAAAATTTAGTTTCGCTATCCACAAAACAGCTGCATGCATTCCGCCTCCCACCGCAGCGCGCCGCAGAACGTTACGATCAGCGGTCCACCTGCGCACCATAAGCTTCAAGAATGTTCCGGAGAAGCTCAATCCCCCTCCCGAGGGTATTGTCGTTGACTTCCTCTCCCCCCACTTCCAGGTAGTTTAGCCAGAAAAGCGCAATCAGCCAGATCTCCTCGGTCAGCAGCGCCCGTTCCCGCTCTGGAAGAGTTCTGATCACCCCCAACTCCATTGAGCTGTCAACGGAGTGCCGAACCAGGGCAAGCAGGGCGTGGTGCGTCTGCTGGAAACGCTCCCGCAGGAGAGGGTCGGCCATGATCAGGGCCGTCAACTCGCGCTTGAAAAAGCGGTAACGCCAGTTGTACTCCTGGATCATGACGAAAGTCCGTTCCATCGCCTCCAGGGTGCCGACGGGACATACGTCGGTAATGAGCCGGTACTGCTCCAGGCCGTAGGCGTCCATCTGCTCGAAGATGGCGCGGATGATGTCTTCCTTGTTGCGGAAATGGTAGTAGAGGTTGCCGGGGCTGATGCCTGCTGCAGCGGCGATATGGTTGGTGGTCACCGCCTTGGTCCCCTGCCCGTTGAAGAGTTCGATGGCGGTTTCGATGATTCTGTCGCGGGTTTTCATGGCCGGAACTTTAGCAGATGGCGATAACGATAGCCACCGGAAAGAATCGCTCTTCCGGCGGCTGCCCAGCCAGGGTGACTCAGTAATCCAGGTGTGCCGCGCGGGCCTTTTCCAGAATTCGGCTGAACAGCCTGATCCGCATCAGCATCCCCCGCAGCCCGAAGCGGGCGAGGGTTGGAAGCACCCGGTGAAACGGCACCGCCTTGACCCATAGATTGGCCAGTTCCTCGTTGAACTCCCGAAGCGGCAGCGTGGTGGGGAGGAGCGCGTGGATCATGTCGTACAACTCCGGCTTGCGGGAAATGAGCTCCTCTTCCCTGGCCGCATACAACTCGGTCCCGGGAAGCGGCGTCAACACCGTAAAGGTGGCGTACTTGTGCTTCAGGCGCCGCACATGGCCCAGGAGGTTCCGGAAATCCTCGCGGGTATAGGCGGGATCGACCATGTAGGACGCATACATCATCACCCCCAGGTCATCGAGGATTTTCACCGCCTTTTCCTGCTGGGCGATGGTCACCCCCTTCTTCATGGCGGCAAGCCGCGCGTCGGAAAAGTCCTCCATGCCGACGAACACCTGGGCCAGGCCGATTTTGGCCCACTTGGCGAACAGCTCCGGGTGGTCGACGATGGTATCCACCCGCCCGTAGAGGAAATAATTCTTCCTGATCCCCGCCTCCCGGATCAGATCGGCCAGCCGGTCCATCCGTTTCACGTCGCACATGGACTCGTCGTCGCAGAAAAAGACGTTGGGCTCGGCGACTCCCCGCAACTCCTCCACCACAGCTTCCGGCGAGCGCCGCAGGTACTTGCCGCCGGTGATGGACCAGAGGGCGCAAAAATTACAGCGGGCGGTGCAGCCGAGGGAAGTGCGCACAGAGGCGAGGGGCTTGAACCATTCGCTGAAGTAGTTCTTGCGGTAGGGAGCGGTGAGGGTCCGGTCGGGAAAGGGGAGCTCGTTCAGGTCGGTATATGGGCGCGGCTCGCTGAAGTCCATGCCGCGGGGGTTCGGGATCGCCACCCCCCTGATGTGGGCAAGATTCCCGCCGTTACCCACGGCCCAGACGATTTCCCGTAGCGTGAACACTCCTTCGCCGATCACCACCATGTCGATGCACGGCTCGTTGAAGTCCGCGGGACGGACCGTGGCATGGTGGCCGCCAACCACGACCAGGAGATCCGGGGATCTTTCCTTCAAACGGCGTGCGATATTCTTGATTATGTTCACGTGGCTGGTGTAGCCGGTGAGCCCCACCAAGTCCGGACGGAAGCCATCGAAAGCCCCATCGATATCCGGTTCGATGCGGGCATCCAGCAACCGGACTTCGTGGCCGTCCAGCTTGAGGCCGGCGCCCAGGTATTCGAGAGCAAGGGGCTCGAACATGAAAACCCGGTCCGTGATGGGGTCACAGCTTGGAGGCTGAATGAGGAGCACTTTCATGATGGGTCCTCTCTTTCCGGCTCGGTTAGAGTTTTTATTCTAATAGAGTAAAAGCTCTAAAATTGCAAGCGCGAAAAAAGAAGAAATTATAGGGGGGGGTCAGGTCTCAACAATTAACAATATCCTTATTTGAGCCCCCCCTCTGTTCTTTCCCTGTTCTTTTCATCATTTGCGATGACCGTTTCCAAGAGCTTCTTGCGCATCAGCCCCTGGTCGGTTATGGTTCAGAATAACTTTCCATCATTGCGTGGAGCGGCACACCCATCGACTCACAGGAGGCAACATTCATGATTCCCGAAAAACTGCAGGAAATTCTGAAACAGGACGGCATCGTCGCCATCGCAACGATGGGGCAGGACGGGCCGCACATGGTCAACACCTGGAACAGTTACGTCCGGATATCCGCCGATGGTCGGTTGCTGATTCCCGCCGGTTACATGCACCGGACCGAGGCGAACATCGCCTTTAACCCCGAAGTACTGATCACGCTGGGAAGCAGTAAAGTTCAGGGGCTGCATGGTCCCGGCGCCGGCTTTCTGATCAAAGGAAAGGCAGCGTTCATAACGTCCGGCCCCGATTATGACCTGCTGAAGTCAAAGTTCGATTGGCTGCGCGCCACCCTGGCCGTTACCCCCGATTCCGTGACTCAGACATGGTAGCCGGCAAATAGACTGCACCTCCAGGCGTCCCGGCAGCAAAACCGGCACAGGGCTCGAAGCTCCGGGACGGCTGACGCCATCGGGCGGCCGCCCCCCCTGCAAGGCGAGGGCGATTTCGCATGCGGCAGAAATCGTGAATCACCGGTTGCCGATACGCAGGTTGGCCGTGGCAAGAAAGATTTCGCGCAGGAACCAGAGAAGTCCAATAACCATAAGGAACATAGCCATTATGAAGAGCATGGCGACAGGTATGGCGAAATTGAAATGGACAAACGAGCCCAGGAAGAGAACGGCGATTACGCTGCAGATCAACAATGCCGTCATCGTACAACAGGTGATGGCCAGGTTGATGAGCTTGGCGCGGCGGGAGAGGATGCAGAGATGAGCCGTAATGCCGGCCACATCTTCCGGCGCCGCGTTCTCCAGCCTCCCCTCCAGGAGCCTGGCCCGGTCAATGACCCGTCCCAGGCGGTTCGTCATCACCCCCAGAATGGCACCTATGGCGGTAAGCAAAAAAACAGGGGCAACCGCCAGGTGAATGGCATTGGAAACATTGCTTATGTCGTACAGTTCACGCATTAATTTCTCTCCGCCATATATGTAGTTTTTTCCGGTGACCGCGCCAGCGCGGCACGCCTGCCCCGGCACTCAGCCGTTCTTCCCCGAAAAAGAGCCGACCCACGACGCCGTGGTCATCACCGTGGCGAACATAAGCTGCTGGGTCACCAGCACCGCCCGATGCAACTCTTCGGCAGTGACGGAGCCGGCGTTGTTTGAAAACGCCAGCGTCCCCGTGGCATCGGAGAGGAACTCCACGGCGAAGCCCCGGTGAAACGCCTCGCGGGAAGTGGTGTCGCAGCACATCTGGGTCATGTAGCCGCTGATGACCACGGTGCCGATCCCCCGCTCCCGGAGCCAGGACTCCAGGCCCGTGTTCGTGAAGCTCCCCGGCAACTGTTTCTCCAGCAGCAGGTCATGGGGGCGCCGGGCCACCTCGGGGTGAAGGTCCCAGGCAGGAGTTCCCGGCTGAAAGCTCCCCGCACCGGGGCGGGGCGAAGAATGACGGACGACAACCACCGGAATGCCGTTCGCCGTGGCGGCATCCATGGCCGCAAGGATATTGACGAAACTCCCCGCCGGATGGGTCACAGGCAACGCGCCGGTGAAGTATTCATTTTGCACGTCGATGATCAGCAATGCCTTTTTCATGGTCCTCCGTCCTTTCTTCTATGTATCGATTATAACTCTACCGAATACCTCAACCTGGTGCCAGTCGATTATTTCCACAACGGCCCGTAGGTCCATCGGCCCTTTGGACGTCGACAGGATCAGCCGAATCATCAAGCGGTCAGCGCGGGTAATCAATCTTACCGGCAATAACGGCGGCTCGGCATGACCTGCGCGGCAGGGTACTATCCTGCCGCGTCAGCATCTATGTCGGTGTTGGGCCACTCCACTCGACAAGGTAGCCCATATTGCAAACTTTAAGTTGACAATATTGCGAGGTCTGTTTTACAAATATATATGCAACGGTTTGCAATTACCTGCCATCGAGGGGTGCTATGGAAATCAGAGAATATATCTGCGAATCAGTATTCAAAAACCAAGCTCAAAAGCTTTCGAGATCAGTTTCAGAACACTTCGGCATAAGCCGACAAGCAGCGCAAAAGCACGTCAAAAAGCTGGTAGATGAAGGCATATTGATAATGTCCGGCACTACTAACTCCGCTAAATACAAGTTGGCGTCAATGTCCGACAAATCAACTATGTTTAAGATTTCTCCAGAAATAAATGAAGATGTGGTGTGGCGCTCATTCATTAGGCCAGAATTGGATGAGATACCACACAATGTTCTCTCTATCTGTCAGTATGGCTTTACAGAAATGTTTAATAACGTTATTGATCATTCAGAAGGAACTGACGTAATTGTAGCAGTACAGAGATCGGCATACCACCTAGAGCTGTCGGTCAAAGATAATGGTGTTGGTATATTCCGTAAAATTAAACGTGTTTTTGGCTTGGATGACGAACGTCATGCAATTCTTGAACTTTCTAAAGGAAAATTAACATCTGATCCTTCACGACACAGTGGTGAAGGAATCTTTTTTACTAGTAGAATGTTTGACCGCTTTGCAATACTTTCAGGAAAACAATATTTCTCACACACCACTGAGCATGACGATTGGTTGTTGGACGTAGAAGAAAATGGTGAAGGCACCTCAGTTTTTATGGAAATACGAGTTAATAGCAAAAGAACAACAAAAGAAATTTTTGAAGAATATGCCACAACTGATCATCCAGGATTTTACAAGACTCATGTTCCAGTAGCTCTGGCTCAATATGGTGATGAGAATATGGTGTCACGTTCTCAAGCTAAGAGAGTTTTAGCACGGGTTGACAAATTTACCGAAGTAATTCTAGATTTTAAAGGCGTCATGGAGGTCGGGCAGGCCTTTGTCGATGAAATCTTCAGGGTTTTCTCCCAAAGTCACCCTGAGGTCCATTTATTTTACATTAATGCAAACGATTCTATTGAATGGATGATCCGTCGAGCGCTTGCTTCAAATGAAAGTGGCTTTAGTATCTAATTTTTCTCGTGTTCAATCCACACAACGTTGGAGAGCTAACCGGCGCGGAGTTTTTTCCCGCGACCGGTTGAGCGCGCGGTTAGGCATGATTCCCATGTTTCATGAATAGCTTCGCGTACCACGTCCGTCAGCCTCAGTCCTTGGGCAAACTGCTTCAAGGCATCATTCATCAGCGTCTGGTAGTTGCCACCGTTCATCTCGGCCCGTGCCTTGAACGTTGCCAGTACATCGTTATCAACCCGCATGGTAATTCTCGATTTTCCTCCCGCTTCTGCCTGTAATTTGGCAAGGTGCGGCGTTTCGCCAACCGGTTTTGCATCGGTAAAATCAAGGTCTTTGTATTTGTCGTGCATTTTGTCAGAACTGGCTTTCATAGCGCCTCCACTGCGGCTCACTGGCTTTCCAGGCCGAAATGATCCGGATTGTTTCGCCTCTGTAGGTGTAGACAACGATCAGGGTTCGATTCTTCCCACCCATGCCAAACGTGATGATAAAGCGTTGCTCGTTTTTCGAGTCACTGTCCTCACGAGTTAATGCGTAGGGATCAAGCAAAACATGCCGGGCTTCCTCAAAGGTAACGCCATCATTATTCTTAGGGTTTGCCGCTGCCTTTTCGGAATCCCAGATGATTTTCATGGTTTTATTGTATGCACAAAAGTATGTACTATCAAGAAGCTAAGGATGATGGGAGAGAAGTCTTGTTGAGGTCAGAGAAAGAACATCCCTTTGGATTGAGGGCAAGTAACGAGGTTAAGGGGACTGAGAAGGGGACGTAGTTGATTTGTTGATTTAAGCGTTGAGTTAGTAAACTAATCAACTACGTCCCCCGAGTGGGCCCGGTTTTCTCCCGAGGGGGCACTGATCCGCTTTAGGGTCACAGCTAATGAAAGCCAGATGACAAGTCAAACCCCGCAATTATCATATCCGTTCCACTGGTTACCACTGATGGGGTGAGGTCCCAGTGGGAATAGGCAGACCCTGTTACGTACAGACTTTCAGGCCCCACTGCACAGCCGTAACCAGCCATGAAAACACCTGAGAACCCCAGTTGTTTTTGCCACTTTTTGTCTCCATTCGGACCATACTTAACAACCACTATATCACCAACACCTGTCACTATATTCCCGTCTAGAGCAACTTGGGTGTACCCTGTGGGGTACACATTCCCGGAAGCATCTACAGCAACCGCTTGGAAAACAGCATCAGAAGTGGCAGTTTGTTCTTCCTTCGACCATTGCACATTGCCATTGCTGTCGAATTTCAAAAGAAGAAGGCTTGCGTGGGAATTGTAATTGTAACCTGCGATGTAAGTGTTGCCTTGGTTATCGGCTGCGACCCCATTGGCTCTCGAGGCAACGGTTCCGGAACCGAATGTCTTTGCCCATTGGAGGTTCCCGTTGACGTCGAATTTAGCATTGAATACAGACGAATACGGCCAATGAGATGAGTCGTTGGCATCAAATTGACCTGTAGTCCAACCGGTTATGTAAATATTAGATGATGAATCAACTGCAATTCCGTTCCCAATGGTCTTTGGAAAACCAGTATAAGATGACGACGCACCCAATAGTTTGGACCACACTTTATCTCCATTGCTGCGGTATTTCACGAGGAAGGTATCTGTATCGCCGACAAATGGGTTACCGTCGAAAGCATAAGGATGAACTAATTTGCTGGAAAATCCTGTAACATAGACGCTGCTGTCGCTATCAACGGCGACACCGTGTGCTTCGGTAGAAGCATATGTTTCCCCCAGCAGTCTCGACCATAACTTAACGCCTTGTGGGGTGAACTTAACCAGGAACATTTCCCTGTTGCCATCAGTGATGTGCCCGTCAAGTTCTCCCTCTGTATAACCAGTTACATAAACATTGCTTGCACCGTCAATGGCAACCCCGGTAGCTTTAGTAACAGCGCCCGTCACCCCCAATTGGGTCGACCACATCTTGGAGCCATTCTTGTCGTACTTGACAAGAAGTAGATCGGAGTTACCCATCTTTATGCCTGAATCGAAACTGCCTTCTGTGTACCCGGCAACTACGATATTGCCGGCGCTGTCAACTGCTATTGAATTGCCCCGGTCATTCCCATACGACCCGGACATGATTGCTAACTGATTTTTCGGGGGTACAGAAGAGCTATCGGCCACATCAACAGTTGAAGAGTCTCCTCCGCATCCTGAAAGGCCAAAGATTATGATAAACAGGAGTACAGCCCGTACACTACGATAGGTAGTGATCATCAGTTCCCTCCTTTTTCCCCTAACGGGCATCGCGGAAATCCGCGCGAAAATCCGGAAAAACCGAACGCAGAAAAGGGTACAACGCAGAAAAGGGGACAGAACGCAGAAAAGGGGACAGGCTACTTTTACCTCATCTGGTGCCCGTTACCACGGTTAATAAGGTAGTAAATTTCTCTGCCAGCATGTACTCGCGCGATTCTAGGCATCGCACTACCTCAAAAAGTAGCCTGCCCCTTTTTTTGAATCTGATTCGAATAGAATCTACCGTTTGGGACGGGTGCATTTTCTCGTTGGTATCATAGATTCTAACGTTCTATAGGCATTACCCTATTTATCAGTAGCAAGAGGATTTCCCTTCTCATCTGTCAATTTGCTACCTTTTTCATCTGTAATAAAGGTACCACCGTCAATAATGGTAACTGGATTCTCCTTATAAATCACTTGTGGTTTAGGCAATGACCTTTCTTTTAATAATTTCATAGCGTTTGGTGACAGTTTTATTTCAGAGTATATATTAATTGTCTTTATTGCCCAATCCCTTAAAGATTGGTTTTGGTTAGTCGGTTTAGCATTAAGAATACCTACAGCTATCTCTATATTTTTCAGACTAATCTCCTTGTCTTTCTGCAACTGTTCTTTTACTTTCATCGCATTATTATAATATATTCCGGCTGTAGCTAGCACCACTGGCACAAGAAGTGTCGCAAATATTTTAGCAATAATATCTGCTTTATCCCATCTGTCCTTTGGCATAATTACCTCGGCTTCTATGAAATTCAGAATTCCTTTGATTTGTTACGCATTTCAACTCGTAATTGACCGATTCACATATGCGCGCAGAACCGTTAATCTACCCAAATGGAAACTTGGGAAAAAGGAACCACACCGCCGCCAGGCCATCCTCCTCCACAAGAGAGAATACCTTCGGAACTGTAGCAAAATCCCCATGATTAGCAATATCCAATACCATTGAATAAGCGGCAGAGACAGCTCCCGCACTCGCCTTCAGCCCATCCTCTCAGCGCAGCCGTTTCCCGTCCATAAGCAGGCCGGTGATGGTCCCCTTGCCGTCGCGGCGGAGGCTCACCTCCACCCGCAGGTCACTGGCGTTGCGGGCGGCTTCGATGGCCCGCCCCTTCCCTTCTTCGACAAAATAGTTCTCGATGCCGTAGTTAACCGCTACCTGGCGGCTCCGGCGCTCCCGCACTTCCTCCACGGTGCCGATCACCTGGCGCCACTCCTTGTTCCAGCAGCCGTCGCCGGAGTCGGCCCTGCTTATGTTCATGACGGCATCCTGGGCATTGAGGCAGAGGCGAATGCGATCCCCCTGTTTGAAGGTGAACCAGCGGGGGCGCAGCACCTGTATCGCTCCGGCATCGTCGCGCACCGTAATTTCCCAGCGCGAAATCGGGGTCGCCCCCCTCAGTACCCGCCCCTGGATATAGGTGCCGGATGTCGGTTCGATCGTGCGGAGGGCCGTGGGGCGGTACGTGCCGTCGGCCTCCCGCTGAAGCAGGACGTAGACCCGGTCGTTGCGCCGGAAATCATCCCGCGCTCCGAGCTGGTCGATATCCAGGTTGGTGATGCCGTAGGTGAGCTGCACGTAATCCCCCCGGAAGAGGTCCCGGGGGTCCACCGGTTCGGTGCGGAGCAGGACGCTGGTTCCAGTGGCGACCCACCACTGGCGGTACCCGGCGATCCCCGCGAGGAGAAGGGCCTGCAGGAGGACGAGGGCAATGAATTTCACGCGCATCAGGCCACCTCCCCTTTGTGGAACGACTCGATGACGCTGCGGCGCTTACGTTCGAGGAAAACGCCACCCGCCAGCAGGATGAGCCCCCCCGCGATGAAAAAGAGGGAGCGGGGGAGCAGCTTCCAGAAGAAATCCACGTAGCGGGCGATGATGTCGATGACGAAGAAGATGAGCCCCAGGTTGATGTAGGCGGTCGTGCGGCGCAGGTAGCCGAGGACGATGATACCTATCAAACCGGCGGCGTAGATCAGATTGGCCACGATGGCGACGGCGCTTGCCCCGCCTTCGGTATTTACGCCGGTGAAGCCGGTGGCGAGATAGATGACGCCCGCCATGGCAGCACAGAGGATGAGAATCTCGGCCTTCCACCCCTTTTCCGGCTCCCGGAGCCGCGCCCGGAGAAGGACCGCGCCGCAGAAGAGGACCCCCATCACCCCCAGGAAGGGGCTGAGTCCGTCAGCGGCCCGCCAGTGGCGAAAGACCTCGGCAAAGGTAAGGAAAAAGGCGCAGAGGAAGGTGACGGCCACGCCCAGTTGGAGCCATGGCGCCGCCATGTCGCGAAGCGCCGGAGCGCCCCGGTGGGCGAGCCCCACGCCCCAGAGGAGGAGCCCGGCGGCAAGAAAGAGCGAGATCATCGCCAGCCCGCTGTAGCCGTACTCCCCTTCGAGGTGAAACCCGGCCTCCGTGCCGAGCCAGACGAGCAGCACGCCGATGGCCAGGGTGAGGATGCTTTTGAACCGGAGCAGGTAGGCCAGGGGAAGGATGGCGAGCCCCCACATGAGGGGGCCGTTCGGGTAGTGGACTGATACGTGGAAGATCTGGGCGACGAGGAAGATGCCGCCGCCGAAGATCACGGTGCCGAGGAAGATGAGAGAGGCACCAACCCTGGGGAAGGTCCCCCCCTCGTAGCGGAGCCGGTAGCCGGCGTCGTAGCTTCCTAGCATGGCGGAGAAGATGATGGCGAGCTTTCCCCAGCGGGGAATCTCGGACCAGTTGGAGGAGATGAAGAGAAGGATGCCGACCCCCACGAGGATCGAGCCGAGCACCGAGATGACCGTCACCAGCCTCCCCGGCCCCGCCTTCTCCTCCACCTCGCGAAGCCGCCGGTAGCGGGCCATGATACGGTCCCGCTGCCCCGCGTCGATGAGCCCCTCATCCTGCCACGCCGCGGTCTCCCGTTCGAGCTTCCGGACAAAGGAGATCCCCTCGTCGTGCGCCCCGGCGGAGGCGACGCCCCCGGCGGCCGGAGATTTTTCCGCGGCACGGGGAGGCGGAGCGGCAACGGGGGGCGGGGCTGGAGGCGACTCCTCCTTCGCCACGAAGAACCGCTCTTTGCAGCGGGGGCAGGTTAGGTGCCCCCCCTGACCGGGAATGCGCGCGTCGTCCATCTGGCCGGAAAGGCCGCACTTCGGGCAATTTACCCGCATGAATTCACCTCCTCACGGTTTCCGCGCCACCACCTGCACCACGGCGCCGCGGCCCGTGTGGAGCCGCCCCTCCACCACGTCACGCTCAATCTCCCGCCCCTCCACAAACTCCAGTCCGGCAAGCTCTTCCCGCAGACCGGCCAGGGTCATCATCATATCCTCCGACGGCGGGCCGCCGGTCCGAAGCGCCAGTTGCGCCGGGGTGTATGCCTCCAGAATGAAGAGCCCGCC
Source organism: Geobacter benzoatilyticus (assembly GCF_017338855.1). NCBI lineage: Bacteria > Pseudomonadati > Thermodesulfobacteriota > Desulfuromonadia > Geobacterales > Geobacteraceae > Geobacter > Geobacter benzoatilyticus. The sequence continues at coordinate 612,757 of NZ_CP071382.1, forward strand.
GGGGCGCAGCCCCTCGACCACCTTGTGGTGGAGAGCCCGGCGCACCGGGAGCGGCACATGGCAGAAGATGGAAACAATGGCGTCCCACCGCCCCGGCTCCAGGGCAAATTCGGCCAGATCGGCGGTCACCGTCTCGATCCGCACGCCGTTATCCCCGGCCAGCCGCGCTGCCTTGGCCAGCCCCACGGCAGAGGAATCCACCGCCACCACCCGATGCCCCAGCTTCGCCAGAAAGACGGCATTTCGCCCCTCCCCTTCCGCCAGGCAAAGGACATCCCCCGTCGGAATCATCCCGCCCTTCCCGGCGAGGAAGGCGTTGGGCTCCCGCCCGTAGGCGAAATCGGCCGTATCGTATCGTTCATCCCATGGTGTTCTCTGGTTGGACATTGCTGCTCCTTTACAATTCAATCCCAATCAATTACTGTCGCCGGTGCCGCCGGCAGCATCTACCGCAGCATACGAAGGAGTTAGTCATGTGGCAAGAGCTTATGGATGAAATAATGGACCAGCAGGCGCTGTTCGACGTTGCCGTCAGGGACTGGCTTGCCGGATACGCCCTGAAGAAGGGGACGATCCACTGCGGGAAGGGGTGCCATGCCTGCTGCAGCCTGGCGGTGAACTGCACGTTCACCGAGGCCCTCGCCGTTTCGGGAGTCCTTGCCGACCGCCATGCCGCCCCCCTTGCCGGGCACGCGGCGGAAATCCGGGCCGCCGCCTTCGCCGCACCTGATTTCCCGTCGTTTCTCCGGGCGCGCCGCTCCCTGGGGGGCTGCCCCTTTCTCGACTCAGACGGCGCTTGCGGCATTTACGACCGGCGCCCCTTCTCCTGCCGCTCACTCCTTTCCACCAAGGAGAGCCGCTGGTGCGGCGCCGACTTCTCGACCCTTTCGCGGGAGGAAAAACAGGGGTTCGTGGAGAGCCTCGACCAGAGCGTTGTGGCGTTTCCCATGCACTACGTGAAAGCGACCCAGGACCTGGGGCAGGACTTCGAGAGCTGTGCCGCCGGCCGCATGGCGGAAACCTTCGGCTTCAACCTCTACGGAAACCTCCCGGTCCTCGTCCATCTGGAGCGGGAGCATCGCCTGAGCGAAACCGCCGCCGGGGGAGTTAATGCGGTGCGCGACCTGGTGGAGCGGGCCGGCTGCAACCACCCCTTCCTCGTGACCTTTTCACCCTGACTCCCGCTGAACCTGTTGCCGGATCTCCCCGTAGCGGCAGCAGGAGGTCACGTGGTCGTTCACCATCCCCACGGCCTGCATGAAGGCGTAGCAGATGGTGGACCCCACGAAATTGAATCCCCGCCGCTTCAAATCCTTGCCCATGGCATCGGACTGCTCCGTCCGGGCCGGCACTTCCGCAAGGGTGCGCCAGGCGTTCTGCCGGGGCCGGTGATCCACGAAGCCCCATAGGTACGCATCCAGCGATCCGAACTCCTCCCGGATTTTCAGGACTCCCCGCGCGTTTTTTATGACCGACTCGATCTTCAGGCGGTTCCGCACAATTCCCCCGTCGGCCAGAAGGCGCTGCACCTCCGGCTCGGACCAGGCGGCGACCGTTTCCGCATCGAAATTGGCGAAGGCCCGGCGGTACGCCTCGCGCTTGCGGAGGATCGTCAGCCACGAAAGCCCCGCCTGGGCACCCTCAAGGATCAGCATCTCGAAAAGGTGCCGGTCGTCGTGCACCGGAACACCCCACTCCTCGTCATGGTAGGCGATGTATAGGGGGTCGGTGCCGCACCAGCCGCATCTTATGGTCATATCATCTCCCATTGATCGATCTCCTCGTACCCGGCGGGTATCATTCTGGTCCACTCCCTGCAAAGACTACCATTCGTTATGTTGCCCATGGAACAAGAACGGCCGAAGAATCCCGTCATCTTTTAATGTTAAGATGCCGCCCCACCCATCCATCGGTCTCACCTGCCGCAAGAACAGGCAGCACCGGGACTTTTTAAAGGCAATAATACACGAAAGGAGACCCCATGAAAGCAAAGGAGACTGACCGTTATGTGACGTTCAAGGGAATCGACGGAGACGGCAACGCGCGCCGCTTGGTCGCCATGATGCGGCGGCATATCGACAATCCGGAAACGAGCAATCCCTTCTGGGAACACTTCAAAAAGAAGCTCGCTCTCTGCAACTCCCCCGAATCGAACAACGGCCGCGTGCTCGACGAGCTATTCCTGATCCACTCCTACATCAACAATATCCGTGAATTGCTCGAGGAGCAGGATGATCGCGAGGCACTGCAACTGCTGGACAGGATCGAGGAAGAGTCCTGCTAGAAAACCGGAAAACATCCCGGCCAGCCCGGCAACAGAAACTCCAATCAGAATAGAAAACCGAAGAAACGGCGATCTCCCGGAGACGTTGTTTTCTCAACATTCCCTCCCTCCCCGAGCATTGCACGTCCTTCCCCTAATGACTATGCCGATGATGGATGTCCGGCCAGTGGACATGGGAATGGGTAATCGGTTCGTGGACGTGGAAATGTTCGTGCTTTTCTTCACTCTCGCCTTCGACGTGCTCATGGTGATGATGCTCGTCATGCTCGTGGGAGTGGGAATGGGCAACCGCGTCATGGCGATGGAAGTGTCGATGGGCTTCCCCGTACAGTAAAAACACCCCGGAAACCATTATCAGTGCCGCAAGCCAGTACTCTCCCGGCGGCCGCTCTCCCAGGAGGATAACCGAAAGCACCGAACCGATGAACGGCCCCGAAGCAAACCAGGTGCTGGTTCTGGCGGAACCGATCTCTCTCAGGGCGTGAATGAAGAGCACCAGGCTGGCGCCATAGCTCAATGCGCCAATGAGAAGCGCCCCGGTGATTTGGAATGCCGTGACGTGGCCTCTGAAGAGAACCAGGGACATGAGCACGTTGAACAAACCGGCGCTCCATCCCTTGAGGCTTGCCAAAAGAGGGGCGGGAATTGTTTCAAGTTCTCGCGTCAGGTTGTTGTCGATACCCCAGAATAGGCAGGCGGCAAGCACGGCCAGACCAGGAATCGACACGTGCAGAGCGCCGGCACCGGTGGAGACGACCAGCACCGACGCGGCCACGATCAACAATTTCCCCAGCCATAACCTCCGTCCGATATTTTCGTGAAATATCAGCCACGCAAGCAGGGTTGTGGCAACCGCCTCGAAGTTCAGCAGCAGTGCCACCTCGCTTGCTGTCCCCCGTTGTATGGCATAGGCGAGAAAGAGCGGCGCCGCAACGCCGCCCGAAAGGATGGCCCCCGCCAAAAGGCACTTCTGTCTCAAGGAAAGGTTCAGCAGGTGTCGGCGAATGTCGGTCCCCCGATGGAACACCACGCCGGTAAGACCGATGCCCGACCCGAGATAGAGAAGTCCGGCGAGAAGTGATGATGGCATCTCTCCGATAATGGCTTTGCAAGCGACCGGAGAAATGCCGAAGAGCGTTGCGGAGAGAATTGCCGATTGCAGGGCTGTTTTTTTCATTTTCTCGTTTTCGTGATCAACGGAGCTGAGTTTAACCGGTGCGGCAGAGTTTGCCGCGCCGGTATCTACGCCGATGTCGGCAAATCCTCAAGTGAGTTGGCAATTATCGTCATTGAAAACCAAACAAATCTGTCCCGGATTTCCGTGCATCTGATGGTCATATCACCTCCCGGCGCCTCGGGGCGGCTTCATTGCATGCGCCAGGGGCAGGGTCAAGGTCTCCCCCACCTGGAGAATCTTCACGGTGGTGCCGGGGCTGGCCTTTTTCGTCTCCTCGGCGAACTCGCCGGGGGTGCCGGTCAGTACCGGGAAGGTGCCGTAGTGCATCGGCACGGCAACCCTGGCGCCCGTCAGCTTCACCGCCTGGGCCGCCCGCTTCGGCCCCATGGTGAACTTGTCGCCGATACAGACCAGCATCAGGTCGATGGGGCCGAAATCCTTCACCAGCGCCATGTCGCCGAACAGGTCCGTATCGCCGGTATGGTAGATGGCCGGGCCATTCTTGACCGAGATGACGAAGCCCCCCGGCTGTCCCCCGTACTGGAGGCTCTTCACCGGCACCGCCGCGCCTTCGGCCGCTTCGAGGCCCGAACCGTGCACGGCCGGAATGAACGCCACCTTCACCTCGCCGTCAAGGAGCGCAATATGTCCACCGAAATACCCCGTGGTGGCAAAGCCGAACTGCTTCTCCGGAAAACCGCCATACTGGACCATGGCTTTGCCCAGATCAAAGGTGGCCACCAGCTGGGCACCGGTCTTTTTGGCAATCTCCACCGTATTGCCAATGTGGTCGCCATGACCATGGGTGAGGAGGATCAGGTCCGCCTTGTCAATGGCGGCAAGGGTTTCCGCCCCCTTGGGGTTCTTGGGATTGTCGATCCATGGGTCGATGAAGAGAATCCTGCCGCCGGGGGTGACGATTTTGTAGGCCGATTGGCCAAGCCAGGTGACCTGGGTCAGCGGCGCGGCCAGGGCGAGAACCGGCAGGAGTGCTAAAAGAGCGGCGGCAAACACGATGCTGAAAAAACGTCTCGGGGTCATACGATTTCTCCTATCATGATCTTGGCTTTCCATCATTTCCTGAAATCAGACAACAAAGAGCTCCCTTGGACGGGGGACGATCAGGAAGACCGGTCCCCAAGCGTCAACCCCCGTATGAAGTTGCGGAGGAACTGGTCGTCGCAGGCAGCAAAGCCCGGCTCTTCCTCTTTCTTCAGCAGCTTCAGCACATCGATCGGTTTGATGTCATGGCCGCCCAACGCGCATAATCCGGCAATGGTTTCGCCATTCAGGTTCAGGGCGTAGCGGAGCCTGCGGAGCAGATCGTTATTGGTCATGGTGTATCCTTTGCGGGAGTCCCGACCGGTGCGGCTGTCGGCATTGCGATGCTTCCGACCAGGCGGGTGAAATAATCGGGGATGCGGGTTTCAAAGGTCAGCCGTTTGCCGCTGACCGGATGGGTGAATGAGAGCGACCGGGCATGGAGCGCCAGGTTGCCATGGGACTCGCTCCCCTTGCCGTATTTTCTGTCCCCCACGACGGGGTGGCCCATTTCCGACAGGTGCACCCGTATCTGATGCTTGCGTCCGGTAAGGAGGTGGATCTCCAGCAGGCTGAACCCTTTCGCCTCCTTGATGACCGCGTACTCCGTATGGGACAGCTTCCCCAGCGCCGGGTCAGGGGTTGAATAGACCTTAAGGGCGCTGTTCTCAGCCAGGCAGCTGCTGATTGTCCCTGCCTTCACCGCGAGCCTGCCACGCACGACCGTTAGGTAGCGCTTGTCGGTATCCTGCCAGTGCTCCTGCAGATACATCTTGGCGGCTTCACTCTTGGCGAGGATCAGGATGCCGGAGGTATCCCGATCAAGGCGATGGACGATGTAGACCCGGTTTCTGGAGCGGTGATCGCCCTTGCGGACGTACTCGTTGAGAATGGTATGAACCGTTCGCGACTTGTCCCGGTCCGTCCCAATCGTCAGGAGGCCGCACGGCTTTTCCACCACGATGACATCCTTGTCCTCGTAAAGGACCGTAAGTCCTTTGGGGTGATGTTTGGTTGTCGGGCGTTTGGCAGCAGGCATGGTTGCCTTTCTCGCCTTCTCTTTTCAACGGCTGTTTCCTATTGGTTTCCCACCTTAATTTATACCAATAGATATTAATAATTTGAGATTATATTAAAATCACTGGAGGTATTGTGATGCAAAAAAATACCAGTGTCACGTTAGGTCCGCACTACGAGAAATTCATTTCCCAGCAGGTCGCCCAGGGCCGCTTTGGTTCGGCAAGCGAGGCTATCCGGGCTGGTCTACGGCTTCTGGAGGAACGGGAGACCAAGCTTTCCCTGTTGCGACGCGCGCTTATCGAAGGTGATGAAAGCGGCACCGCCGATTATTCCCTGAAGGACCTGATCAATGAGATTGACGATGAAGGTCTCAACTGATGCCTTCTTTCACCCTCACCAACCTGGCGAAAGCTGATTTGAAAGAAATCGGACAGTACACACAAAAGCATTGGGGGCGCGACCAACGCAACCTCTATCTGGGAATGCCGGATGCTTCCTTTCGGCAACTGGCAGACAATCTCCTTGCGGGTAAGGATTGCAGCGATATTCGGGATGGGTACCGGAAATTCCGCACCGGTAGCCATGTAATCTTTTATCGGCAAAAGTCCGATGACGCCATCGAGATTGTCCGTATTCTGCATGGGCGCATGGATTGTGACACGCGGCTTTATTCGGCCTGAGATCCTTGTTTTGCGAGATATGGGGCGATCAACGCCAAAAGGCGCGCCGGCGAGCGCAGTGAAGACCGCGTGCCGCCGCGTGTTGGTCATGCTCTAATTGAGTGGTTTGCCTTAACAATACCTTTTTGCTAACCCCTTGAGCGAACCGCCCTCTAAACCTTCAAAGGCAAAGGGATTAAGTACCTGATTTCTCCACATCATGTTACGGTCAATCTCGCTCAAATCCGCCTCTTCACAAACCTTTGACCAATTTTCCTCAATACAACGGATGTGCCCTTCAATAATCCGGACTGCTTCTGCTTCGTGGAGCAGGAAATGTGGAGCAGCTTTCAAGCAGGTGGTAATCTGGCTCGAATTTTGGCCATCTGAAATCAACATTGCCTGCGATGCTGTTCGGCCAGTTCGGGACTGCGGGCAAATGTCGTAAGCAGGGGTAAGTTGCAGCATGCGACCATTCCAAAAAGCAGCATGGTTACGGGCGTGGTCGTCGGTGTTGCCTATTAAGATATTGAAGACAATGCGGGAAAAAAGTTCTTTAAGCGTTGATGGGGCCAGCACGAATCTTTCCCGTACCAAATTCGCCAAATCATGATAGCTTGCATATCTCGCCATCATCTCGTCGAGCTGTAGCATCGTCAATGCGGAAACAATCCCCTTCCGTTGCCAGCCAGCAGGTGTAGCAACGCGATCAAATCGCTTCACCATTAATACATCTTTGCCAGCTACATTCAAAAGGTCCACCGGGGCTACTTGTAAACCAGCCATCAGCGCCAACCTCATGGCGATAAACTCGGCTTTTACAACCGAGTAAAGATCAGTTGAAGTTGAAAATTTGGCGATGTATTTGTGATTGTCGCTTTGTACCAACGCTTTCGGCCGTGCCCCGCCAATAGAGGTGCCATGCTGCAGAGCTTGGGCGAGTTCAGGAGTTAGCGGCACTCCTTTCTCTACCAATTCGGCGGCCTTGATTAGCTCTTCCAGGGGGGCGCCGGCAGCAAACCTGGGTATGTACTCCGTTGGAGAAAGTTGAAAATCCAGTGCTCCTATTCGATCGGACCCGGACTCGATTAGATAACTAAGCTCATCAATGCTGCCCGGGTCAATCTGTAAGGCTGTTTTACCGAACCTTTTATTCAGAATTACCCGGCGACCCCAAGCATCGGGGGCTGCGTCACGTAAGCAACCTGGCATAGTGAGCCCTGTCACGAGGGGGATGATGCCGGACGTCAGCGGCAGCTCTGCGTCGTAAACAGGTATGGCGTTGTGGCGTTCCAAGTAGCTGCGTCCATAGTTAAAAATGTACGTCCGCCCCTGCGCCGCGAGTCTCCCTGCAACAACCGGCTCTGTCTCGTCCGGAAGCCAGATCCAGACATATAGTTCTGTTGGATTAGAAATCATCGTGAACCTTTATCGAAGACCTGATCCGGCTGGGCAGAACTGCGAGCCTGTCGTTCACCCGGTCCAAATGCATAGTAATAGTGGAACGGTCGCCTGAGTCGAACAACTTTACCCCAACTAGTACAGCCAGCTCGAAAAATAACCCGATTGCACACCCAGGATCACCGCGTTCAATTCTTTGCAATGTCCGGCGAGCTATACCAGCGCGTCCGGCTAAGTCGTTCTCAGACATCCTGCGCTCCCGCCGCTCCAGTCGAATCAGCTTACCTAGAAGTTCCGTCGCCTCGCGGGTAGCAGGGAGATACGTTCTGTTTTGTGATGATGGCATAAGTCCGCCTGGACACTATAGTAGTCTTTGCACTCTTAAAGGATACCATAGTATCCATTTTCTAGAGTAAATTGTCAATACTGGTTAGGGAGCAGACTCCGAACCTGTGATCCGTTCGAGCGTTCAACGCACAGCAATTTATTCAATTATTATTCTCATTTTTTCTCGCCCAACGGCGTGGGCAATGACCCGTCCGCCCAGGTTTTTCGGGCGGTCGGCGTCCATGGGCCTTGTTGGGTATCCATTTCTAATTTTCCTTTTCCAAAGGCTGACCCGTCTCTTGTTTTCGTCCTACTCTTCTGTGCAACACAGGTCGATACCTTCAGTCTTTTGCAGATAATCCTGCCCCCACTGGCACATCAGTTCCAGAATCGGAAGAATCCTTCGACCCTCGTCGGTTAAGGAGTATTCGACTCGTGGCGGAACTTCGGCATATATTTTTCGGTGGATCAGTCCATCCGCTTCAAGCTCCCGCAGTTGCTGAGTCAGCATCTTCTGGGTGACTGATCTCAGGCGACGCTGCAATTGAGCGAAGCGCAAGGTCTTGAGACGCAGATGCCAGAGAATAAGCCCCTTCCACTTGCCACCCACAACCGCCAGAGTAACTTCCACTCCACAACTAAAATTTGAGACACTCATAATAAACCTCTTTATATTCAGCATAGTATCATTTTCGATACTACATAACTTAATTGTCAGTACTTGTTATTATCACAATATTGATCTAGGCTGAAAAAATCAAATCAATTATCATTCCTTGGGAGAAAGTCATGTCCGGAAAATTCAAGGCACTGTTGGTCAAACAACCCGAGAAAAAAGTCTTTACGCGCACGATTATTGAGCGCGATGTTGATGATCTCCCTGCCGGCGAATTGCTGGTTCGGGTACACTATTCTTCTCTCAATTTCAAGGATGCTCTGTCTGCCACGGGTAATCCCGGCGTAACCCGCAACTTCCCACATACACCCGGGATTGATGCAGCCGGAGAAGTGGTCAGCTGCAGTGACGGCAGTTTTGCCCCCGGTGATCAGGTCATAGTCACAAGTTATGATCTTGGCATGGAGACCGATGGCGGCTTCGGGCAGATGATCCGGGTGCCAAGCAAATGGGCATTGAAGCTGCCGGCTGGTCTCAGCCTCAGGGAAAGCATGATGCTGGGGACTGCCGGATTGACGGCAGCGCTCTCAGTCTACGAACTGGAACAGGGTGGTGTTAGACCGGAAGACGGCCCGATACTCGTCACAGGGGCAACAGGAGGGGTTGGCAGCCTTGCGGTTGCAATTCTCGCCAAGGCTGGCTACCAGGTGACGGCTGCTACTGGAAAAATGTCGGAGGAAGAGTATTTAAAGGCAATCGGCGCAGCCGACGTTGTCGAGCGGAACGAGGTCACGCAGGGGAGCGAGCGACCCATGATGAAACCCGTCTGGGCCGGGGTTGTAGATTGTGTCGGTGGCGAGATGCTTGTGGCAGCCATCAAGTCGACCAAGCCTAGGGGAGTTGTCACCTGCTGCGGTCTAGTCGGTTCCAGCGACCTAGCGCTGAATGTCTTTCCCTTTATACTCAGAGGAGTGCGATTAATCGGGGTTGATTCCGCTGAGTGCCCGATGCTTCACCGTACTGAAGTCTGGCACAGTCTGGCAACGAAGTGGAAACTCAACGCTCTTGAGTCGATGGTCGAAGAGGTTGGCCTTGACGGGCTCGAAGAGAAGATTCAGTCGATGCTGAAGGGTGGGCTCAAAAGACGTATACTTGTGCGGCTGTTCTAATTCATTTTTAATTATTTATGCGACCAACGGCTTCGAGCTGACCTGCATGGGGGTAGTGTAAAGAATTTTTCGCTTTTTTCTTTTTGGCAGTGCCTTCAAAAAGTTAGACAGCCTCAGCCCCTTCGAGTTGCTGGTTCAGTTCCTGTTCTCTGAGAAGATCGATATTGAGGTAGCGTTTCGTTCCCCACTGGGTTCCAGCAATGTGACGCAGTCTAGCGGCGCAGAGCATCAATGCCGAGTGCCCGTCGGGGAAAGCGCCAACAACTTTCGTCCGCCGTCGGATCTCTTTCATGATCCGTTCAAGGGCGTTATTGGTCCGGATGCGGATGCGATGCTCGCGGGGAAAGTCATAGTAAGACAAGGTTTCGGCAATCGATTCCTGAACCTTCTTGGCCGCTTCCTTGAGCTTCATCGCCTCCAGCTTGGCAAAGACAGCCTCGGCCTTTTCCAGGGCCGCCTTCTTGTCTTCCGACGCATGGATCGCCTTGAGCATGGCCGCTACTTCCGCCATCCGCTTTGCCGGCACCACGCTGAAGACATTGCGGTAGAAATGAACCGTGCAGCGCTGCCATTTGGTTTGCGGGTAGAACTCAGCCAGGGATTCCACAAGCCCCATGCAAGCGTCGGTGATGAACAGCCGCACGCCAGTGAGACCCCGCTCTTTGAGGTGGCGCAGGAAGCTCGACCAGCCGGCCTTGTCTTCCTTGGCCCCTTCGCAGACACCGAGGATTTTGCGATATCCTTGGTCATTGACGCCGATGGCTACTAGTACCGAGACATTGGTCACTTCGCCGCCCCAGGAGCGCTTAAGCACGATGCCGTCCAGATAGACGTAGGGGAACTCCCCTTTGATGGGACGGTTTCGCCACTCCTCGATCTTGGCGTAGACCTTCTTGTTAAGGTTGCTGATAGTGCCGGGACTGACCTTGGTTCCCCACAGGGTTTCGGTAATGTCTTCGATTCGTCTTACTGAAACACCGGCCAGGTACATCTCGATCAACGCTTCTTCCACCGAGGTTTCACGCCGACGGTAGCGCTCGATGATGGCCGTCTCAAAGGTCTGGCGCCGGAGCTTCGGCATGTTTAACGTCACTTCTCCGGCCTTAGTCTGGAGCTTACGCTGGTAATAGCCGGCTCGGGTATCGGCTCTGGCCTCATGACGCTGATACTTCTCGGCGTTACACAAACGGTCTGCCTCGGCATCGAGCATTCGGTTCAGGGTCTCTTCTACGGTACTGCGGACCATTTCTCCAAGGTGGTCGCGGACGGCAGTTTCATTCAGTTGGATGATTTGGGCCTTTGGGGTACAATGTTCTTCCACGGCAGCGTGCTCCTTTCGGGTCGAATTTTCGTTTGGCGACGCAATTCTAACCGATTCGAGGCACTGCCGTGCTTCATTTTAAAAAAGCGAAAAATATTTTACGTTATCTGCATGGGTTTACCGTGTCAGGTCTAGCGTACTGGTTATACGATTCGCTCTTTGAAAATCAAATAAAAAAAGCGCCATGTAGACGGCGCTTTAGTTTACGTTTATCAGAGTTGTGAGATTAAGCCTTGGGCTTAGATACTTTTTTGGCTTTACTCGCTTTTGGTGCCTGTTTAACTGGAAAATGATCTAGAGCAGTGGCTAAATTTTCCAGGAATTCAATTGCTGAATCCTTAGTAAAAACAGTTCGGACATTTTCATAATATCCATCAGGGGATTCTGAAATTAATTGCAACAGTATGCCGCCGTCAAGCCGGCAAGCGATATTAACTCCATCGGTATGCATAGTAGGCAAACTGCTTAATTTAATTTTAACTTCAGCTTTTTCAGGCATAAGTAAATCCTTTATCAATGTGTAGTTGCACAAAAAATCCTTTTTGTGCGGGCCTGCCCAGAGCACTTAGTGAATAATTCCATATGGGGTTTCATCCCGTAAATTTCAAGCTTGCCATATAGCGATTTGTCATATGGAATAATGGCATCGATGTAATTGGTATGCGCCTTCTTTTTCTCATAAAACTCTTGTTTTTGGGGAGCTAACATAATCCGTCCATCTTTGCCTGTGCGCTTGAACTCCTCCACTGATTTTTTATAAAATAGCTTCTTGTTATCGATAGTGACAGAGTAAATAAAGCCTCTTTTGATGCGAGAATGCTTGCTAAAAGCTTGCTTTGTAATGCCAAGGATGTCAGCGGCTTCATTCAAAGAAATAAAGTCACCTATAGGAAGGGAATAAATTGCATCAGACTCTTTTTTGCTTATAAAATCATGTATTTTCTTGGATTCGTTAAAATCTATAGAAATGTCTCCGCAATCTCTACATTTCGAGTGCTTAACATGCGGGACCAAAATGCGCCCAAGCACCTTACTGGCAAAACTAATACTTCCAATTACTGAACTAACTGCTCCGTTGCACATATCACAACGCATAATAGCCTTTCTAAACGGCAAAATAAGAAATAAATTAATTGTAGAATTCTAGTTCATGAAAGCTGTTGATTATTACTTTTTGATCGCTGTTTCTGATATACAAGTGAATATAGACATTTTCGCCATCCATGATATTTCTGGCCTTATAATAGTCTATGACTGTATGCGGAAGGTGTCGGTGCTGTTCTTTCTTGTAGTAATGGTTGTTTTGCTTATCGGCAGCATGGTCTTTATCATTGAGCTTCAAAAGGCATTTTTTAATTTCTTCTGGCCCCCATCCAAAATCGTTACGCGCCCCGTCAAGTGCATTAGGCTTGATTTCAAATTCTCCGGCCTTGATTTTGGCTTTAACGCCAGCTAAAGGATAGTGTGGTGAGCTAGTTGGCACGTTCGCTTGCCCTCAATAATAATCAAAAGTTGACAGTTGTCAACCGATAATTGAACTCGGGTGTTTTTGTCGGCGCAGGCTAACCATAACATCTCAGGCAGCGAATTCAATACTAATTTCTCAAGACTGCTAATGATTTCAGCCATGACACGGTGATCGATCATCTCTTTCAATTGGTCCTGTATAACGGGGTGCCCGGTTCACCCGCTTCGCCCAGTTTTTCCGGGCGGGGCGGCGTGCAACCGGCTGGTTATGCCATGTTCTTCTTTTGGCTATTTGGAGTAAATCATGGACAATCTTGTGAAGCTCTTTTCTTCGGACACTCCCCAGATTATTTCTGACCCTAACCATATTTAGTAATTTTTCACTTTATTACTACCCATGATTAGTAAGATCAAGCCCCACGTTCTCATCCCCGCCGCAAAACATTCAACCTCCTGCCAGCATCGAGCACAACCCCCTCCGGCACACGATACCGGGCAATAAACTCCCGCACCTCATGCCGGTACGCCTCCGGTTTCCCGGCAAAGCCGGGGAGTTTCGCGGCAATGAAGTCATCCTCGTCGGCAAAGAGGAACTGCACCCTGAACAAAACCGTTTCCCCCACGGTCCAGCCGTCGAGCCGGTTCATGGCCCCGATGGCGGCCTCCCGGCCGGGGCGCTCGTCGCCGCTGCCGGCGCCGAAGCGTTCCTTGATCTCCGTGAAGGAGCCGCCGTCGCCCGGCTCCACCACGACGATGACGCCCCCTTCCCGCAGGAGAGATGCGGCGATGCAGAGGTTTTCGTCCATATGGGCAAGGGGGACATGATGAAGGGAGAGGGTGTAGATGACGACGTCGAAGGAAGCGGGGGGGAAGTTGAGGATGCCGTCGGGCATGGGGAAGAATGTGACGTTATCAGCGGGGTCGGCTGCCCGGGCCTTTGCCAGGGCAGCTTCGTCGGGGTCCACGGCCACCACTCGACTTGCGTGGCGGGCCAGGTCGCGGGTGATGCGGCCGGTGCCGCACCCCACTTCGAGAAGCTCTTTGCCCGCCAGGCCGCAGTGGGCGGTGATGGTGAGGATATACTCGTCGGTGGGGTCCTGGATCATGGTGCCCTCCGTGCTACTTGACCACCCGCACCGTGACCACCTCGGCTTCGGGGGCGGTGCGGAACCAGGCATAGATCCCCTCGACCTCCTTCTCCAGCCGCTGCCGCTCCGGTGAACCTGCGGGAAGGGCGCGGGCCTTCTTGGAGAGGTCGCGGGTCGGCTTTGCCTTTTCCTCGGCCACTTTAGTCAGGCGGGCCTCCACCTGGCGGCCGTTCTTCTCGGCGGTGAGGAGAAGCCGGTGCTCGTTTTTGTCCACCACCTCCATGGCCTTGTTCCCGAGGGTGATTCCCGCTGCCACCTGGATGCCGTCCACAGGGCAGGAGTGGTCGAAATACCGGGCCTTCAGCTTACCTTCGCCTCCGGCAGCCTTCAGGGCGGCCTTGGCCGCGAGCCCCAACCGCGCCCCCATGAGGGAGCCGGCGCAGGTATGGCCGTGGAACCGGAGCAGGAAGTCGTAGAGACCGGGGTCGGGCGGGGCTGAGGCCTGAGGGCTGGCACCCGCCCCGCCGGCAGCCAGCGCCATGAAAAGGACAGACGAGAGGCCAAAGCGTGAAACTAGCCGGACAAGGGTAAAAACGGGTTGTTTTTTCATGGCAATCTCTCCTTTTACATAAAAATTACAGCCGTCTGATCCACAGGCGGGTACAATTTCACATCAAAACTGCCCCCACCGGACAGGGAATTCATGGATCACGGAGGATCCCATGAACGTTCTCCTAGTCTACCCCCGCTACCCCGATTCCTTCTGGAGCTTCCGCCACGCCCTGAAATTCGTCGGCAAGAAGGCGGCCTTCCCGCCCCTGGGGCTCCTGACCGTTGCCGCCCTCTTTCCAGCAAACTGGAAAACGCGGCTCATGGACCAGAATGTCCGCGATGTGGCCGACGAGGATCTCGCCTGGGCCGACATGGTTTTCGTGAGCGCCATGACCATCCAGCGGGACGCAGTGCGGGCTATCCTCGCCCGGTGCCGTACACTCGGGGTCACCACCGTGGCCGGCGGCCCCCTCTTCACCAGCTCTCCCGAAGAGTTCCCCGAGGCGAACCACCTGGTGCTGGGGGAGGCGGAGCTGACCCTTCCTCCCTTTCTGGCGGATCTGGCGGCGGGGCGCGCCCGGCACTGCTACAGCACCGAAGGGCGGGCCGACCTCGGCCTGACCCCCCTCCCCCGGTGGGAGCTTCTCGACATCCGGGACTACGCCGCCATGAACATCCAGTACTCCCGCGGCTGCCCCTTCGACTGCGAGTTCTGCGACATCACCCAGCTTTTCGGCCGCAGGCCCCGCACCAAAGGGAGGGGGCAGCTGATGGCAGAACTGGACGCCCTCCACGAGCGTGGGTGGAAGGGGGGCGTCTTTTTTGTGGACGACAACTTCATCGGCGACCGGAACAAGCTGAAGCGGGAACTCCTCCCCGCCCTCATCGCCTGGCAGGAGGCCCACGGGCACCCCTTCTCCTTCTTCACCGAGTCCTCCATCGACCTGGCCGACGATCCCAGGCTCATGGCACTCATGGTGGAAGCGGGGTTCACGGAGGTATTCATAGGCATCGAGACCCCCTACGAGGAGGGGCTCGACGAGAGCGGCAAGGTGCAGAACCGTAACCGCGACCTACTCGAGAGCGTCAAGCGGATCCAGCGGGCGGGGCTTCAGGTGCAGGGTGGGTTCATCGTCGGTTTTGACAGCGACCCGGCATCCATCTTCGAGAAGCAGATCCGTTTCATCCAGGAGAGCGGCATCGTCACCGCCATGGTGGGGATGCTCACGGCCCTGCGGGGGACCAAGCTCCACCGGCGCCTGGCAGAGGAGGGGCGGCTTCTGCGGGACACCTCGGGGAACAACACCGCCATCGCCCTCAACTTCGTTACCCGAATGCCGGCGGACACCCTCATCCGGGGCTACCGGCAGATCCTCAAGAGCATCTACTCCCCCCGCCCCTACTACCGGCGGGTCATCACTTTCCTGAAAGAGTACCGGACCCCGCCGGGGGGGTTCCAGCCGAACCCGGCCCACCTGCGGGCGTTCTTCTCGTCGATCCTGTTCCTGGGGGTGCTGGGGCGGGAGCGGTTCCAGTACTGGAAGCTCTTCGCCTGGTCCCTGTTGAGGCGCCCCCGCCTCCTCCCCCTGGCCATCACACTGGCAATTTACGGGTTCCACTTCCGGAAGGTGGCCGAGAGTATCAGCGCCAGCGGCATGTTCGAGGGGAAGGAACTCGCGGAGTGAGGTCCCCTCGTTTACGCCACTAGGCGAGTATGGACTTCACGCTCAATTTTCGTCCCCAGCTCCCGTTCGGCGATCTTAAGGTCATAGCTGGTCTGAAGATTAAGCCAGAACTGGGGAGTCGTGCCGAAGTACCGGGCCAGCCTTAGTGCCGTATCCGGCGTGACGGCACGGCGCTCGCGCACGATGTCGTTGATGCGCGGGGCAGGCACCTTGAGTTCAAGCGCCAGCGCATGGGCGCTCATCCCCAAGGGAACAAGAAATTCTTCTCGCAACACTTCACCGGGATGGATGGGGCGCATTCTGTTTGTGGGATTCATACGATTCATCTCCTCAATGGTAATCCACGATCTCGACATCAAAGGCGTTGCCATCCTCGAGGCGAAAACAGAGGCGCCACTGATCGTTGATTCGGATACTCCACTGTCCTTTGCGGTCGCCGCGCAGGGCTTCCAGACGGTTGCCCGGCGGGGATCGGAGATCTTCGGGCGCATGGGCATCGTCGAGCATTTGCAGCTTTCGCTCGGCAACCGTAGCGAACGCCTTGAAGCGGCGCGGGCTTTTGCCCTCGAACAATGCCTGGGTGTCCTTGCAGCGGAAGGTCTTGATCATAGCAAAAGAGTATAACGCGCAGCGTTAAACGTCAAGCAGACTTTTCCCTACCTTAGCAACACCACAGTGGCCCCCTCCCCCCCTTCGAAGGGCTCGCCGGGGCGGAACTCCCGCACCAGTGGGTGGCCGTCCAGATACTCCCGGACTCCCCGCATGAGGGCACCGGTCCCCTTGCCGTGGACGATCCGCACCTCGCCGTACCCTTCCAGGGATGCGTGGTTCAGGAACGGCTCCAGCCGCCCCAGGGCCTCGTCCACCCGCAGGCCGATGAGGTTCAGTTCGTGGGGCGCGGACTCCATGGACGGAGTGGCGATCTTGGCGGCGGCCCTGGCCTTGGGTTTTTTCGCCCCCTTTTCCCTCGGCGGGGCCACGTCGGCGGCATCCACCGCCAGTTCGAAGGTGCCGGCCCGGACCTTGAGGGTGCCGGCCTTGCGGTCCACGGCAAGGACGGTCACGTCGTGGCCCAGGCGCTTCACGTGGACCGTGTCCCCCTCGTTGACGGCATCCAGGGGAAGGCGCTCCTCGGGATGGAACTCCTGCAGCTTCGCCTCCACGGCGGCCTCGGCCTCGTCGATCTTCTTCCTCGCCTCGCGGCTCTTCTCCTTCCGGGCCTCTTCGATGATGGCGTTCACCTCCCGCCGGGCGCCCCGCACGATCTCCTTTGCCTCCTGGAAGGCCTTTTCCACCGCCTCCCGCCGCTTGGCCTCGGCTTCGGCCAGGCGCTCCCGGGCGCTGCGGGCCTTCTCTTCGGCATCCCGCCGCAGCCGCTCCGCCTCGGCCAGGGCCTCCTCATGGCGGCGGCGCTGGTCCTTCAGCTCGGCCAGGAGCTCGTGGAACTCGGTCTCCATCCGGGAGAGCATACCGGTGGCAAAGTCCACCACCCGGTCGGGGAGGCCGTAGCGGCGGGCGATCTCCAGGGCGTGGGACTGTCCCGGCTCCCCTTTCTTGAGGCGATAGAGGGGGGTGAGGGTGGCGCGGTCGAACTCCATGGAAGCGTTCACCATCCCCTCCCGCTTGTGGACGAAGCCGATGATGTCGGTGAGGTGGGTGGTGGCGATGATCCGGGCACCCTTCTCCTGGAGGTCGGCCAGAACGGCGCAGGAAATGGCCGCCCCCTGGACCGGCTCGGTGCCGGTCCCCAGTTCGTCCAGGAGGACCACGGTCCGGTCGTCAGCCCGTTCGAGAATCCCCGCGATGTTGGCAACATGGGCCGAAAAGGTGGAGAGGCTCTGTTCGATGGACTGCTCGTCGCCGATATCCACCAGGAGGCCGGAGATGATAGGAAACGACGAGGTGGAGGCCGCCGGTACCGCAATCCCCGCCAGGGCCATGAGGTGAAGGAGGCCGGTGGTCTTGAGGGCGATGGTCTTGCCGCCGGCATTGGGGCCGGTGATGACCATGACCGAATCAACTCCCTCCCCCTCACCCCCTCCCATCGAGGGAGGGGGAAACGCTCCCTCTCCCCTGGTGGGAGAGGGGAAATTCGTACCCAGTGACAGATCAAGGGGCACCACCGTGCCGGTCCCCCACTGCCGGGCCATGAGGGCCAGGAGGGGATGGCGCCCGCCGCTCACCCGGATGAAGCGCTCATCGTTGATCTCGGGGGTCTCGGCGCCGAGGGAATCGGCAAAGGCAGCTACGGCATTCAGGAGGTCCAGCCGGACCAGGGTCCGGAACTGCTCCGCCATTTCGTCGGCCTCCCGACGGATCATCCGGCAGATGGTCCGGACGATGCGGATCATCTCCGCCTTCTCCTCGGCCACCAGGTTCTCCAGCTCGTTGGCGAGGCCGATGATCTCCAGGGGCTCCATGAAGGCGGTCTCGCCGGAGTTGGAGACGTCGTGCACCACGCCGGGGACCATCCCCTTGGAGTCCATCCGGACCGGGATCACCCACCGCCCACCCCGCTGGGTGATGAAGTCGTCCTGGAGGAAGGTGGTGACGCCGGTCTCCCGGACTATTTCACTCAGCCGCCGCCGGATCCGCTCCGTGAGGGAGCGCTTTTTCTTGCGCAGGTCGAAGAGGAGCGGCGAGGCGGAGTCGAGGATCTCCCCCTCGCTGTCGAGGGAAACCTCCAGCTCGTCCAGGATGTCGGGAAAACCGGTCATATGGCCCGCCAGCTCCCTCAGGAGCGGGATGTCGGACCGGTAGGCGAGCTGCTTGGCAATGGCGGTCATGGTCCGGAGCAACGGAAAGAGGACCACCAGCTCCGTGGGGTCGAGAACCGCCCCCTCGGGGCGCACCGCGTCCAGAAGCGCCGTAATGTCCTCGAAGGAAGAGAGGGGGATGGCGATCCCCAGCTGGGACATGCGCCGGATCTCGTCCACCTGGCCGAAGCGCCGGGTTATGGCAGCACGGTCGTCCATGGGGCTGATATGGGCAATCTCCCCGGCGGTGGCGGTGCTGTGGCCATAGACGGCAATGGCCGCGAGGATCTTGTCGAATTCGAGGGTGCGGAGGGTTTCGGGTCGTATCATTCATTATCCTTTAATGCGATAAAATCTTTTTTCACCACGGAGACACGGAGAACACGGAGAAAAACTTTTCTTAGGGTTTTAAACCCTTAAAAGAGTTTTTCAGATTTTGAAGTTCTCCGTGCCCTCCGTGTCTCCGTGGTATGAATCGGTCGTTGGTGTTATTCCTTCTCGTACTTCCCGCCGGCGCGCCGTTTCCGCCGCGCCTTCTGCTTTTTCAGCTTCTCAACCTTGGGGTCCCGGAAGCTCTCCCCCTTCTGCAACCGCTCAACACGCTCCAGGATCTCCCGCCGGGCCAGGAACCGGTTCACCGACTGGCTCCGGTCCTTCATGCACTTCACCTCGATCCCCGTGGGGCGGTGCTTTATCTGCACGCAGGTGGCGGTTTTGTTCACGTGCTGGCCGCCCGCGCCGGAGGACCGGACGAAGGTCTCCTCCAGGTCGGCCTCGGCCACCCCCAGTTCCGCCATTTTCTCCCGGAGCCAGCGGTTCTTCTCTTCGCTGACGGCAAAGGCAGGGGTGGCCATGGCTACACCTGCCCCGCGTCATCGAGACGGTAGAGGCGTCGGCGGCGCTGCTCCAGGTAGAGCCTCAACGCAAGCGGCCCCGCCACGGCCAGGAGTATCAGCATGCAGCCGGCGAGTTCCTGGGGGGTGAGGCGTTCCCCCAGGATGAATACCCCGGCCAGCATGCTCCAGATGGGGTCGAGGGTATAGATGAGCCCGGCCCTGGTGGGGGTTGTGTAGCGCTGAAACGCATTCTGCAGCGTGAAGCAGATAATCGTGGGGAAGATGGCGCAGTAAACCAGGGACCAGGCTCCGGAAGCCCCCATGGTGAACGGGGGCCACGGCATGACCATGGTAACCAGAGCCCCCACCAGGGCCACGGTGGCGAACTGCACGAAGGTGACCAGATAGACGTCATCGTCCCGCAGGACACGGGATACCGCAATAATCTGCCCGGCGATGAAGACTGCGCAGATGGTGGAGAGGAGGTCGCCCCGGTTGAACCCCTCGGCCCCGCCGCTGGCCAGGAACCAGAGGCCGACAAGGGCTACGGCGATGCCGCCGGCGGTTATCCGGTCGAGCCGTTCGCGCCAGAAGAGAAACGACAGCAGGGGTACGAAGAGCACAAAGAGGTTGTTGAGGTAGCCGGCCCGGGAGATGGTGGTGCCGGATACCCCCAGGACGAACATGAGGTTCGCCGACGCCAGCGCGAGCCCCACCAGCGCCCCGCGCCTGACGGTGTCACGGTTCAGGCGAGTTAACCGGGGAATGCAGATAACCCCCATCAGAAACGCCGCCAGGGCGAAGCGGAAGAAGTAGAACTGGAGCGGGGGAATTTCCCGCATCCCGATCTTGGTGAAGAGAAAGCTCCCCCCCCACATGACCGTGGTGAGGATGAGCATGGCCGTGGCTTTACCCTGGGACACCGCTCTGGTTTCATGCACATCATTCATTGAATCATTAAAGACCGGGGGAATGAGGAAGTCAACAGGCAGTTTAGCCTTTTCCGGCGGGCGAAATTGCGCACACTGCCGAAAGTGTTAGACTTAAGTCGATTAAGGGGAAACAGTACCGCCGGAGGAGATGCGAACGATGATTCCCATAACCGATACCCGTATCGAAGAGTACCTGAATGGGCTCGCACCCGAGGATGATCCGGTTATTCTCAGCATGGAGCGCCGGGCGAAGGAATCGGACTTTCCCATTGTGGACCGGCTGGTGGGGCGGTTCCTGTACCTGCTGACCCGGCTCAGGCAGCCGCAACTCGTGGTGGAGATGGGGTCGGGCTTCGGCTATTCCGCCTGGTGGTTCGCCCGGGCCATCAGCATCACCGGCAAGGTGGTCATGACCGACTATTCCGCAACGAACATCGCCTTTGCCCGCTCCCGGTTCCAGGAAAGCGGTCTTGCCGACCGACTGGATTTCCGGGTCGGCAATGCCCTGGATATCGCCCGCGAATACCACGACATCGACATCCTCTTCATCGACATCGACAAACACCAGTACCGGGAGGCCATTGAAGCAATGATCCCGCACCTGGCAAAGAACGCCCTGGTAATCGCGGACAACGTCCTGTGGTACGGCAAGGTTGTGGAAGGAGAGGATGATCCCGACACTGGCGGCATCCGTGAGTTCAACGACTTCATGGCCGGCCGCGAGGACTTTTTCACCACCATCCTCCCCCTTCGCGACGGGGTTATGGTCTCCTACAAACTATCCTGACCCGCTACTTGCCGAACACCGTCTTCAGCAAATCCGTGGTCCGGGCCGCCGGGTTGGTCCGGATCTTCTTCTCTTCCGCGGCGACCATGGTAAAGAGACCGTCCAGCGCCTTGTTGGTCACGTAATCATCCAGGTCCAGGGACGGTTTTCCCCCGAAGGCGGCAAGGGGGAGCGCCTGATATTTCCCGACCATATCCTGGAAAGCCTTTACCGTCCCCACCTCTCCCATGGTATTTCCCACCGTCGGCTTGAAAGCATTGTAGAGTTTGGTGCGGGTCTTCTTCTCGAAAAAGTCAGTGGCGGCCCGGTCGCCGCCGTTCAAAAGCCCCCGGGCATCATCCACGGTCATCTCCCGGATGGCGTCGCCGAAGTAGCTCGCCGCCTGGGGCGCTGCCTTCTCCGCCGCACGGTTCATGCTCAGCACGAAATCGTCCACCTGTTTCTGGTATCCGACTGTCCCCAGAAGATCGGCCGCTTTCTGGACCTTGCCGGGGAGCATGATCTTGATGAGGGAGTTGCCGAAATAGCCGTCCGGCTTCGCCACCTCGTTCACGGCCCGCTCGGTGCCGGTGGCCAGGGCTTCCTTGAGCCCCTTGATGATGGTGGAATCGTCCAGGCTGCTCCCCATCCCCCCTTGGAGGAGCGGCGCCGCCTGGCGCGTGAGATCATCCAGGAAGCCGGCTCGGCTTGGGGATGCGGATAAGATGAGCGATAGAGAAAGGATGGAGACGAGGATGGAACGCATGGGGCACCTCCCTGTGATTAATCTGCTTCACAGGGGAAGTATGCCCCGATTTTGATTCAGCGCAAGCGGGAGATAAATTGACCGGAAGGGTGTTACTTCATGATGACCCTGTTCTTGCCGGTGTACTTGGCCTGCATCTGGCACTCGTCGGCCTTGCGGACCAACTCCTCCAGGGACTTGTCCACATCGGAACCGAAGGTTCCCTGGGCGACGCCGATGCTTATGGTTACCGGAACAATCCGGGAGCTGGCCTCCTCCACCTGCATCCGCAGGTTCTCGGCCACGGCCTTAAGGGAAGCCGGTTCGACCGGCGAGAGATAGACGATGAACTCGTCCCCGTCGTACCGCCCCACCAGGTCTGAACGCCGCAGGTGAGACATGATCGTGTCAGCCACCACCTGAAGCACCCGGTCGCCGGTCTGGTGGCCGTAATTTTCACCCAACAGCTTGAAGTAATCGATATCGATAAGCATGATGGCGGCATTGGTGCCGCTGCGTTGGGCCGAGTAAGCCATGGCGGAAGCCGCCTTGAAGAAGCCGGCTCGGGTAAGGAGCCCGGTCAGGGCATCCACATGGGATTGGGTCG
Organism: Geobacter benzoatilyticus; assembly: GCF_017338855.1. Classification (NCBI taxonomy): domain Bacteria; kingdom Pseudomonadati; phylum Thermodesulfobacteriota; class Desulfuromonadia; order Geobacterales; family Geobacteraceae; genus Geobacter; species Geobacter benzoatilyticus. The sequence goes on from NZ_CP071382.1 coordinate 635,206, forward strand.
CCAGTTGCCGTGCCTCGTTCCAGAGGCGGAAGAGGGCCTCACCGAGAAGCTCGGTTTCTGCCGTGGCCATGCCGCAGGTGCCGATACCGTCGATGAAACTGCGCAGATAGCGGCCATAGCCCATGTCATTGACATCCTCGCCGGTAACGTCCTTTGTCATGCGGCAGAGGCTGGCGAACGCCGGGTGGAGGAGATAGAGCTGGATCCGGAATCCCAGGAGACAAGCCGCCTCGGGAGTGGGGGATGCCTGGTAGAGCTCGAACTGCTCGTCGAGGTTTTTGCCGATCATCTCAAGCTCTTCACGGGTTTCGGCAGGCTTGTAGATGACCAGGGGCACGGCAGCGCCATCGGCAAGAGGGGCGTTGAGGCGCTCGCAGAGGGCGCTGTGATGGTTGGTTTCAGAGGCCACGGTGTCCCAGAAACGCCGGGCGTCATCCTGAAGGGCATGGGAGGCAAAGGCCCTGAAGATGCCGGCGGCCTTCTTCTCCAGATACAGGCACGATTCAAGGATCTCCTGCAGAATGTCACTCCCCATCGCTGCCTCCCCTCCCCCGTGGCGACCGGGGGCAAACTCTCGGTAGTATTAGTATAAGATTGTAAACAGTAGCACGAAAAATGCACACAATTCTATGCATATATTGTTAATTAGCGACGTCTATAAAAGCACGGCCGGATCTGTCGTCATCGGGACGAAACAAGAATCACCTGTTTCGCCGCTGCCCCGGGTTGGATGCCCGGCATATATTCAGTGGGCCTCGCTCCAGTTGCTGCCGTGGCTGATATCGACCTTCAGGGGAACACGCAGCGCCACGGCGTGCTCCATCTCGTGCTCGACCAGCTGCTCCATGGCCACCACCTCGTCTTTCGGCACCTCGAAGACCAGTTCGTCGTGGACCTGCATGATGAGACGGCTCCGCATCCCTTCGCGCTTCATCCGCGCCGTCGCCTTCACCATGGCCTCCTTGATGATGTCGGCGGCAGAGCCCTGGATGGGATAGTTTACGGCGTTGCGCTGGGCAAAGGCCCGGATGTTGCCGTTGCTGCTAGTGATGTCCGGGATCGGGAGCCGCCGTCCCAGAAGGGTCGTCACGTACCCATTCTCCTCCGCTTCCCGCACGCAGCCGTCCAGGAAAGCCCGGGCGCCTGGGTGGCGGGCGAAGTAGTTATCGATGAATTCCTTGGCCACCTTGGTGGCGATGCCGAGCTGCCTGGCGAGGCTGAAGGCCCCCTGGCCGTAGATGACCCCGAAGTTGATGGCCTTGGCCTGGCGCCGCATCTCCGGGGTCACCATCTCGGGAAAGAGGCCGAAGACCTCGGCGGCGGTGCGGGTGTGGATGTCCTCGTCCCGGGCGAAGGCGTCGCAGAAGACCCGGTCCCCCGACATGTGGGCCAGAACCCGGAGCTCGATCTGGGAGTAGTCGGCGGAGAGAAGCAGATGCCCCTCTTCGGCGATGAAGGCACGGCGGATCCGCCGCCCCTCCTCGGTCCGGACCGGTATGTTCTGGAGGTTCGGCTCCGACGAGGAGAGGCGCCCGGTGTTGGTGACGGTCTGGTTGTAGGAGGTGTGGACCCGCCCGGTTACCGGCTGCACCAGCTTGGGGAGGGCGTCGGTGTAGGTGGATTTCAGCTTCGCGAGCCCCCGGTACTGGAGGATGGCGGAGGCGATCCCATGGCCCGCCTCGGCCAGGCGCTCCAACTCCTCCACGTTGGTGGACCAGCCGGTCTTGGTCTTGGTCTTCTTGCCGGTGGGGAGCTTCAGCTTCTCGAAGAGCATTTCCCCCAGCTGTTTGGGGGAATTGATGTTGAACGGCTCCGGCGCCAGCCCCATGACCATCCCCTCCAGTTCAGCCAGTTGTTTGCCGAACCCGGCGGAGAGTTCCCCGAGAAGCTCCAGGTCCAGCTTCACCCCGGCCAGCTCCATCTCGGCCAAGATTTGAACAAGCGGCATCTCCACATCAAAGAAGAGACGCTCCATCCCCATATCCGCCACCCGCGGCAGGAAGAGCCGATGGAGAAGCCACGCGGCGTCCGAATCCTCGCAGGAATAGGTGGAAGCCTTCTCCACCGGCACCTGGGCGAAGTTCACCTGCTCCTTTCCCTTCCCCGCCACCTCTTCGTAGGAGATCATCTTGTGGTCCAGGTGCTCCACGGAAAGGGAGTCGAGGCCGTGGCCGGAGCGGACCGGGTTCAGGAGGTAGGAGGCGACCATGGTGTCGCACCAGACTCCTGACGGCTTGATGCCGTTACAGCGGAAGACCTGGTAGTCGTACTTCAGGTTCTGCCCCACCTTGCGGATTTTCGGGTCGGTGAGGAGGGGGCGCAGGGCATCCAGCACCCGCTGGCGGGGGAGCTGCTCCGGCGCTCCCAGGTAGAAGTGCCCCACCGGGATGTAGCACGCCTCGTGGTCCCGGCAGCTCAGGGAAATGCCAACGATCTCCGCCTCCAGGGGATTGAGGCTCGTGGTCTCCAGGTCCACGGCAACGGTGCCGGCGGCCTTCAAATCTGCCAGGAGCGCCTGGAACTCCTCCTCCGTGGAAATCGTCCGGTACTGTTCGGTGGAGAGGGTCGCCTCGCTGGTCAGCTCCTTCATGAGGGTGGTGAAGCCGTACTCCTTGAAGAGCTCGGCCAGGCGCCGGTTGTCGGGGGAAGAGGCGGCGAAGGCCGCGAAGTCGAACTCCATCGGCACGTCCCGCACGATGGTGGCCAGCTGCCGCGAGAGGCGGGCCTGGTCGGCGAACTCCCGGAGTTTCTCGCCCGTCTTCCCCTTCACTTCGCCGGCCCGTTCCAGCAGCGCGTCCAGGGAGCCGAACTCCTGGATCAGTTTGATGGCGGTCTTCTCGCCGATGCCTGGGACGCCGGGGATGTTGTCGGAGGTGTCGCCCGCAAGCCCCAGGATGTCGATCACCCCTTCCGGGCCGACGCCGAAGCGCTCCTGCACCTCGGGAATGCCGGAGACCTTGTCCTTCATGGTGTCCAGAAGCGTAACCCGATCGGTCACGATCTGCATCAGGTCCTTGTCGCCGGTGACCACCACCGCCTCCATCCCCCGCTCTTCGCACTGGCGGGCAATGGTGCCGATGATGTCGTCGGCCTCGTACCCCGCCAGCTCCAACGCCGGGATATTGAACGCCCGGACCATATCCTTGATGGGAGCGATCTGGGGGACCAGGTCATCGGGCATGGCGGAGCGGTTGGCCTTGTAGTCGGGGTAGAGATCGGTGCGGAAGGTGGTGCGCCCCACGTCGAAGACCACGGCGATATGGCCGGGACGGCGGTCCTTGATGACCTTGAGGAGCATCTGGGTGAAACCGTAAAGGGCATTGGTGGGGAACCCCTTGGGGGACGACAGGTGCCGGATGGCGTAATAGGCCCGGTAGATATAGGATGAGCCGTCAATGAGGTAGAGGGTCTGCTTTCCGGTCACGGCGCCACCTCCCGCTCTTCCCGCGTGAAGAAGACGAAGGCCATGGCGGGGCGCCGGCTCGCATCGCGCATGGCGAACTGCATCCCGTCGAAGCGCCACCCCTTGGCGGTCCACTCGTTGAGAACCTCTTCCAGAACATCTTCGGTTACGGTATTTACCTCAACCACTTTATATATGGGCACAGGGAACCTCGTTGATGGATTTACCCGGACAGCAGCCAGGGCGGGCCTTGGCCGCGAGCGCCTCCCGCGACCATAAACCATTAAAACTGTTGCAAAATTTTACTTTTACGCCAGTTGCATTCCGCCATCGGCATGGTACTATTCATGTCATATCAGCGAGAGGAGGTGTTGACAAGGGAAAATCGGTCAGGCAACCAACCGGCCCGCCCTCCACGGCGAGCCAATAAAGACGAGGTGTTCGGTATGACGGAAAAGAAAACGGACATAATCGAAGAACTGGCTGAAGACGCGGAAATTACCCTTACCACCGACTACGACAAAAGGGACCTGAAGGAACGGCGGGGGGTCATCAAGGATAACCTCTACGACGGCTCCAAGAAGCTCAAGCACAGCGTGCCCAAGGGAAAGCGGGTCTGACGGCCTGAGACTGCAATAGTGCAAATGCAGCACGCGGGGGGAAGAGACGGTCAACGGCTCTTCCCCCCTTGACTGTGGCAAATGAGTGATTATGTTGTGGGTAAACGCACCACAGGAGGTACATGAACATGGCAATCGTCAAGTACAACCCATTTGGAGATCTCAGAACCCTGCAGGAGCAGATGAACCGGCTTCTGGACATGGCATGGAGCAAAGAGAGCGGCGAAGAGCTGCGGGAAGGGGTCTGGCAACCGCCGGTCGACATATTTGAAGATGAGAACGGCGTCGTGATCAAGGCCGAACTCCCCGGCATCGACCAGAAAGACATCGATGTCCGGATCGAGGACAACACCCTCACCATCCGCGGAGAGCGCAAGCACGACCAGGAAGTGAAAAAAGAGAACTACCATCGTGTGGAGCGGTACTACGGTTCATTCCAGAGGAGCTTCTCGCTCCCCACCACCATCGACCGCGAAACCGTTAAGGCCGTCTGCGACAAGGGAATCCTGACCATCACCCTCCCCCGCCGCGAAGAAACCAAGCCGAAACAGATCAACGTGGAAGTGAAATAAAGCCGGGACCAGGGATCGGGGACCGGGGACCGGTAAGAATCAAAAGCTTTTCCCGGTCCCTGGTCCCTGGTCCCCGGTCCCCAGATTCATGCTTCCCGTGCGGTACCCCTCCAGATCCAGCGCCACATAGGTAAACCCCGCCCCTTTAAAGACAGTCGCAATCTTGCGCCGCATCTCCGGGTCGAGGAGTTTCGGCATCTCTGTTTCGCCCAGCTCTATGCGGGCCGTCTCGCCGTGGTAGCGGACCCGATACGTTGTAAAGCCCTCTCTCTTCAGGAATTCCTCGCAGCACCCCACCTGACGGAGCCGCTCCGGCGTGATTTCGGTGCCGTAGGGAAAGCGGCTCGACAAACAGGCGAAGGGCTGCTTGTTCCACGTGGGCAGCCCCAACTCCCGCGAGAGAAGCCGGATGTCATCCTTGCCGAGCCCCGCCTCCAGCAGGGGGCTCCGGACCCCGAGCTCCTGGATCGCCTGGCGGCCGGGCCTGTAATCGGCGAGATCATCCACATTGCTCCCGTCAGCCATCCAGGCGAGCCCCAGCTCAGCGGCTTTCTCGCCGGCCAGCTGAAAGAGCGCCTTTTTGCAATGGTAGCAGCGGTTGCGGGGATTCTCGGCAAAACCGGGGATATCCAGCTCATTGGACTCCACCACCACCTGTTTTGCCCCGATTTCCCGGGCCAGGGCCACAGACTCGAAGAACTCCGTCTCGGGATAGGTGGGGGAGGTGGCGGTAAAGGCCGCGGCCTTCTCGCCCAGAAGATCGTGGGCCACCCTCAGGAGAAATGTGGAGTCCACCCCGCCGGAAAAGGCAACCAGCACCGATCCCATCTCCTGGAGGATTGTTTTTAGAGTTTCGTATTTCTCGTAAGCTTCGCTCATTAATCACCTGTGAGACAAAAAATATCCGGACACGGCAGGGGCGAAGCAATAAAAACATGCTTCGCCCCTGCCGCAATCCCTCATTATCTTAATGTTGTAAATCGGACGCCTAATCGAAAACGCCCGTTGAAAGATACCGCTCTCCGGTGTCGCACAGAATCGTCACTACGTTCTTTCCCGGACCGAGCTTTTTCGCCACCTTGAGGGCCGCAAAAACATTGGCGCCCGACGATATCCCCACGAGCACCCCCTCGGTCCTGGCCAGTTGCCGGGCGGTTGCATAGGCATCTTCGTTGGTTACCCGGATGATCTCGTCGTAGATTTTAGTATTGAGAACCTCCGGAACGAAACCTGCTCCGATCCCCTGAATCTTGTGGGGTCCGGGCTGCCCTCCGGAAAGGATGGGAGAATCGGCGGGCTCCACCGCCACGATATGGACTGCCGCGCTGTGCGCCTTCAGCACCTCGCCGACGCCGGTAATGGTGCCGCCGGTGCCGACACCGGCCACAAAGCCGTCGATGCTCTGCCCCGCCAGGGAGCGGACAATCTCCGGACCGGTGGTTTGCCGATGGGCTTCCGGGTTAGCCGCATTCTCGAACTGCTGCATGATCACGTGCCCCGGCTTGGAAGCCAGTTCATCGGCCATCTGGACAGCCCCGCGCATTCCCTGGGAGCCGGGAGTAAGGACGAGTTCGGCCCCGTAGGCGGCCAGGAGCCTCCGCCGCTCCACGCTCATGGTGTCGGGCATGGTGAGAACGAGTTTGTACCCCTTGACGGCGCAGATCATGGAGAGGCCGATTCCGGTATTGCCGCTGGTGGGCTCCACCACGGTCATCCCCGGCTTAAGCGCCCCGTCGCGCTCGGCAGCCTCTATCATCGCCAGGCTAATGCGATCCTTCACGCTTCCACCCGGGTTGAAGAATTCAGCTTTGCCGTAGACGGCGGCAGAACCGGGAGTTTCAAGCCCCGAAAGCCGCAAGAGCGGCGTATTGCCAATCTGCTCGATCACCTTATCGCTATCAAGTAACGGCATCACTGCCTCCTCTGTCTCAAATAAAGTACATAAAGCGATGATCCTGCTCGCGTTTTATCCCCTTCGCCTGGCCGCGGTCGCACATATCCTTCACCGTGATTCCCGAAAAATACGTGAGGAGCTGGTTGCTCGCTTCGCACCAGAGATCCTGGGTTACACAGCTGCCGTTAAAACAGCAATCGGACTTTTTTTGCCGCTTCCCGGCACACTCCACCAGGTTGATGTCCCGCTCGGTGGCGACAAGCACCTCGGCCACCGTGATATCCTCCGGCTTTTTGGCGAGGCAGTACCCCCCCTGGGGACCACGTTTGCTCTTGAGGATTCCCGCCCGTTTCAGACCCTGAAATATCTGCTCAAGATATCTGGGGGAGATTCCCTGGCGCCGGGAAATATCCTGAACCTGAGCCGGAAGATTTCCCGCATTGTACGCTATATCAAAGATTGCCCGCAGACCGTAGCGGCTTTTGGTGGATAGCTTCACATCATCCTCCTTCACTGTTTTACCTAACTATATGTTCCCCTACTTGTGCCGTCAAGAATATAAACATGGCCAGAGAACATTTCCGCACAACACGAACTGTCATTGAGCGGCGAAAATACGTTGCAAACAGGGAAGAACAGATGAGGTCACTGGATGTGACAGGTCAGGCATAGCCCGCTGGCGGCAATGCCGACCGCGAGATGGTAGGGGGATTGTTTAGCGAGATTGTGGCAGGAAACGCAGGCGACCATCCCGTCCACAAGCTCGATACCGGCCTCCTGAAGTGAGGCGACAGGGCGGTATGCCGCTTCGCGTCCGGTGGGCGGATAGCGGTGTTTGACGGCGTGGGGGGTCATGATGGAGCAGTCCTTGAGGCAGTAAACAACATTTTTTGCAATGCTTCCGTCATGGCATACGACACAATCTTCGACGCTGGCGCGCAACTCGACCGTGAAGCCGTGATGATCAGCCGTTTCCGCGCAGCCGGGTTCCGCGGCTGCCGACAGAAGCGACAAGATTGCCAGGACTGCGAATGCGGGCCTGGTCACCCCATGGTACACCTCCTTACCGAAACAAAAACAATATGCGAGAAGGATACCATGGGGCCGGCAATTATCAACGGGCCGCTACGCCGGAATCACCAGAACTTCTGGGGAGGCTCCACCCTGCCGAGATATTTTATTTCGCCCTCTTCCACCTTGAAGCTGTCGCCGATCTCGTTGACCCACGCATCACCCTCATCGAGGGGGGACGGAACCTCGCGCCTGCCGAGAAACATCTCCTCCTCTCCCACATAGGCGAACCAATCGAGGTTGCCGGTCATCCATATCTTGTTTTTGAGTTCCATGGGAACTTGCCTCCATACGAAAATTTATACGCATCATACTCAAGAATGCACGACGCGGTCAAGGACGCCGGATTTTTCCTTGTTGGCAGCGGTTGTTTCTGGTATTTCTACCGGGATACAGATTCACTTTCTTCAATAACGAGGGGAACTTCCATGAAATTCACCAAAATGCACGGCGCCGGCAACGACTACGTCTACGTGAACTGCTTCGAGGAGCAGGTCGATAATCCCGAGCAGGTGGCCATCAAGGTTTCCAACCGCAACTTCGGCATCGGCTCCGACGGCCTCATTCTCATAATGCCCTCCGACAAGGCCGACGTCCGGATGCGGATGTTCAACTCCGACGGCTCCGAGTCGGAGATGTGCGGCAACGGCATCCGCTGCGTGGCCAAGTACGCCTACGACCACGGCATCGTCTCCAAGACCGAGATCACCGCCGAGACCGGCGCCGGCATCCTGACGCTGCAACTCGTCCCCGGCGCCGACGGGAAAGTCGAGAAGGTGCGGGTCAACATGGGGGTCCCCCGCCTGAAGCGGGCAGAGATTCCCATGATCGGCGAGCCCGCCGACGTGCAGATCGTCAACCAGCCCCTCAACATCCTCCACACCACCTTCAACATCACCTGTGTTTCCATGGGGAATCCCCACTGCGTCATCTTCGTGGACGACGTGGAAAACTTCCAGGTGGAAAAATACGGGCCCCTCATCGAGAACCACGAGATGTTTCCCCGCCGCACCAACGTGGAATTCGTCCAGATCATCTCCCGCACCGAAGTGCGCCAGCGGACCTGGGAACGGGGCGCCGGCGAAACCCTGGCCTGCGGCACCGGCGCCAGCGCCGTCTGCGTGGCAGGGGCGCTGAACGGCCTCACCGAAAAGAAGATCCTCAACCACCTCTCCGGCGGCGACCTGGAACTGGAGTGGTCCGACGACGGCTTCCTCTACATGACCGGACCGGCAACGGAAGTATTCTCCGGCGAGATCGACCTGGCGAAGCTGTAATACCGCCTGACACAACCGTACAAAGGGCCAAAGGCGGATCGGGGGTCAGTCCCGGCTCCCTTTGGCCCTTCGTCCTTGGAGGTATCCATGTCCCCCTGCCCCATGTGCACCAAGTGGCACGATGAACCGGCCCTGCGCATCGCCGAGCTGGATCACACCCTCGTCATGCTGAACCGCGACCAGTTCTTCCCCGGCTACACCTTCGTCTTCACCAAAGAGCACGTCACCGAGCTGTTCCACCTGGATCGCGCCATCCGCCAGGAGATCATGGAAGAGGTAACCGCCGTGGCCGAGGCCCTTTACACTCTCTTCAAGCCAGCTAAAATGAACTACGAACTGCTTGGCAACATGGTCCCCCACATGCACTGGCACCTGGTCCCCCGCTTCGCCGCCGACCCCCTCTGGCCCCGCCCCATCTGGAGCGAGCCCCACGGGGAGGTGGCACTCAGTGATGGGGAGTATGCGGAGCGGATAGAACAGATCAGAGAAAAGCTCGTTTGAATAACACAGAGATACGGAGAACACTGAGCAAACTACAATCATTTTGGTTACCGGGGAAATCCAGGATTATCAGGATACAAATTGAAAAAGTGTTCTTGATCGGTTCATTGAAAAGTCATCCCTCCTGAATATCCTGATTTCCCCTGTTGTTTTCTTCGGTTTACGTCGCCGTCCTCCGTGTCCTCTGTCTCTCCGTGTTATTTAAATCCGAAAGGAAGGTTTTCATGGATTACTTCGGCGCCCATATGTCCATCGCCGGCGGCCTCCACAACGCCCCCGACCGGGGGGTGAAGGTCGGCTGCGGCGTCATCCAGATCTTCACCCAGAACTCCAACCAGTGGCGGGGTAAAGTCCCCAGCGATTCCGACGTGGCCCTCTTCCGGGAGAAGTGGGAAGAATCGGGGCTCCACGAGATCGTCTGCCACGACATCTACCTCATCAACCTGGCGGCGCCTCCGGGAGAAACCCGGGACAAAAGCCTCCTCTCCTTCCGGGAGGAGATGGAGCGCTGCGCCCGCCTCGGCATCACGAAGATCGTCATGCACCCCGGCGCCCACGTGGGGGACGGCGAGGAGACCGGCATCAGGCGCATCTGCGAAGCCTTCGACGCCCTCATACCCGCAGTCCCCGAGTTCACCGGGAAAATCCTCCTGGAGACCACTGCGGGCCAGGGGACGAACCTGGGATACACCTTCGAGCACCTGCGGGCCATCATGGACGGCTCGGCCCACCCCGACCGCTTCGCCGTCTGCTACGACACCTGCCACACCTTCGCCGCCGGCTACGACATCACCACCCCGGAGGGGTACAAGCAGGTCTTTGCCGACTTCGACCGGATCATCGGCATCGACCGGCTCCAGTGCTTCCATATCAACGATTCCAAGAAGGGGCTCAACTGCCGGGTCGACCGCCACGAACACATCGGCCAGGGGGCCATGGGACTCGAAGGGTTCCGTTCCCTGGTGAACGACCCCAGCTTTGCGAACATCCCGAAAATCCTCGAAACCCCCAAGGGGGACGACGACGAGTTCGACGTCATGAACCTGAAGACGCTCCGGGGGCTCATCGGTGCGGAACCCGCCGCGGGTACGAACTAAACCATGCCGGATCTGACCATAAGCAACTCCCTCTGCACCCGCTGCGGCGTGTGCGTGGACATCTGTCCCATGCGCATCCTCGAACTGCCGGGAAAGGAACTCCTCCCGCGCTTTACCGGCACCGGCGCCGACCGCTGCATCGTCTGCGGCCACTGCGAAGCGGTATGCCCCACCGGCGCCCTGAGAATGGACGACCCCCGCCTCGACCCCGCTTCCTATCCGCCACAAAAGACACTTCTCGACGCCGAAGAACTCGACGCCTACCTGCGGATGCGGCGCTCCATCCGCCGTTTCCGTCCCGACCCGGTTCCGCGGGAGGCCATCGTGGCACTCCTGGACGTGGTCCGCTACGCCCCCAGCGGCAGCAACCGGCAGGGAGTGAAGTGGCTGGTCATCCACGAGACCACCCAGGTGCGGCAACTGACGGCGCTGGCCGTCGACTGGTTCCGCTCCCAGCAGGACGGCGACACCCTCCTGAGCCGCAACTTCAACATCGCCGGGATGATCCGCTCCTGGCAGAAGGGGAACGACCCCATCTGCCGCAACGCCCCCCACCTGGTCATCCCCTACACCGACCGTCAACACCCGACTGCCGCCGTCGATGCCATAATCGCCGCAGCCCACCTGGAGATCGCGGCACCGGCCCACGGCATCGGCACTTGCCTGAGTGGCTTCTTCCAGATGGCCGCCGAATCGTGGGAACCTCTGCAGCAGGCATTGGACCTCCCCGAAGGGCATCGGCCCGGCTACACCATCCTTCTCGGGTTTCCCGCAACGAACTTCTTGCGCCCCCCGAGGCGAAACCGCCTGGACATCACCTGGCGCTGACGCCCTCAGGCGTCGGCGTCAGTTTTCCCGGCAGCAGCGTGCAGCCCTGCCGGAGGCGTCTCCGACTTGGCGAACGCTTCGCGCTCGAAACGGTTATGGAGGTACGGATGCCGCCCCCGCAACAGCTGCAGGGCGCTTGAGGCAAGGTAAAGCGGGATGAACAGGATGCCCCACCGCTCGTACTGGCGGACATGGACGTGCTCGTGGGTGCGCAGATGCGCAAGGAGGGAGTGATCAATCCCGATGATCACATGGCCGAAGGTAATGGCCTCAAAGCGGAAAAAGCGGGGCAAAAGAGGGAAAACGCGAGAGAATCGGCCACCGGCAACCTCAACAACCCCGTCAACCACGCGGCAGGTGGCACCCAGGCAAAGAGCGGCACCCGCCAGGAGAAGCCCCACGGTACTTGCGGGCGTCGCCCATAGGTAGCGGATGATGCGAAGCAGACGGTTCATGTCCGGGAGAAAGACCTCTCAACTGGCCGGTTACCATTCCCCATCCGGTGAAGTTTGCCGGGTCAGTGGCTGCATTTCGAAGCAAACATCAGCAAAATGCCTAGCGCAAAAATAACTCCTAAAGCTTTACCGGTCAGTTTCATGCAATCTCCTCTGCTCTAACTCCTGAATTAAAGCCGCGACGCGAAACGGCGGCGGTTTGAGTGAAGTTGTCAGACGTGAAGGGATTGTCCCCATTTTCGGAGTCGCTAGGCACATCCCCCCATCACCGCAACATTAGGGCGAACACGCCCCAGCCCAGGTATTCACGCGTGTAAGCGGCGTAGCGCTCCGGTTCCGAGGTCAGTTGGGCTCGAACCTCTTTCGCGAGTTCGTCGTCGGGATTGGCTTCAAGCCATCGGCGCATGGTGAGCCATTTGGCCGCTTCGTATCTGTCCCAGCCGTCCTGGTCAGCCAGAACCATTTCAACGACGTCATAGCCAAGGTGGCCGAAGGACGCGAGGAGTTCCGGAAGCATGAGAAAGTCGGAAATCGAGCTGGCAAGACACCCCCTGGCAACGTCTTCCGTCGGCGGCAACTGCCGCCAGTAGGGCTCGCCGATGAGGATGATCCCGCCGGGGCGCAGGCTCCGCGCCAGAAGCTCGATAGTGCCGGCGACTCCCCCGCCGATCCACGTTGCACCGACACAGGCCGCCACACTCGCCTTCTCGTCCGAGACATAGCCGGCAGCATCGCCATGGATGAACTTGACTTGATGGGCAACGCCGAGTTCATCGGCACGGAGCTTCGCTTGCTCAGTGAACAACTGGCTCATGTCGATGCCGGTGCCGATAATGCCGTGATCGCGTGCCCAGGTACACAGCATCTCCCCCGAACCGCTGCCGAGATCGAGCACCAGGGCCCCCGATTCCAGGCGCAGCGCCGCGCCGAGAGTGGCGAGCTTTTCGGGTGTGATCGGGTTGTGGATGCGGTGTGCACTTTCGGTAATGTTGAATATTCGTGGGATGTCCATTGTGGAAATTTCCTTACGATTGTGAATAGACTCCGTCATGATCTAATGTTTGAATTAACCGGCTGGCGCGGCTTTATTGCACCAGTCGGTGTTGAATGATGGGTTGGGCGTCATTTTTCAGTAAGCGCCAGACTTGTGCCAAGGCCCACAAAGGTTGCGGCAAAACCACGACGAAGCCACGTTTGTACTCGCGGCGACTCGATAACCGCTTTGCGGAAAGCATGAGCAAGAAAACCATAGGCGACGAATACAACGAACGTCATAACCATGAAAACCGCACTTAGCAGGAGAAGCTGGAAGAGCGGTTCACACACCAATAAGGGGACAGGCACCAATTACCCTTTCCTTTTCCGCCCCCTTTGCCATCCTCTTCGTCTTAAAGTGGATTCCAGTCCCATTTTCGCACAGATCTCGTCTCTCCAACTTTCGCATCCGTAAGGTGCCTGCCGATTAACGCTGTTCCTTATCTTCTCTATTTCTGTGTCGGTGAGTGGTGTGTCCACAAAAGCAGACCAGTCCTCGGGTAAGGGGATTGGCAACTGGTCGGGCAGGGACTCTTCCAAGGTAGCATTGCGAACTGCGTGTGATGCCCAAGGCCATTGGGCGGCCGTGGGCGACAACATTGCCCTTACTGGATTCCCCTCTATGTACCGCACTGCCGTTAACAGGTGTTCGTTGTCCTGCACGATGAAACTCTTATACCTACCCTGCCACAGATGCCCGCTGGTACCATAATGCTTGTGATAGCGGCGAACATGAGTCGTCATAACCCACTGCATCCATTTGGTCAGCAGGGCTGCATCTTCTGGTTGGACGAGTAGGTGGAAATGATTCGGCATCAGGCACCAGGCAAGCACCTTAACGCGATATCTCTGACGTGCCCCCAACAAGACATCAATGAAGGATTGGTAGTCCCCGTCTTTGTGAAAGACCTGCTGCCTGCCGTTCCCACGATTGATCAGGTGGTAAAAGCAGTTATCGGCTATAGCTCTGGCTGATCTTGGCATCTACCTTCTTCCTATTTGGTACCTGTCCCCTTATTAGTACCTCAAATAAAACAATTTTACAGTTAAACACGTGCGTCCCTCCGGGAAAGGTTATGTTGAACCGACGCATTAAATTGCCTCGAACCCAGTTATTCCGCACACTGCTCCAGCGCCTCCCGTTGATAGGCCCTAACGTCTGGCTTCAGGGGCCGGCGCGAAGATCCGGTACCCTGGAAGCAACAGTTGGATTAGACTGGCTAGGTCAATAGAAGCTTATACCGTTTTGTGAACACCAGTTTCTAAACCTGTAACTACCAGAGTGATATCTTTTGGTTACGACAAACAGCTTGCCAGGCTGCGATTTAGTTCCCGGAACGATTGGATGTGAAAATAGCTTTGTTTCTGCAACGACACCAGATACACCAGAGTAATCAGCCAACAATTCTTTAGCTGACATATCATATGAGGAAGGCGATGGGATAAACCCTTCTTGAGCCAAACTTTCTGCGCAAGCTGGGCTATGCGCAATTGATATGAATAAGGCAGAAACTGCATTAACTGCATTTTTGAGAGTTGCCTTGGAGTGGTTCAGATACCGATCATGCTTGATGTCTGTGTAGGCCCGCCACCATTCGAGCGGCTGATAAGACTCTTTAGAATAATCAGCTACGCTATTCCATGCTTCAAACGGCTGGATACGTTCACCATTGTCAACCCATAACACCAGCCAGCGCCCCGCCACTCTTCTGCCAAAATATTGGTAATAGTCAACGATTGTCCTTTGAGTATTTTCAACTGGCATGTCTTGGTTTAACTCAAATTTCCACAAAGAATCAAGCTGGCTACATGCTTCGAGTAGAACAGTTGAAAGCCTTGGTGACCAAACGTTCTCGTGTTCGGCGCAGTAGGGAATGACCTGAAGTGTTTCTGCCAGTAACTGCTCGACGAACTTGTAAGATGAGATTATCAACGGAGCCGAAACTGTAGTTGACATAAAACCCTTTATTGCAACTCACGATTTTGAAACTACCCCAACGTCAGATTTCAGGGGTTGGCGCGATAGCGACGGTCCCCTGGAAGTACCCGTTGGAACCTCACTTGATTTCAGGTTCGATATATATGTCTTTGATCTTGCCCGTATTATGGTCGATTATAAAAGCAACTAAATAGGCTTTCGCTTCCGACTTGGGTGGCTTGGGGCCGACATAATAGGCAGGGTAGGTATCGTAGTCATGATATCCAGTGCTTTCGCCGAGTTGACTGATAACAAAACCTCTGTCTTTGCTGGTAATAGGTTGGTTTTTAGTTATAAAGTCATAGATCATCTTTCCCCTGCCGATCTCATCTGCTTTCGACCACTTGTCGCTGCTGAATTCTTCAGCACCCAATCGGCGGAGAGACTCAATCTTGTTGTTTGCTGTGCATGATGCACCAAACAGAATAGCTAGAAAGGATGTTATGAGTAGTAATGATTTTTTCATATTTTCCTCAGTAGTGTATTAGCCTGCCTTTTTTCAATGCCTCCATGCATTTCAAGGCAAGCATTTCGTCGGCGCCTCCATTTCTTCCGATATCGGCACCTGCCCTGTTGTTATGAAGGTCCATCGCCTTTTCTTTCAGGTCGTTTCCCGGCTGAGACTCATGCAATGTTGTGAATTCAATTGCTTGCTGATATCCGATTTCACGGGCCAGCAGGGCAGACCAATAACAATGTCTGAAAGCATCACTCTTGTCATTTCGACCATTATGCCCAAACCTCTTTCTGGTTTCGGCTACAGCCATATTCTTGCATTCCCCGATTTTGTATGCGTTGACCGGATGACGTTTGACATAATTTTTTTCAGATTCGGTCAGTTGACTGTAACCAGACATAAAATCTCCTCTTTTTTGATACCCTAACGTTGGGCTTCAGGGGCTGGCGCGGTAGCGACAGTCCCCTGGAAGTACCCGTTGGGAATGCTCCTACTAACTGATGTGTTCTTCATTTGATACGAAATACATATCAAAGTCGAATTCAATACCCAAATACGCCGCTCTCTGAATCATTGATTTCGTCAGATGGAACCCATGTTGTGAACTGGGATATTCGCCAACACAAACTATGATTAAGTCGTAGTCTGGTGCAAGTGAACGTATTTCTTGCGCTCGTTGGTCTAACGCATCTAATAACGCTTCAATGTGCACTGTCATTGGATGTGTGTCTTTGAGTCCACTTTTGTAAATCCATTTTGTGCAAGGGTAGTTACCAGGGACACGCCGGCGCGGCTCGCCAGCATTCCATGCTTCTGACGGCTCAAGCCCAATTCGCTCAGTAATTAGCGTATAGTCTCCATAACCAGTTACACAAAAGTAAGCGTATTCTCTATCTGTGTGTGGAGAAGATGTCATTGTGATTCCTTCCCAACGTCAGGCTTCAGGGGCTGGCGCGATAGCGACAGTCCCCTGGAAGTACCCGTTGGGGCTAGGCTGTGTGTGAATTGACTTCAAAGGATGCAAACCAGCCAACCAATGAACAGTAAAAGCGGTGGCAGCCATACGCCACGATTTGATTGTTGCCATAATTGTTTCGGTTCATGACTTTTTCGTGAGTTGAAGTGATTGAAAAGCAAAATTGATACGCCGATTAACCACGCGATTATAAATACATTGAATGATATGCCAGCTATCTCGTTCCAGAAGGTGAATCTCTCTGGGTCTCCAATTCCGCTTTTGTCTAGCGCACGATCTGATTTCCAAGCTGCTACCACAAAAGTGATTCCAGCCAACGCTTGAACGACCAGAATGGTGGTGTAGTTTTTTCTTGCCATTCTTCCTATCGAACCCCAACGTCAGGCTTCAGGGGCCGGCGCGATAGCGACGGTCCCCTGGAAGTGTGAGTTGGAGCCGATTCAAAAGGTGATATCTTCTTCTCCCTCAATTTTCTCTTCAGGGATTGAGTCTGCAATGGGGTCCTTATATGGTGCTGGATTTCTTACTTGCGAAACAGGGTGTTAGCGGCAATGTAAAAATGACCCACTTCGGAAATTGAAAATTGACCCACTCTTCCTGATAACCTAGCCGACCTGGAGGGTCGGCATGATCGGAAAGGAAGAGTGTATGGAAGTCAGAATTCTCAAGAAGCAGGGCAAGAGCATTCGTGAGATCTCGCGGATCACCGGGCTATGCCGAAACACGGTCAGAAAGTTTCTCAGGTCGACCGCCGATCCCCGTTACAAAGAACGGGTGAAGCGACCGGGGAAGCTTGACCCATTTAAAGCGTTTCTCGAAGAGCGGGTAAAGGCGGCGCTGCCGCATCGGATTCCCGCTCCGGTGCTTGCTCGGGAGATCAAAAGCCTTGGCTACGAGGGCTGCGAACGCACCGTCAGAACGTTTTTGGCGACACTGTATTCCCGCGTCACGCCGGAACCCGTTGTCCGGTTCGAAACGGAGCCCGGCAAGCAGATGCAAGCTGATTGGTGCGAACTGCGCAAGGGGAAGCACCCGCTGTACGCGTTCGTGGGAACTCTAGGTTTCAGCCGGGATTCGTTCGTCATCTTCACCACCAGCCAGGCGTTCGACGTCCTTCGGGAGTGCCACGAGATGGCATTCTCCTTCTTCGGCGGCGTCCCGCGCGAAGTGCTCTATGACAACATGAAGACCGTCGTGCTGGAGCGAAACGCCTTCGGTGAGGGTAACCACCGCTTCCACTCCGGCCTGTGGGACACCGCCAAGCATTTCGGGTTCATCCCCAGGCTGTGCAAGCCGTACCGGGCCAAGACCAAGGGGAAGGTAGAACGGTTCAACCGCTACCTGCGGTACAGCTTCTACTACCCGCTGGTCTCGCGCCTGAAGCAGGCAGGATTAACCCTCGATGTAGCGACCGCGAACATCGAGGTCCGAAACTGGCTTAAGGACGTAGCCAACTGCCGCATCCATGGCGAAACCGGCGAGCGGCCCTGCGATCGGCTCGAAATAGAGCGACCGGCGATGCTGTCGTTGCCGCCAAGGGTTGCGGTCGAGCCGGGCAAGCCGGAAATCATCACTCCAATGCCGTGGCCGGTGATCCCGCTTCAGCGCCCAGCCTCCTTTTATGAGCAGATCCTTCAGGAGGGGCGGCTATGAGCGACATCCAGCACCAGCGCATGGTTACTCTCTGCGACGACTTGAAGTTTCTGGCGGTGACCGATGTGTACGCCGACCTTGCCGATGCCGCGGCAAAGCAGGAGTCCTCCTACATCGACTACCTCGAACAGGTCCTCAAGGCCGAGAACGAGGTCCGGCAAGGCCGCTCACGCCACACAATGGCAAAGCTCGCCGGCTTTCCCGCGATCAAGACCCTCGAGGATTATGACTTTGAGTTCGCCACCGGAGCCCCGAAGCAGCGAATCCTGGACCTGTCGGCGATGGCGTTTTTAGAGCGCCGGGAGAATGTAATCCTGCTCGGGCCCAGCGGCACCGGCAAGACTCATCTCGCCATCGCGCTCGGCTATCGGGCAACCCAGTGCGGCGTGAAGGTGCGCTTCATCTCCGCCGCCGATCTGATGCTGCAACTCGAAAGCGCCCAGCGGCAGGGGCGGTACAAGGAAGTAATGCGGCGCAGTGTCCTGGGGCCGAGACTGCTCATCATTGATGAGATTGGGTACCTCCCGTTCAGCGAAACGCAGGCGAACCTGTTCTTCCAGGTAATCGCCAAAAGGTACGAGACCGGGTCCGTCATTCTCACCTCGAACCTGAGTTTCGGAGAATGGGAACAGGCTTTCGGCGGCAATACGGCACTGACATCAGCCATGCTCGACCGGCTGCTGCACCACTCCCACGTTATCCAGATCAGGGGCGACAGCTATCGACTGAAAGAGAAGCGACGCGCTGGCATTCTCGGACAGCAACTACCGACACCTCAGATTGATGATTAACCCAGGAAGGTGGGTCATTTTTCAATTTCCGATCAACCGGTAAGGTGGGTCAATTTTCGATTGCCGTTGACACCAGGGAGGCGGAGGTATGGGCTGAAAAGGTCTTTGACACGAAACTCAAATTCCAGAAAACTCTCTATAATCTCTGCATGTCTCAGATTTGCAGTGGTCAGCTTGGTAGGTGCCTCCTGGAAATCATTTTTGTTACGCGTCATTAAGATGTCAAACGCGACATTGCTCATGTCTTCCAATAAAGCGACTACTTCTTTTCCGAATAGAAATTCGGCTTCTGCTATCCCTTTATCGAATTCGTAATAATTATCTTCATTGATTGTAAAATTCCGTTTAGCATTTCTTACAAATTCCATCACTGTTGTGTAAATTTTCATTCTTCGGTCATATATTTCAATTCTATGCTTTTCCTTTGCCAACCTGTACTGCTGAATAGCAATATAGATCCCCAGTACGGCAATGGTCGGAGTCAAAAGCGCCTTAAATATTTCGATCATACTAATACTGTCATTCATATTTCTACCAACGTTGGGCTTCAGGGGCCGGCGCGATAGCGACGGTCCCCTGGAAGTACCCGTTGGGGAATGTTATAATGTTATCTGATTACAAAATTTGACCAAAATATAAAAATATAAGCTGACAAAGCATACGCAATAACAAACAAAGTTAATGCTCTTATCGTGCTATCAAAAACAATAGCGATTTTGTTTGTAACTTTAATATCAATATTGACTTTTGAACTCCCATACATTTTGTACAAAGCATAATTTAAAGCGTAATACACCACAATAGAAACAATTAGTGCTATTGACTGCGGAAGAATATATATTTCATAAAACTCAAATCTATTATTGTAATGATATTTTGTTACTACATTATAAATCAACCATGTAATACCAGCCAACAGACTAGCATTTTGAAGTAATCTATTAGCTAAAACCCTATTTTTACTATCATTTAACTTTACTTTGCCATTATAATTTTTTTCAACAACGTTCATAATGACCTATAATGTACATGCTTTATTGATTTACCACCCCAACGTTCACGAGATAACCGGCTGGCGACACCGGAGTGGTGCTGCCTGACTAACCTGCCAACTGACGACTGAGGAACTGGTGAAATTCAGCGCACAGTAAGCCAGTCCGAGTTGATTGAGCCGTTAGGTTTCGTTTTTCATAGCGCTAATTTGCACTAGTCTTTTTGCCAAGTATTGGCTCCATACGTTATTGAATTCGGCGTCGCCAACGAAAGGGAACTGAATATAGTAGTGTCGGCCAGATTGGGTATTAAAGTGGGCCACCTCTTTTCCTTGAATTGGGTTTTCCTCGCACCACACACCCTCGTCACCATGGACCGTTGCTCGATAAAGCGATATTTTCATTTCGTCCAAGTCAAACACATACGTTGCAAATTCTCCATTCACCACCAAGTACCTATCGTCTGTAGATAGATCGGTTGCAACTGGAGGGGAATCGGGGTCCGAAGATGCAAAGACGATGACGTCTCTGAGAGCGGAGAAACGTCCATTACGACATATGACTGAGAGGCCATGCCCGCAGACGCCCATCCGAAACTCACCGAGGCAATTTGTCTCTATCTTGAATAGATGAACCATTGATATCCTCCTTGAAACCTAACGTCAGGCTTCAGGGGCCGGCGCGATAGCGACGGTCCCCTGGAAGTACGGGTTGGGAAAACGCTCTGTAATATTCACTTGATTCAATAGCCGCCCGCGTGAAACTACCTTTTAGGCTTTGTAGTCATGAGGACATAGCAACCTTCTACAAATGAGCATTCATGTCCTCCATTAACACCAAAATTTCAACAAATGACATGTCTTGAAATATCACTTGCCGGCCCTGGGCAGTAGGACCATATTTAATGCCTCGCCACTCGACTGCCGAAGCATTTGGGTTTGCAAATGTGATTACACCGTCATGAGCAAATGCGTTTCTTATGATCCGTGCAAAGTTCCACTCGTTTGGCCATTGCATAGGGTCGGAGCCGAACTGCGCTGAAACTCGCCCTTTGTAGCTTTCGAAAAAACGAATAAAGCTGGCTTGCAAGGAAAGTGCGTGAAGGTTCTTGGCTCCCCTGGAACCCACCCCAAATGTAGGATAGCGCGGGTGAATAGCGTCCTCATGGAGTTCGATCTCATTGGGCCAAGCATTTGCGGCAATAGCCATTAACGTAGCTTGGGGATACCAAGTTAGCTTTATTGGAAGGGTACACGCTTCGAACTGCATGTAATACTTGGGGTCTGATACTGCCTTCGTTTGCCCCCCCATCCTAAACGCCTCAATAGTCACCAGACTTGAAGCGAGCGAACTAAGAAATAGAGCCAAATCATCGAAAAAATTATGATGACCTGCATTATAGGTTCGAACTTTGCTCATCATTGATAACCATATTGCCCAAGTCAGGCTTCATGGGCTTGCGCGTAAGCGACGATCCCTTGGAAGTACCCGCTAGAGCTACCCTATTACTTGACCCCATGTTTTTATCCGATGCGCAATAAAACCAATTGAGCCTGCTATGACGAGGAGCAAGGTGGACGGTTCAGGTACAGGAGTAGGGTCTCCAACTACTGCTTGAGAGGTGGTCCCCGGAATTCGGACAGTGTGATAAGGTGGACAGCCGCAGACTGACGACGGAGGTACACCCGTGAGCACAACCCGACGGAAACGCTATTCAGCCGAATTCAAAGCCAAGATTGCCCTTGAGGCGATTCGTGGTGAGCAGACCATCAACGAATTGGCCAGTCGCTACGAACTGCATCCCAACATGATTACCACCTGGAAGCGACAAGCCATTGAGAACATGGCAGCTGCCTTTTCCGGTGCCAAGGAGCGAAGCAGCAAGTCAGACGAGGCCCAGATTAAGGATCTGCACGCCAAAATCGGGCAACTGACAGTGGAGCGCGATTTTTTAGCCAAAGCCTTCGGACGCATTCGCTGAGTCTCGCTCGAAGGAAAAGCCTGGTCGAGCCCGGCCATGGCCGACTCAGCATAGCCAAACAATGCAAACTGCTCTCGATCAATCGGTCGACATACTACTACCAACCGGTGGGCGAATCGCCGCTAAACCTGGAACTGATGCGGCTGATCGACGAACAGTATCTTGATACGCCGTGGTACGGAGCCCGACAGATGACGCGGCACCTGCGTCGGCATGGCCATGCGGTCAATCGCAAGCGGATCGGCCGCCTGATACAGGTAATGGGTTTGTCGGCCATTTATCAGAAGCCGAAGACCTCACAGCCGCATCCGCAGCACAAGGTCTATCCTTATCTGCTGCGTGGTCTGACGATCGATCGTCCCAACCACGTCTGGTGTGCCGATATCAGCTACATCCCGCTACGACGCGGCTTTCTCTATCTGGTGGCAATCATGGACTGGGCCAGTCGCAAGGTTTTGTCATGGCGGCTGTCCAACACCATGGATGCCGACTTCTGTGTGGCAGCGCTCGAAGATGCCATGTTCCGCTATGGCAAGCCCGAGATTTTCAACACCGATCAGGGAAGCCAGTTCACCAGCGACGCGTTTACCGGGGCGCTCAAGGATGCCGACATCAAGATTTCCATGGACGGCAAGGGGCGCTGGATGGACAACGTCATGATCGAAAGGCTGTGGCGCTCCCTGAAGTACGAGTGCATCTATCTGCATGCCTATGAGACCGGCAGCGAGCTGCGACAAGGTCTCAAGCGCTGGATCGACTACTACAACACAAACCGTCCTCACTCCAGTCTGGACGACAGAACACCGGATGAGGCATATTGGCAAAAACCGCGGCCTGGCTACGCCGGCCGCCCCTTCAAAATGGCGGCATGACCATGGAGGCTTTCCACCTTATCCCCGCCGCCAAACTGTCCTGTCCGGCGGGGCCACCTCTCTTGAAAGGTTGTGGGACTATATTGGTGGGGGAACATCACGATACCCCGATCGGTTTGCAATCCGCTCCACCATTGAGCCAGTCCTCCCCATCCACTTATTGGGCCGATCGAGGACAACATATCCCAAGTTGCAAATTCAGCGGCTACCGGCCCATCATAAAGGTCAGGATTAAGGTATTGACCGATCTTGCCGAATCCGACGATCGATCCGTTGTTCTGCACAAAGTATCGTGTCGGTTCGAGGAACTCGAATGTCCCGAGCCCTTCAAATGTGATGTATGCGTGATCATTCGTAATTGAATAGGCTGTTCCATCAAGTACCCTGTTTGCGGTGTCCCCTACCCCTGTTATGGTGAAGCTTATTTCTGGATACCACTCGTTACCAGCCACAGCACCAGCCGATGCCGTCCCAGTTTGAGTAATGGTTATCGTTGTCGCATTGGCATGAGTAGCAAGGTTTAATAAAACTAAACAGATAAAAGCCAAAAGATGGAATTTCACATGGACCTCCTTCAGATACATAAATGATAACCAATCAAATATACTTCCCCTGTAAGCTCTAGTGCTCCTACCTCTACTAATAGAACCCCAACGTAAATTGGACACCCTAAAAGGCGTGGAATTTTGCGCCAGTATGGTGTATAAAGCGGCCTTACGTCAAGCTAATTAACCAATTCTACTCATCATTGGACAGCAAAATGCGCCCTATCAACACGGGGAAAAACGCCACCACCACCGAACCGGAAAAACCCCGCCTCCTTGACCTGCTTCGCACCAGAATCCGGCTGAAGCACTACAGCCTCCGCACCGAGAATACCTACACCGAATGGGCGAAGCGCTACATCCTCTTCCACAACAAACGCCACCCCGCCGAGATGGGAAAGGAGGAGGTAGAGGCGTTTCTGTCTCACCTGGCGGTGAAGCACAACGTCTCGGCCTCGACCCAGAATCAGGCAAAGGCTGCGCTTCTCTTTCTCTACCGTGAAGTGCTCGACACCGAACTCCCGTGGCTGGACGATGTCGAACAGGCGAAAAAGCCCCAGCGCCTGCCGGTGGTGCTGACGGTGAACGAGGTTCAGGCGCTCCTCTCCCGGCTGCCGGGGACCCATGCGCTGATGGGGCGGCTGATGTACGGCACCGGCATGCGCCTTATGGAGACGGTGCGCCTGCGGGTGAAGGATGTGGATTTCGAGCGGCGCGAGATCATCGTCCGGGAGGGAAAGGGGGCGAAGGACCGGATCACCATGCTTCCTCAAGCGGTTGCGGCGCCACTGCGGGACCATCTGGCAGTGGTGAAGCGGCTCCACGATGAGGACCTGCGGGCCGGCTTCGGCGAGGTCCACCTCCCCCACGCCCTCGGGAAAAAGTACCCGAACGCGGGCCGGGAATGGGGGTGGCAGTACATTTTCCCGTCAAAGCAGTTGTCGGCGGACCCGCGGACCGGCGTGACACGCCGTCACCACGCGGACGAGAAGGGTATCCAGCGGGCCATCCGCCAGGCGGTGCGGGATGCGGATCTGGCCAAGCCGGCCACGCCCCACACGCTGCGCCACTCCTTCGCGACGCATCTGCTTCAATCGGGGTACGATATCCGCACGGTACAGGAGTTGCTCGGCCACAAGGATGTGCAGACGACAATGATCTACACCCATGTGCTGAACCGGGGCGGCAAAGGGGTGGAAAGTCCCCTCGATCGGCTGTAGAATTGTCCGGCAAGCCATTGCCACGGAGGTAGCGCCATGACGGAAAAGATCGAGATCATACCGGGGGATATCACGAAGCTGGCGGTGGACGCCATTGTGAACGCGGCCAACAATTCGCTCCTGGGCGGTGGCGGGGTGGACGGCGCCATCCACCGGGCCGCGGGGCCGGAACTGCTGGCGGAGTGCCGGACCCTGAACGGCTGCGCCACGGGAGATGCCAAGATAACGAAAGGGTACCGGTTGCCGGCGAAGCACGTGATCCACACGGTGGGGCCGGTGTGGCACGGGGGGGCGAAGGGTGAGCCGGGGCTTCTGCGGAGCTGCTACCGCCGCTCCTTCGAGGTGGCCCACGGGGCCGGCCTCGCGTCCGTCGCGTTTCCGGCCATAAGCTGCGGGGTCTACGGCTACCCCCTGGAGGAGGCGTGCGCCATCGCCCTGGAGGAAACCAAGGCGGCACTGGAGCGCTATCCGGAACTGGAGCGGGTGATCTTCACCCCCTTCGGGGCCGAGGCTGAAAGCGCCTACCGAGCCGCACTGGCACAGGTATTCGGGGCATGAAGGCGGTAATCCAGCGGGCAAGCGAGGCGCGGGTGGTGGTGGACGGCGAGACCGTGGGGGCCATGGGCCGGGGGATCCTGGTCCTTCTCGGGGTGGAGAAGGGGGACTCGGAGCGGGATGCGGCGTGGCTGGCGGAGAAAATCGCCGGACTGCGGATCTTCGAGGACGAGGCGGGAAAGATGAACCTGTCGGTGCGGGAGGTGGCCGGTGGGATTTTGGCCGTGTCCCAGTTCACCCTGGCGGGGAACTGCGCCAAGGGGCGCCGCCCCTCCTTCGACACTGCGGCCCCACCCGACGAGGGGAAGCGGCTCTATGATCGTTTCGTCGATTTCGTGCGGGAAACCGGCATCCCCACGGCCACGGGGATCTTCCAGGCGGATATGAAGGTGCACCTGGTGAACGACGGGCCGGTGACCTTCATCCTGGAGAGCCCAAAGTCTACCGGGGTATAATCCCCACGGCAATCATGGTCCCTTCTTCGATCTTCGTCATAAGCGGGAGAGGGAGCTCTCCGATGAACTCAGTCAGCTTACTTCGATCCAGGGTGGTTATCTGGTGGCAGAGGGCCGCAGAATCCTTCGAGAGTCCACCCTTCCCCTTGCCGATCGGCACCACGGTGGGTCCGCGGCCGGCCTGACGCGGCGAGGTGGAAAGGGGGACAACGATGACGGAG
Organism: Geobacter benzoatilyticus; assembly: GCF_017338855.1. Lineage (NCBI taxonomy): Bacteria > Pseudomonadati > Thermodesulfobacteriota > Desulfuromonadia > Geobacterales > Geobacteraceae > Geobacter > Geobacter benzoatilyticus. Next base: position 660,655 of record NZ_CP071382.1, read on the forward strand.
CGCCAACCGGGGGTCTGATTGAAGGCATTGTGGGAGATGATGACCACGGGACGCCGGCCGGTCTGTTCCGAACCGGACCTGGGAACCAGATCGGCCCAGTACACGTCGCCCCGCTTCACGGCTTCTCCTCCCCGTTGACAAGGTGCTCTATTGCAGCCCCTTCCAGGGTTTCGTCCAGGTCGGCAGCGGTGCCGGCGTGGGCTTGGGCATAGGAGGCCAGCTCTTCATGGACGGCATTGACCCGCTGTTGTCTCACCCACTCTTCCACCGCCTGCCGGGCAAGCTGGGTGGCGGGGACACTGAGCCGACGGGCCGCGTCCCTGAGCCCCTCATAGACGTCAGCAGGCAGGGGAAGGTGAAAATTGTGCATTGACACGGTTTTCATGGCGCACCTCCTGCCATAATATTATGCCATCAAAAGCATAATTGCAATGAAGCAGAAGTTGTAAATCCGGGAGAAATGCTTCTGGCTCCCAACACCTGTTTTTCCATTTGGCGCTTCCCGCCGTCGTGGTGTACCATGATGGCTTTCCGTATACACTCCTGACCGGAGCTGACCGTTGGATATCAAGGCCGTCCTCGACAACCTCTACGCATCCCGCTCGACGCGGCACCTGGCGAACGACCCCCTCTCCTTCTGCCACCGCTTCGGGGCACCCGAGGACCGGGAGATCGCAGGGCTCGTGGCGTCGTGCCTCGCCTACGGCAACGTGAAGATCATCCTCCGGAACCTGGGAGAGGTCTTCGCCCTCACGGGGCCGTCGCCCCGGCGGTTCGTGGAGCGGTTCGAGCCCCAGGAGGGGCTGCGGCGCTTCGCCGGATTCAAGCACCGCTTTAATGACGGCCGCGACCTCTGCGCCCTCTTCCTGGCAGCCCGGACCATGATCGAAGAGGCGGACACCATCGGCGATTTCTTCCTGGGGTGCCACGACCCCCATGCCGTGGACATCACCTCATCCCTCACGGAGTTCAGCGCTGCCGTTCTCGCCTTCGATTACTCGCCGGTTTTCGGCACCGACGCCATCCCGGCCGATTCCTACTTCTCCTTTTTCTTCCCCTCACCCGCATCGGGGAGCGCCTGCAAGCGGCTCTGCATGTACCTGCGCTGGATGGTCCGCCCCGCCGACGGCATCGACCTGGGGATATGGAAGGGGGTTTCCCCGAGCCAGCTGGTAATTCCCGTTGATGCCCACATCCAGCGGATCTGCCGCCACCTGGGATTCACGAAGCGCAAACAGGCCGATTGGCGCATGGCCAGGGAAATTACGGCGGCCCTCCGGCAACTGGACCCGGCCGACCCGGTGAAGTACGATTTCCCCCTCTGCCACCTGGGGATTTCGGAGGGGTGCGACGGCACGGTGCAGCCACTTTGCCGGGAATGCCCGGTTGTGGAGTTCTGCAGGGCAGGTGCGCCATGAGCGGGACCCCATCTGTCACCCTCGTTTCTTTCGCTCCGGAACACCACCCGGCCTCGTACCGCTTCGAAGGGCTCGTGGAGGAAATCACCGCCCACACCTCCGAGGAGGTGATCCCGGCCCTCAGGCGAATCGAGGAGGCTGTGTCCAAGGGGCTCCACGCAGCGGGCTTTGTCTCCTACGAGGCAGCCGCGGGGCTCGGCACCGGCCTTGCCACGCACCCCCCCGGCCCCCTGCCGCTCCTCTGGTTCGGACTGTTCGAGAAACGCTTCGGCCTCCCCCCGCGCATCCGCGACGCCGAGATGTGCGAAACGGCTTACGGAACCGCCGGCTGGGAGCCCGGCCTCTCGCCTGAAACCTACCGTGAGGCCATCGGACGCATCCGGGAATATATCGCCGCCGGCGACACCTACCAGGTGAACTTCACCTTCCGCCGGCGCTTCGCCTTCACGGGAGACCCCGGCGCCTACTTCGGCGACCTCTGCCGGGCCCAGAAGGCCCCCTTCTGCGCCCATTTGGACATGGGTCGCTTCCAGATATTGTCTGCCTCCCCCGAGCTCTTCTTTGAACTGCGCCACGGCACCCTCACCTGCCGCCCCATGAAGGGGACCGCCCCCCGGGGACGCTGGCGCAGCGAGGACGAGCAGATCAAGGCGCGCCTTGCCGAGGACGAGAAGGAGCGGGCCGAGAACCTGATGATCGTGGATCTCCTGCGCAACGATCTGGGGATGGTGGCCGAAACCGGATCGGTGCGGGTGGACAACCTCTTCGCGGTGGAGACCCTGGACACGGTACACCAGATGACCTCCACCATCTCGGCCCGAATGCGGAAGGACGTGGACCTGCCGGAGTTGTTCCGTGCCCTCTTTCCCTGCGGCTCCATCACCGGCGCGCCAAAAATGCGAAGCATGGAAATCATCCGGGAACTGGAGGATTCACCACGGGGAGTCTACACCGGCTGCATCGGCCATGTATCGCCCGGAGGCGAGATGACCTTCAGCGTCGCCATCCGCACCGTGGTAATCGACACCGAAACGGGTGCCGGGGAACTGGGGATCGGAAGCGGCGTCACCATCGGCTCGCGAGATGAGGACGAGTACCGGGAGTGTCTCGCCAAGGCCCGTTTTGCCCGCACGCGCCTCCCCGATTTCCAGTTGGTGGAAACTTTGCTCTACGAAGAGGACAAGGGTTGCTTCCTTCTGGATCGGCACCTTGCTAGGCTTTTCCGCTCGGCCGCCTATTTCGGCTTCAACATCCGCCTCGGCTCCATCAACACCGTCCTGACCCACCGGACCGGCAGCCTTGTCGGGAAGCACAAGGTGCGGCTCCTGCTCAACCGCCGGGGGGCCTTCACCATCGAAACCGAGCCGCTGCCGCCGCCGGAAGGGGTTGAAACGATGATCGTCGGCTTCGCCTCCGGGAAAGTCGACTCCAGCAACCCGTTCCTCTACCACAAAACCACCCATCGCCCCCTCCATGTGCAAGAGCGGGAGCTTCGCCCCGACTGCGACGACGTGATCTTATTGAACGAGCGGGGAGAGGTGACCGAGGCAACCACCGCCAACGTGGTGGCCCGCATCGGCGGCACCCTGGTAACCCCGCCCCTGAAATCCGGGCTCCTCCCCGGCACCTTCCGGGAGGAAATCCTGGCCCTGGGCCAGGTGCGCGAGCGGGTCATCACCCGCGAGGAACTGGAGCGGGCCGAAGATATCTACCTCATCAATTCGGTCCGGCAGTGGCGCTGGGCACGGTTGGCCTAAAAAGAAAACGGAGGTAATCCATGCAGAAATTCGGCTTCATCGGCCTCGGCATCATGGGAAGCGCCATGGCGAAGAATCTTCTGAAGGCGGGCTTTTCAGTGACAGTCTGGAACCGCTCCGCCGCGAAGACGGAGGAACTGGTGGCTCTGGGGGCGGAACAGGCGTCCACACCTGCGGAGGTGGCTGCATCCTGCCCGGTTACCTTCGCCATGCTGGCGGACCCGGCTGCGGCGGAGGAGGTCTGCTTCGGCAAGCACGGGGTGCTGGAGGGAATCGGCGAAGGGCGCGGCTACGTGGACATGTCCACTGTGGACCCGGCCACATCCCAAAAAATCGGCGTGGCGGTGGTGGCCAAGGGGGGACGTTTCCTGGAGGCGCCGGTATCGGGGAGCAAGAAGCCGGCCGAGGACGGCACCCTCATCATCCTGGCCGCCGGCGATCGGTCCCTCTACGACGAGGCGCTGCCGGGCTTCGAGAAGATGGGGAAAAAGGTCCTCCATCTCGGCGACGTGGGGAAAGGAGCCGAGATGAAGCTGGTGGTGAACATGGTCATGGGGGGGATGATGGCCGTGTTCTGCGAGGGGCTGGCCCTGGGAGAAAAGGCGGGACTCGCCGCGGACGCCATCCTCGACGTTATAGGCGCCGGCGCCATGGCAAACCCCATGTTCGCCCTGAAGGGGGGGCTCATCCGGGAGGGGAATTTCGCGCCCGCCTTCCCCCTGAAGCATATGCAAAAAGATATGCGACTGGCGGTTGCCCTGGGCGACCGGGCGGGGCAACCTCTGGTGGCCTCGGCCGCCGCCAACGAACTCTTCAAGGGGGCCAGGAGTGACGGCTTCGGCGACGAGGACTTTTCCGCCCTGTTCAAGACCATCGCCCGGTGAAACCGTTCCCTCCCCGGCGGTCAGCCTTCTGACCGGGGCCTTCCTTTATCCGCGTTCCTCCGGCAGCCCCACCTAAGGAAGCTCATCACCCCCCGGCAGGGCCAGCCCGGCCAGGGGGTGCAGGGGAACCTCTTCCTCGACGGTTTCTTCTTCACCATCACCCTTGCCGGCAGCATGATCCTCGTCCAGGGCGTTGTCCTTCCCATCCGCCATGGCCGTCAACTGCGCCTCAGGAAGCTCCAGCGCCCTGCCGCCATAGCCGGGATACTGCCGCACCTCATAATGGACATGGGGGCCGGTGGAGCGGCCAGTGCTCCCGGCCAGGGCCAGAACGGTTTCCGTGTCCACGGCCTGGCCGGGCGTAACGCGAATCGTCGAATTATGGCCGTATAGGGTCACATAGCCATTGCCGTGGTCCACCGCCACAAGGTTCCCATACCCCTTGTAAGACCCGGCGAAGGTAACGGTGCCCCGCTGGGTTGGGTAAACGGGAGTCCCCTGGGGGACGGCAATATCGACACCACGATGATAGGTCATTCGGCCACTGCCGAAAGGATCGATCCGCCAGCCGATGCCGGAGGTGACACTGCCTCCATCCACCGGCAGCCGCCGTGACGCGGCGGCGATGCCGGGAAGGAGCAGCAGACAAAGGATAACGGCGGCGACAGGTTTCATTTTCATGGTCTTTTGGCCAGCAGGTCCAGTCACTTGGCGAGTCCGTAGGCAATAAGGGTGATGGAGAGAACGAGAAGAGCAAACATGGCGGACAGGATTGGCCTGTCGCCACTTGCCGCACCCGCCCTGAAGGTACGTATAAAATCTTTTATGATCCACATGGGTATACCCTCGGATGATCTGACGTCTCTATGAAAAGCAACATACATGCCACGAATCATCCATGGAGGGCAACCCCGGAAACCAGATTTAACTTGTTTTTTAGCCTGAACATTGCGATACTGTACCGTTTTTTACGACGAGCCGCCGCTCGTCTTTTTCATTTACCACCACACACTTGAATCTATCGCCGCACACGGCAGAAGGAGCACGCACCACCCATGCAAGAACGGATCAGAAACATCGCCATCATAGCACACGTCGACCACGGCAAGACAACCCTCGTGGACGCCATGCTGAAGCACGCGGGGGTTTTCCGCGAAAACGAAGCAATCACCGAACGGGTCATGGACAGCAACGACCTGGAGAAGGAGCGGGGGATCACCATCCTCGCCAAGAACCTGTCGGTGCACCACGGCCGCTACAAGATCAACATCATCGACACCCCGGGCCACGCCGACTTCGGCGGCGAGGTGGAGCGGGTCCTCAAGATGGTGGACTCGGTGCTGCTGCTGGTGGATGCCCTGGACGGCCCCATGCCCCAGACCCGCTTCGTTCTCAAGAAGTCTCTTGATCTTGGCCTGAAGCCCATCGTCGTAATCAACAAGATCGACCGCCCCGGCGCCCGTCCCGACGAAGTTGTCGACATGGTCTTCGATCTCTTCTGCGAGCTGAACGCCAACGACGAGCAGCTGGATTTCCCCATCGTCTACACCAGCGCCAAGCTCGGCTTCGCCAAACTGGACCTCGCCTCCGACTCCACCAGCATGGAACCCCTCTTCGCCGTGGTGGAATCCAATGTCCGCCCCCCCTCAGGCGATCCCAAATTACCGTTCCAACTGCTGGTCACCAACATCGATTACAATGACTATATCGGCCGCATCGCCACGGGCAAGGTCTTCAACGGCAGCGTCAAGAGCGGCGAAACCGTGGCGCTGGTGCGCCGCGACGGAAGCATCGTCAGGAGCCGCATCTCAAAGCTCCTGGGCTACGAGGGGCTCAAGCAGGTGGAGGTTCCGGAAGCGTGCACCGGCGACATCGTCACCGTGGCCGGATTCGACGAAGTGGGTATCGGCGAGACCCTGGCTGCCGCCGACAATCCGGTGGCCCTCCCCTACGTCTCCATCGACGAGCCGACCATCTCCATGAACTTCATCGTCAACTCATCTCCCTTCGCCGGCAAGGAGGGTAAATTCGTCACCTCCCGCAACATCCGCGACCGGCTCGACAAAGAGTTGCGGACCAACGTGTCACTGCGGGTTGAGGATACCGGCAACGCCGACACCTTCAAGGTTTCCGGCCGGGGCGAGCTCCACCTCTCCATCCTCATCGAGAACATGCGCCGCGAAGGGTTCGAGATGGCGGTCTCCAAGCCCGAGGTCATCCTCCGTGAAATCGACGGGAAGAAGATGGAGCCGATGGAGTACCTGGTGGTGGACGTTCCCTCCGAGTTCCAGGGGGCAATCATCGAAAAGATGGGCCCCCGCAAAGGGGAGATGACCTCCATGCAGCCCATGGGCGAAACCATCAGGCTGGAATTCATCGTGCCGGCCCGTGGACTCATCGGCCTCCGGGGCGAGCTCCTCACCGAAACCCGCGGCACGGCCGTCATGACCCATACTTTCCACGATTACGCCCCCTACAAGGGTGACATCCCGGGACGCAAGAACGGGGTTCTCATCGCCATGGAGAACGGCGAAACCACCGCCTACTCCCTTGATGCCCTCCAGCCCCGCGGCATCCTCTTCATCGGGGCGGGCGTCGAGGTCTACGGCGGGATGATCATCGGCCAGCACGCCAAGGACAACGACCTTGACGTAAACCCCTGCAAGGGCAAAAAGCTCACCAACGTCCGTGCCTCTGGCTCCGATGACGCCATCAAGCTCACCCCGCCCCGCAACCTGACCCTGGAGCAGGCCCTGGAGTTCATAGACGACGATGAGCTGGTGGAAGTGACCCCCCAGTCAATCCGGCTCCGAAAGAAAGAGCTCGACCCGAACCGGCGCAAGCGGAAATAACACCACACCATCCCGCCCTTTCGGGGGCGGGATGGAACTTTGCGTTGACTTTATCGGGGGATTTCACTACTTTTTCCCTGATACCAGACGGAAGGCGGGACCCCCATGAACCGTATCCAGCGACCCTTTCTCTACTGCTTACTGAGCCTCCTTGCCCTTGTGGCCGCCGGCTGCGCAACATCGCCCGACGCGGTCAGCCGCAACCCCGACTCCATGGCCAAGGCTGCCGAGGATTTCCAGACCTCCGGCCGCTACGAGGACGCCATCGCCCAGTGGCGGAAGGTGCGGGAGAGCTATGCATCACCGGAGCTGACCACCCAGGCCGAAATCAAGATTGCCGATGCCCAGTTCGACAACAAGGACTACATCGAGGCGGCCGCTTCCTACGAGGAATTCCGCAAGCTCCACCCCAACCACGAGCAGGCCCCCTATGCCCTCTACCGCCAGGCCCTCAGCCACTACGAGCAGATAACCGGCATCGACACCGACCAGACGCCGGTTTCCAACGCTGTGACCCTGTTTGAATCCTTCCTGCGGCTCTATCCCTCCTCCGAATATGCAGAGGACGTGCGGAACAAGCTGGAAGTCTGCCGCATGAAGCAGGTGGAGTACGAAGTCTACGTCGGACGCTTTTACTATCGGACGGAGAAGTACAGTGCAGCGGTGAAGCGCCTGGAAGAGACCTTGAAAAAGTATCCCAAGTCTCCGATCAATGACGAAACCCTCTTCTATCTGGGGTCAGCCTACATCCGCACCGGCGAGAAGGCAAAGGGGCGCGACGCTTTCCAGCAACTCTTCGCCGAATACCGGACTAGCAAATACGTAAACGAGGCCCGGAAGTTCCTGGACAAGAATTACTGATGCGCCCCCTGCTTCCGCTCCTGCTCACCCTTGCGCTTGCCGGTTGCTCAACCGAAAGCCGGACGGTCGAGGAGGTAATGCGGCTGCGGGAACAGGCCCTTGCCACGGCGGACGCAAGCCTATACGCATCGCTCATATCCCCCGGCTACCAGGATAAAGGGATAGATTGCCGGGAAAAGCGCGCCGAACTGGCCAAAACACTTTCTGATTTCGGCCCCGTCTCATATCGCTCTCTCAGCCGCACCGTATCGGCAAGTGGCGGCGAAGCCACCGTAACCGGCCGCTACGCAATGAAAGTCACCGTAAAAGGAAACCCCCTGGAGATTACCGGCGAGGAAGCAATCCGGCTCCGCCGGGAAACGGACGGCTGGAAGATCGTCGGGGGGATCTGAACATCGTATGCTGACCGTTGCCTCCATAGCCATCTTCGGCGCCCTCGGCTGCCTTGCCCGCTACATCCTCTCCGGTTGGGTCTATGCCCTGGCCGGCCGGGGCTTTCCTTACGGAACCATGGCGGTGAACGTTGTGGGAGCCTTCCTCATCGGCCTCATCATGGAGTTCGGACTCCGCACCACCCTAATCCCGCAGGAAATCCGGGTCGGGCTCACCATCGGTTTCCTGGGGGGGCTCACCACCTTCTCAACCTTCAGCTATGAAACCTTCCGGCTGCTTGAAGATGGCGAGTTCGTCACCGCGGCCGTAAACGTAGTTGTCAGCGTCCTGGTCTGCCTCGCCTGCACTTGGGCGGGGATAGCGACCGCGCGGCACCTGTAACGGGAGGCACCATGTCCAAACTCATCGGCGAACAGGTTCTCATGCGCATCTTCATCGGTGAAAGCGACCGGCATGGCCGTACCCCCCTCCACGAAGCCCTCGTGGAACTCTTTCGCCGGGAGGGGTTTGCCGGAGCCACCGTACTGCGCGGAGTGGCGGGATTCGGCGCCCGCAGCGTCTACCACACCGACAAGCTTCTGCGCCTTTCCGCCGACCTCCCCATTGTTGTGGAAGTGGTCGATTCCCAGGAACGGTTCGACGCAATCATGCCGAAGATCGATGCCATGATGAACGGCGGGATGATTACGCTGGAAAAGGCCACGGTCATCCACTACGACTAATGAACAGAGGAGCGGCAGCACCCATGAAGACGGACCTGAAGCGTCTCGCCGCCGAAATGGCGACGATCATCGTCATCGCAGCTATAATCGGCATCGCCTGGAACTACCGGGTTCTCCGGGGAGTAATCCTGGAACAAGGGGTCCAGACGCCTCAAGCGGCAACAGCAACTCCCCCGGCATCCTCTGCCGCAGGTGCAACACCGCTTCCCCTTGGCCTCATGCAGGTGAAGGAACTATTCGAAACCGGCGAGGCTGTCATAATCGACGCCCGTGATCGTGAAACCTTCCGCAAGGGGCACATCAAAGGCGCCCTGTCCCTTCCAGTGGGTGAGGCCGACGGCCTCGTCCCTCCCTTTGCAGAACGCACCCCAAAGGACAGGTTAGTCATCGTGTATTGCGGCGGCTATGACTGCCACGACAGCAGGCTCCTGGGCGAAAAACTTCTGGCAGCGGGCTTCGGTCAGGTATTCGTCTACGAGGGGGGGTTCCCCGAGTGGCAGGATGCGGGCCATCCCGTAGCGAAGGGGGACCAATAATGGACCCTGTCAAGAAGCACCTTACCGCCGTGCTCAGGGTTGGCCTCGGGGCACTTTTCCTCTACGCGGGGATCATCAAGATCCTAACCCCCGCTGCTTTTGCCGGCAGCATCGCCAACTACCAGGTACTTCCCTATGCGGGAAACTACCTCGCAGCGGCAATCCTGCCATGGATCGAAGTCATCTGCGGGGCACTGCTCGTCACCGGGTGGCGAACCCGGAGCGCTGCCGCCCTGGTGGCCCTCATGAACGCATTTTTTATCATTCTTCTTTTCTCCACGGTAGCACGGGGACTCGACATCGATTGCGGATGCTTCAAGCAGGGGGGGGATAAGACCACGGCCTGGACCGCCATTTTCCGCGACACCATGTTCCTGGTGGCCGCCGTCTTCGTCTACCGGAAGGGGACAAAGTAACGCCGCATTCTTGCCGCCGGCAACAAAATAGGTTACTATGCCCGGCGTTTTCATATCGTGTCGGAGTTTTACATGCTTAACGAAATCCTTCTGCTGGCCGCAGCGTACCTACTCGGCTCAATACCAACGGGATTACTGCTTGCCAAAGCCGCCGGCGTCGACATCCGGACCACCGGCAGCGGCAACATCGGCGCCACCAACGTGTACCGTACCCTGGGCCGCTCCGTGGGTATCGCCACCCTGGCGGGAGACTGCCTCAAGGGGTTTCTCCCGATAATTGCCGCCAAATACCTGGGGATGGCCGACCTGTGGATAGCCCTTGCGGGTCTGGCGGCCTTCCTGGGCCATGTCTACTCGATATTCCTTGCCTTCAAGGGTGGAAAGGGCGTGGCCACGGCCCTCGGCGTCTTTCTCGGCATATCACCCCTTGCGGTTCTGATATCACTTGGTATTTTCATTGCCGTTGTCGTCGCATCGCGCTACATCTCTCTCGGCTCCATCATCGCCGCAGCGGCAATGCCCCCCCTGGTGGCTTTTCTGGATGGACGCCCTCCACTGGTTGCAGTGACCGTGGTGATCGCTTCCATCGTCATCTTCAAACACCGCGATAATATCGCACGACTCAGGGCTGGAACGGAAAACCGTTTCAAAGCCTGACGCGCCTTCAGCATCAACCCTGCGCCCATGGACGAATCCATCCCGCCAAATGATCAGCCCTCAAGCAATGGTGGCGCACCGCCCCCGGGTTTTTCCATGCTGAGAGACCGCCGCATTATCGCCGCGCTTGCCATTGCACTGCTTCTGCTTCTGGCACCCACCGCCCGCTATCTTCTCTTCCTCGCCCTTCCCGCCGGGGATGGCAGGACCGTACGGATAATTGACTTCCAAAAGGGAGAATCAATCTCGCAGGTCGCCGCTGACATGGAACGGGAAGGAATCCTTTCCAGCGCCCGCCTCTTTGTATTCCACATTCGCATCAAGGGGGTCTCCGGCAAACTGCAAGCTGGAGAATATCAATTCAACAACGGGATGCGCCCATCGGAAATCCTTCGCAGAATGGTGAGCGGTGAGGTTTATACACGCAGGTTCACGGTCCCCGAAGGATACTCGATCCATCAGATCGCCGAACTACTGGAGAGTCAGCATCTTTTCGCCAAAGAGAGATTCCTTAAAGCAGCCAAGGACCCAAAGCTGCTGGCCGAATTGGGCATTGATGGGAACAGTGTCGAAGGATATCTTTTCCCCAGCACATACAATGTAGCTCGCGCCATGGACGAGGTGGATCTCATCCGGGCCATGGCAGCCCAGTTCAGCAAAATATATGACGACTGTTTTGCTGATGCGGCACAGCGTTCCGGCATGACGCGCACCCAGGTGGTTACCCTGGCCTCTCTCATCGAGAAAGAGGCTGTGGTAGCAGAAGAGCGGCCTCTCATCTCTTCGGTATTTCACAACCGGCTTGCCGGGGGCATGCGACTCCAGAGCGACCCTACCGCCGTTTACGGGGTAAGAGCGTTCGCCGGCAACGTGACCAAGCATGACATCGGACGCACCACCCCCTACAACACCTATCTCATTCCCGGCCTTCCCCCCGGCCCCATAGGTAATCCAGGCAAGGGAGCCCTGGAGGCCGCCATAAATCCGGTTCGCACCAATTACCTGTATTTCGTGTCAAAAAAAGACGGCACACACCACTTTTCCACCAACCTCGACGAGCATAACGCCGCTGTCACCACCTACCTCAAAAACAACCGCACCAGATAGCACTCCCCTGTAAAGTTCGGTGCGGATGGCGACAAGATTGCCGGGCACGATCCAGGCGTACGCACAAAAAAACCCCGCCGGATCATACGGCGGGGTTTCGTGCTTATGGGAAATGTGAAACTGTTCGTTACGCCTTTTCCACCTTTACCTGTACCATCCCGGCATTCCTTGCAAGGAGAGCGTTCACATTCATAGTCCTGAAATGGGAAGGCGCAAACAGAAGGCCCGGCTGCACATTGCCTGACACCTTCGCCGGACCGGTCACACTCACGCCGCCGGCGGAAATCCGCACCCCGGAACCGTCAGCAACGCCGAGCTTTGCGGCATCTTCCGGATGAATCTCCACATAACCGGCTGGAGCCACCTCGAGGTTATTCTTTGACCATACCGTGGTTGTTCCACTGTGGTAAAGAATTGCACCGGCAAGGAGCACGGGGGCCTGTCCGGACTGTGCTGCACCTGAATCAGCCGCCGGAACCAGGGAAACAGGGCCGGAAACAGGGAAAGCAGCGGGCAGGACAACATCGGCGCCGTAACAGGGAACCAGTTCAGCAATCTCCTGCATGATCAGCGCCGGTGAAACAGAGCGACTCTCACCCGCAAGCCGGTTATAGAGTTCAGTCAGTATGTCCCAGTCCTCGCGGGCTTCACCGGGAGGGTTGGCAGCCTTGCCGAGGGATTGGATACGACCGTCGATGGTGGTGAACGTTCCGCTCTTCTCTGCTGCAACTGAAGCAGGGAATACAACCTGGGCCAGTTTCATCGACTCGCCAGGGAACGGATCCTGGACAATTAAAAGCTCCAGTTTGCCAAGAGCAGCGCGAATCCGCTCACCCTCGGGGAAAGAAGCAACCGGATCGCAGCCCATCAGATAGAGCGCCTTTATGGCTCCCTGCTCTATCCCCTCGATAATCTGCCAGACATCTTTACCTTTAGCAGGGGCAGCCACATACCCTGGAAGCATGTCCGGCGCAACCCCCATATCGAGGAGCCCGCGGATATTGGTCTTCTCGTAGACGGGGAAAAGGCCTCCGGCATCTTTGCCCAGCGCCCCAAGGACGAGGGCGAGGTTAACCAGGGCATTCACCGCCTTCTCCGCCCCGTTGATCCGCATCAGATCGGCGCCGAACAGTACGGCTACACTCTTTTTCTTGCCGAGCAGACGGGCGGCCGCGCGAAGTTCCCCTTCCGCCATACCGGCAGCAGCAGCCGCGTCGGCAACCGATACAGCGCTGAGGGAAGATACCAGTTCCGGCAGATTGGCAATGCGGCTTGCAACGAAGTCATTGTCCTGCAGCCCTTCGTCAAGCACAATCCGGGTAAGGGCGTTTATGACGGCAAGCTCACTCCCGGGCCGGTATTTGAGATGACTGTTGGCAAATTTCTTCAGCTTGACATCCCGCATATTTGCAAGAACAAGTTTTGCATCGTTCTTGGTGACAGCCTTTATCACCCGATACTCAATACCGGTCGCCTCGGCGTTCAAATCACAACCGAACACGAGAACGGCGCCGGCACGGTCAATGGCGTCAATGGTTGTACTGGCACCCCGAAGGCCAACCCGTTCCCGGAGCACCCGCTGTGCCGTTGCAAAGCCGAGACGCGCCTCAGAGTCGATGTTTCCACTCCCCATTGCACCACGGAAAAGTTTTTGAAAGAGGAAGTTTTCCTCATTGGTAACCCTGGGTGAGCCGAAACCGGCGACTGCATCCGGTCCATACTTGGCTATGACATCCTTCAGCCCAGTTGCGGCAGCCCCCATGGCAACGTTCCAGTCGACTTTCTCCCCACGCACCATGGGTTGAACGAGCCGCTCCGTGGAGTTCACGTAGCTGTATCCGAAACGGCCGTTGATGCACAGATTGCCGCTGTTGTATGACTCATCGTCACCGGTTACCCGCTCGACACGGCCATTGCGGGTGCGATACTCGATTTGGCAACCAGTTGAGCAAAATGCGCAGACACTCTTTGTTGTCGTAAATGCCCACGGCCGGCCCCGGAACTTGAAGGGCTTGCTGATCAGGGTACCGGTGGGGCAGGCATCGACGCAGTTGCCGCAAAATTCGCAGTTGAGAGGCTTGCCGTCCACTGTATCGATTACAGTAGCCTCACCGCGGTTCACTACGGCAATGGCATTGCACCCCACCACCTCGTGGTCAACCTTGACGCATTTCTCACAGAGGATGCAGCGATTGGGGTCACTCTCGATCAGAGGCCAGTCATAGCGAATTTCACGCCGCTCGAGCAGTGCCGAATATTCCTGACGGGAAGCCCCGAGGCCATAACAGGAGTTCTGGAGATCGCACTCGCCACCGGCGTCGCAGACGGGACAATCAAGTGGGTGGTTGACCAGCATCAGCTCCATTATCTTCTGACGGGTCCGGGACAGATTCTCAGACTGGGTTGTTACCTTGAGCCCATCCTTCACTGGCGTATTGCAGGCGGTCATGGGCCGGTCAACACCCTCAACCTCCACCGCGCAGACACGGCAGGCACCTGTGGGTGAAACCTTCTTGAGCCAGCAAAGAGTCGGTATGGTGATGCCGAGCTGTGCTGCCGCCTCAAGAATGGTGCTTCCCTTGGCTACCGAGATGTCCTTCCCGTCGATTGTAAGACTGACCATATACGTTTCACCCCTGGAAAGCGGCCATAGCTCGGGACACACCGCAGCCCGGGGATCGTTGACGATTCCCGGGTCGCAATGGTACCGGCCATAGGCCGAAGTAACATACTGACCTTTTATGACTAGACAGCCACCATCGCAACGCGATAGCAGCGCAGACACCGTTCAGCTTCACGAACAGCCTGGCTGTCGGCGAATCCGAGCTCAACTTCCTGGTAGTTACCCTTGCAGGCCCGCTCTTTGCCGTGGACTTCAGCCTGGTGGGCTCTCTCAACGGAATCGAGCCACGGCACGGCCTCTCCCTTATCGTAGACAGGGAAATTAGTGAGGATATCTTCCATGAACTCGTCATCGGTGAGATATGCCTTTCCTTCTTCCAGCCAGCGCTGGATGACCCGTGCGGCCCTATGGGCATTGCCGATGCAAGCGACAACGGTCAAAGGACCGATTTCGGCGTCACCACCGGCAAAAACACCATCCAGGTCGGTAATGAGGGTCCGGACAAGTGGATTGCCCATACCGTCTTTCAGTTCTTTGCCCGCAGCGTCCTTAAGAGGAATGTATTTGGTGACGACCGTATTCCACTTGGTGATATCGATCCCCATATTTTCAGGAATGAAAGCGAGGTCCGGATCTTGACCGATTGCAGGGATTACCGTGTCGCATTCAACCACGAACTCGCTGCCGGGAACCGGCTCGGGACGACGACGACCAGAGGCGTCGGGCTCACCCAGGGCCATTCTGACGCACTCGACGCCCGTAACCTGCTCATTTTCGTCCACGATAATTTTAGTGGGGAGGACCTGGAACTCGAAGCGGACCCCCTCCTCATCGGCGCCATCCACTTCCCATACGTCGGCCGGCATCTCTTTCCGTGAGCGGCGATACAAAAGAACCGACTCATCGGCCCCCTCGCGCAACGCAACACGAACGCAGTCGATGGCGGTGTTTCCGCCGCCGACAACGACCACCTTTTTACCCATGCCGGTGGGGCGCCCCATGTAAGCCTCGCGGAGGAAATCGATACCACCACGGAGGAAGCCCTTGTACCCCTTGTCCTCGCCCTCAACCCCCATGGGTTTCGAGCGGTGGGCACCAGGGGCAAGGAATACGGCGTTGTACTTGTTCTTGAGTTCTTCCAGAGAAATATCCACGCCAATCCGGGTGTTGTAGATAATCTCAACTCCCATGGAGGCAATAATATCGATATCCCGCTGCAACAGGTGCCGCGGCTGCCGGTAGGGGGGAATACCTACAGCGATCATACCGCCGCCGTATCCTTCGGGGAGTGCTTCGTAAATGGTACAGGGGTACCCTTCCAGGGCCAGGTAATAGGCACAGGCAAGACCGGCGGGCCCTGCCCCGACTATGGCGACAGTCTTGTTTTTCCGGGCCTTCGGCTTCATTGGGGGTTCGGCGTGATGCATCCATTCATAGTCCGACGCCGTGCGCTTAAGCACCATTATACTGACCGGATCATCCACATTCTTTCTGCGGCAATGGGTTTCGCATGGATGGGGGCAGACGCGGCCGCAGACCGACGGAAGGGGCATATTCTCGCGAATAATGGAAAGCGATTCATCAAAGCGGTATTCCTTGATCGACTCTATATAGGCAGGAATATCGATATGGGCGGGACAACGGTCCATGCAGGGAGCCGTATATTTTTCGATGTAACGGTGGGGAGAGGCCGGCTTTGCTCCCCCCTGGATGTACGCGAGGAAGTCTTCCCTGAAATGGGTCACCGCATGAACTACCGGCACCGCCGATGACTGACAGAGGGTGCATTTGCAGTTTTTCAAGAGATCGCCCAGATCCGTTATGCTATCCAGATGGGCTTCGGTGCCTCTCCCCTCCACAATGGCGGCCAGAGCATCCATGAGAACGCGGGTCCCCTTCTTGCCCGGCGTGCACTTGCCGCAGCAGTAGAGGGTCTGCACTCTCTTCATGTATTCCGCGGCCATGGCCGGCACATCGACACCCTTATCGAAAACGATAATGCCGTCCCACCCCATAAAGGCAGCCAGAGACCGTTCCCCGTCCAAGGAAGTCGGGAGTCTGAAGCTTGCGTCCTTCGCCTCGCCACCCGTGCGATTGTCAACGACACTCCCTCCCCAGCTCGAAAAAACCACCTGTGCCACGTACGCCTCCGTTCAGACCTTCACAGACAGGGTCAACTACTCTTAACTATCTGTATTTATTAACTAAATTTGTTAATCCTAATTGTATACAGTATGCACTATCTATCACATTACCCTTTGATAAATCAAGGGAAAAATAATGAATAAATTGGTTTTCCCTTAGGATTGCCCATACCCGACCGCTCTGTTATAGTCTGCAAACAAACCGACCAATAGAGAAAGGAGCCGGGCGGATGTACCAGGAAGCTTTCAAATCGTTGTTTGAGGTAAACATGGGGCTTCGTGCCGGAGAAAGAATACTCGTATTCAGCGATACGGTTCGCCCGGACGAATCACCCGGCCATGACGAGCGAGACCGCCGCGAACGGCTTCTGCAAGTGGCGGAGAAAGCGGCTCTCTTCGCAAAAAACACTTACGGGAATACCGAGTTCGTTGAATTTCCAGCCACGGCCGCATCAGGAGCAGAGCCGCCGGTGGCGCTATGGAGAGCCGCTTTCGGAAGCAGCATCGTTGAATGCCTTGCTGCAGAGGGGCTACTGCCTCGCCTTCTGGCTAAAGAGGCGACAGGGGATGACGTAGAACGCTCCAGACAAATAGTACTCGCCAATCGTACCGATGTAACAGATGTTGTCATAGCACTCGCCAACAACTCCACAAGTCACACCAAGTTTCGATTTCTGGTGAATGCCGCAGGCGGGCGCTTCGCGAGCCTTCCCCACTTCGATCCCGAAATGTTTTTTTCTTCCATGCAGGTTGACTGGCATGCCCTGTCGGAACGCACAAGCCGGCTGGCTGAAGCGGTCAACTCAGCCGTGGAGATTCTTATCGAGACCCCCAACGGCACGCGAATGCGAATCGGCAAGGCCGGCAGGCAGGCCGAGGGAGATGATGGCCTCCTGACCACGGCCGGAAGTTTCGGGAACCTGCCGGCCGGCGAAGTATACCTGGCCCCCCTAGAAGGGACCAGCGAAGGTGTGATGGTGCTGGAGTACGGTCCGACCAGAAAGCTCTCATCCCCGCTAAAACTCATTGTTAACAATGGGCTGGTAACAGACATCATTGGTGATGAACCTCACCGGGAATGGCTAGAGCGCCGGTTCGCGGAAAACAGCAAAAACCGCAACATTGCCGAACTCGGCATCGGAACCAATGACCGTGCCACCCGCCCCGACAATATTCTTGAGGCGGAGAAGATTCTCGGCACAATCCACATCGCCCTAGGAGACAACTCCGGTTTCGGCGGCACAGTGCAGACCCCGTTTCACGAGGATTATGTTTTCTACGGGCCAACCCTTACCGCCATAGCACCTGACGGTTCCCGCAGGGTGCTTCTGCGCCAAGGCATCCTCACACTCTAAAATTTTCGGCCCATAAAATTGCTTAAAAGACTTAAGTTCTTTTCCATACCGCCGATAAGTATACACAAAACGTGTCTACACAAACAATGCGCACCATCTGTAAAACGGGCTAAACCATGGGCAAATCCTTTACTACAACCGCAGGCATTACCTTCATCCTTGCCGATGATCGCAAGCTGAAAGCCAGCTACGTTCCCGCAAGCGAGAAGGCCCAGATTAACCTCGGCTTTGTGAGGCAGGCCCTCATCAGCGCCGGTTTTGCTGATCTTTTCATTTACGATCACGCCCTTGTGGAACTAATCAAGCGATACAATGCAGCCACCCAGGAGTTTGTCTACGATATAGGCGAAGAACGCGACGCAACTTTCATTGCTCGCAGCACCCCCGACAACATCGAGGCCTACCTGACCCTTACCCGTGCCTATGGCGGAAAACCGGCGCTCGCGGAGCAAGTGCACAAGACCCTAAGAGAGCAGGGAATCATTTATGGCGTTATAAACGAAGAAATCGAGGCTGCCATAGCTGCCGGAGAGGCCAAGGATCTCCTCATTGCCCGGGGGATTCCCTGCGAACCGGGAACCGACGCGGAACTGGTGAGCTTGCTTCCTCAAATAAACGACCGCCAACCCCAGCTCATGGACAATGACATCGTCGACTACCGTAACAAGGGAGAAATGATCTGCGTCAGCGCAGGAGATCCGCTCATGCGCCGGATTCCACCCTCCCAGGGAAAACCGGGCACCAACCTCATGGGCAAGGAAGTCTTGCCGCCGCCGGCAAAAGATATCCAGTTTACCCAAAACCTGGAAGGGACGGCCTTTGCCCCCGATGACCCCGACCTGCTTATCGCCGCCATTGACGGACAACCGGTAATTGTTGCCAACGGTGTCGTTGTTGAACCGATTATAAAGGTCAAAACCGTCGACCTCTCGACGGGAAACATAACATTCAAAGGCTCCATCGACATCGCCGGAGACGTTACCTTGGCAATGACAGTGCGAGCCACGGGCGACGTCACCATAGGCGGCGTTGTGGAAGGAGCCACCGTTGAGGCGGGGGGGAATGTTCTGGTACGGGGGGGAATCATCGGCCAGGGGGAGAGCCGGGACAAACAGGGCAAGCTGGGGCAGGAAAGTTCCATGATACGCGCCAAGGGGAACATTCAGGCACTCTTTGTGGAGAACTCCCGCCTTGAAGCTGACGGCATGATCCAGATCGACGGATTTGCCATGCAGAGCGAGCTGGTAGCAGGAACACAGGTTGTGGTGGGCCAGGACGGGAACTCTCAGGGGCACATCATCGGCGGCTCGTGTCAGGCAATATCGCGCGTTCAGGCCGTGACTCTCGGCTCCCCGGCAGGGGTCCACACTGCGGTAAGCGTGGGGATAAATCCTCACGTAAAGGAAAAACTCTCAACCGTGAAATTGAAGATTCGGGAAGCGGAGCGGGACCTCGAGGAATTGACCAAGAGGCTTGAATATTTCGCCTCGGATCCACACAGAGAGACATCCGCCCAGGCCAACGAAACCCGGTACGTTCGGGATAAGCTCGCGACAACATTATCAGAGCTTACGAGTGAAAAAAAACGGCTCGAAAAGAGGCTCGAGCAGGCTACAGATGCGCAAATCCGCGTTGGCCGGGCAGTGTTGAGCGGAGTCGTCATTTCAATCGGCACAAGAACCCTTGAAATAAGGGAAGATATAGAGGGGGGGGTAACTTTCAGGCAGGAGGATGACGCCATCGTCTCCTCCCAGTGAGGTCTCCTCCCCATCGCCCACCTTACAGATTGACACCTTCCGCGAAGTATGGAATGGTTCCCGGTCATCAGGGGAGGGAGCCATGCAAGTCATTGGGCTGACCGGCGGCATCGCGTCGGGAAAAAGTACAGTTGCACGGATTCTGGAACGGCTCGGCGCCGTGGTCATCGATGCCGATCTGCTCTCGCGCGAGGCGGTACTCCCCGGCACCCCGGCCCACGATGCCATCGTGGCGGAATTCGGCCCCGAAATCCTCCTGCAGGACGCAACCATAGACCGCAAGGCCCTGGGCCGCATAATCTTCGCTTCCACTGAAGCCCGGCGGCGGCTGGAGGCCATAACCCACCCGGCCATTGCACGGTTGGCGGAGGAACGGATTGCGGAGGCCAGGCGTTCCGATGCACCCGTGACTTTTTATGTGGCACCGCTTCTCATTGAAGCGGGAGCTGCGAATAGGGTAGACGATATATGGGTAGTATACGCGGACAGGGAAACACAAATCGCACGCCTTACAGAGCGTGACCATATACGGCGGGAAGAAGCGGAGCAGCGGCTCGCCGCTCAAATTCCCATGGAGGAAAAGGCAGCCTACGGATCGGCAGTCATTGACAACCGGGGAACGCCGGAAGAAACCGAGCGGCAAGTGACCGCCCTCTGGAAAGAGAAAATAGAAAAAAACCCCTGGTAAATCCAGGGGTTTTTTTCATTTATGGTAGCCGAGCTTCATTGATATCTCTTCGGCAGCCTGCTTGACGTGAGGGATGAGCTCCTTCTCCATCCGCTCGTCGGTGAAGCGCATGGATGGTCCCGACAGGCTTACTGCTCCGATAATCCGCCGGGTATAATCCCTGATCGGCGAACCGACGCAGCGCACCCCAAGATCAAGCTCCTCGTTGTCGATGGCATATCCTTGTTCCGCAACCTCTTTGAGATGCTTTTTCAGCACATCCCGATCGGTGATGGTATGCGATGTGAACGGCTTGAGTTCCTTGACGGGGTAAAAGGCTTCAAACTCCTCGTCGGGCATATAGGCAATCTGGACCTTTCCGGCGGCCGTGCAGTACGCCGGAAGCCGGGACCCGACGCGCGGCACGACCCTTACGGTCAGATCGGTTTCCACAACGTCCAGATAAACAATGCTCTGTTCCTTGAGGATAGCCACGTATGCGGTTTCGTTGCACTCCTTGACGAGCCATTCAAGGACCGGGCGGGATTGACGCAGGAGTCCCATCTGCTTGATGAAGGTCTGCCCCAACTCCAGCGTTTTCAGCCCGAGCCGGTAATTCTCCGTAACCCTATTCTGCTCTATATAACCCCGCGCCTCCAAAGTGGCCAGCAGCCGGAACACGTTGTTCTTGTGAAGCTTCAGCCGCTTGGACAACTCCGTCACGCCGAGCTCGTCCACATCGTCATGGAATTGTTCGAGCAGGTCGAGGGCATGATCGACTGCCTGTATGATATATTCCGATTTATCCTTCTTGGCCATTGCACTCCTCTTTCCCGGAAAGAAATAAGCCTTCCTACATAAGCCTTAAGGGGGGATATGTCAAGTGCAACATCTGCATATGAAGACGTTACCCCCGAGTCCAGCCGGACTTCCGCAATATTAATCTAAAAAATCCACCAAACTGTAGAATATTGTTTTATAATTGTCAAGCATCATCATTTATTTTATAGTTGATTCAAACGCATAGCAGCAGTAACCGTTTTGCGCGTTATGGCTTAAGTCCCTACGCACTCCTATTTTTTACATACGCCCCAGGGAACGGGTTATTCTTCCAGATAGATTGACACCCGTTTTATTCCCAGGAGATTCCCATGCTCAACCTGCGCAAAAAGATCCTTGTTGCAATTGATGGCTCCCCCTTCTCCGACAAAGCGGCGGAAGAGGCCGTGCGGATAGCGGCCGGGAACGCAAGTCAATTCAAAAGCAAAATCTACGCCATGCTGGTCCTCCCCAACGCCCCACGCAGCACCTTCACCGACTTCGTCCCCCCTCCTCCAATTACCGAAACCAAAGAATGGGATGAATTGAGAGAGAGGGTGTTCTATGTAATCGAGAAGAACTCAAGCGAAGCGAATATCCCCCTCGAAATCAAGGTAGTGTATGGCGATCCGGCGGACGAACTCATCAATTTCGCTGAAAAGGAACAGATTGATGTAATCGTGATAGGAAGTTCCGGCAAAGGGTTTCTGAAACGGAAGTTGCTGGGGAGTGTCTCACATAAGGTGGTAAAGAACGCCCCATGCTCGGTCTACATCGTCAGGGGGTAGGAGATTCCGTTTCCTTGCGCAGATAGGAGAGTATCTCGCCAAGGCTCTCGACGATGATCCGCTCGTCACGGGGAAACTCTTCGGGGGAAAGTTCCAGTGTCAGGGTCTCGTTGTAGCCGGTGCTGCGCAGATGATTGAGGAAGCGGGTAAGGGGAAGGATGCCGTGCCCCGGCAGAAGGTGTTCCCGCCCATGGCCGTAGTCGGAAAAATGGATGTTCCTGATTCGGCCGCTGTTGTAGCAGAGATAAAAGTCGTTGATGAAGTTGGCCTTCCCCGACCCCATGTGGGTGGTGTCGAAGGTCATGAAGAGGTTGCGCTCCTGGATGAAGTCGATGAATTTCGTCGTGCTGGAGAGGATGTGGGGGTTCATCCTGACCCGCTTCCCCACCCACGGCATGTTCTCCAGGGTGACGATAACCGCCCCCTGCCCCACCTCCTTCTGGAAATCCATCACCCGGTAGAGCCAGCGCCAGAATCCCAGCTCGCCCCCCATCCAGGACGGGGGATGGAAATTGACCAGCGGGATGCCGCAGTCCGCCGAGAGCTCCACACACCGCTTGAGGGAATCGATGGGGCTCCCCCAGCCGTCCAGGGGCATAAAGGGCGCGTGCATGGAATTTATCGGCAGGATTTCCGCAAGTTCCCGGATAAGAGTGCGGCAGTTGACCTTCTGGAAATCCTGATTAACGATGAGCTCCACCCCGTCGAAACCCGCCTCCCGGGCAATAGTCACGACTTTGCCCAGAGGGAAGGTAAAGAGGGTCCCGGTGGAGAGGGATATCCGCATTCGCCCTACCCCTGTCCGCTGATGCTGCTGTAAACGATCTTCTGAAGGGTTCCCACCGCTTCTAGACCGCTGTGCAGTTCGCGTTTCGCATCGTCGTCAAGTCCTTCGGCATCTATGGCAATGCCCGCCTCCCCTGCAATCTCACGCTGAACGGCATGGCGGCAGAAGCAGTGCCAGGCCCGCAGGAGCCGCTCCGCCAGCTCCACGTCGACCCGTCCCCGATAGAGCAACTCCCGGAGCCGCTCCGCCGTCCCAGTTTCCTGGATATCGAAACGCACTGTCATAATCCGCACGTTGGCAACAAGGGGGCCTATGCCGTAGAAGGCAAGATTGAACATTCCCCGGTCCAGCCGGAGCCTGCCGAAGAAATCAAAGCCCGATTGCATCATCGCCGTCCGCCGGGCTATCTCCCTCAGAGAATCGTCCTGATGCGCGAGCGCTGCCCGGACCAGGTTAACCATCTCGGTCGCCAGGGAGGGATCGCCGCCCACAAGGCGCAGATCGGCCAGCCCCACAAGCCACTCAAGGTCTGCCCCCCCGTCGCCCCCCCGGGCAGAAATCCGCTGGCGCCACTCCGAAAGGCTGCCGCGCCACGATGAAGAAGCTGGAGTGATTCCGGCGCGGCTGCCGATGCCCAGCCGTTCCAGCAACGCAGCCGACCTGCCGCTGAACCCCACGAATGACGGACCAGCTTCGTTCTCCTCATGGACCAGCAGGAAATCGCAGACATCGAACCGGCTCACTTCGCCCCGCCCCGCAGCACCAAGGGCCATCCAGCACCAGCGCCCGGCCGGCCCCCCCACCCCTCCGGCGGACATCTGGGCGGCAATCATCCTCAGGACAGCCATTGTTATCCGGTCCAGGGCAACCGTACGCAAGAGATGATAGGCCGTCACCGACCCGTTACGGCGGAACTGGTCGGCCGCCATGGCCCGCAGCCGGTCCTGGACCAGTATCAGCCCCTGAACATCCTCAACGCCATCCGTCTCGTCCAGAACGCGGGAAAACTCTTCGCGGCTCTCTTTCTCGGACGCCAACTCCTCTTCCAGCGCCCCTTTCACCCCCAGGAGCAGCAACTCCTCCTCCCCCGCCGACAGCTGCGCCATGTGGGCATAGAGTCCCTGGCGCATCTGTTCGATGAACTCGGCAGTACCACGTCGAGTCAGGAGATCCTCACCTCTTGCGCCAAGTAACAACGCCATGTCACAGCTCCTTTAACGTAATAGTCAATCCATGTGGCCGTGAACCCGCTCGGCCAGGAAGCGCCGCATCTCCTCGGGGGGAGGAGGCGTCAGAAGCGACACCACAACCATGATGGCGATAACGGCTGGGGCACCGAAAAAGGCTGAAGAGGTAAGAGGGAATATGACTGCCACAAACGGCAGAAAATGACCGAAGAGGGGGGTCGAAAATGTGATGACAACTCCAGCCAGCATACCGGAGATGACCCCCTGGCGGTTTGCCCTCCCCCACCAGATGCCCAGAAGGAAGGCGGGGAAAATGGTGTTGCCCGCCAGGGCGAATGCCACGGCCGTAATCTCCGCTATTAGCCCCGGCGGGTCGAGGGCGATCACCATTACAATGGCGGCCAGTGCTACCACGGCTCCCTTGGAGAGGGCCATTTTGGTGCTCTCGGACGCCCGTGGGTTGATGAAGCGGTAGTAGATATCGTGGGAGAACGAGGCCGCCCCGTTGATGAGGAGGCCGGCCACGGTGAAAAAGGCGGCGCTCACGGCCCCGGCGGCCAGAACACCCACCATCCAGGGGGGAAGCCCCCCCATGACCGCCGTTTTTATGACGATGATATCGGCCATTTTCCCTGCTGCCGCGGGGGGGAGAGGCATGCCGGAGCGGGCTTCAAGAAGCCGGGCGAAGACGGCGTATGCCGGGGCCGACCAGTAAATGAGGGCAATGAAGAAAAGTCCCCACACGAGACTCCACCGGGCGTCCCTGATGTTGGGCACCACATAGAAACGGGACAGCACATGGGGAAGCCCGGCAGTCCCAACCATGAGGGTGAAGCAGAGGGAAATCCACTGAAAGAGGGAACCGGAGGCAAAGGGAGCAGTGAAATTGATTCCGAACTCCTGCTTGAGATCCTGAATAGCCACCCCGTAACCGAACTGGGGGAGGGGCCAGAAGTAGCCGAGCTTGTAGGCCAGCGCCATTAGCGGAAGGATGAAGGAGACGATGAGGACCGTATACTGGAGTTGCTGGTTGCGGGCCACCCCGAGGACCCCCGAGATTATCACGTACCCCACCACCACAACTGAGCCCAGGATCACGCCGTTCCGGTAACTGGTGCCGAAGAGCCAGCCGAAGAGCATCCCGATCCCCTTGAACTGGGCCGTGCAGTAGATAATCGAAATAATGATGGATATGCCGGCGGAGATGAGTCCGGCAGAGGGTGAAGCGTAGCGGTCCCCCATGAAGTCCGGGGCCGTGTACTTGCCGAAGCGCCGGATCTGCCCCGCCATGAGGACCAGAAGGAGCACGTAACCGCCGGTCCAGCCGATCACATAGGCCAGGGCGTAATACCCCTGGAGATAGAGGAGCCCTCCCATACCCAGGAGGCTCGCCGCGCTCATCCAGTTGCTGGCAATGGCTGCCCCGCCGCCGATCCGGCCGATGTAGCGGCCGCCGATGCCGTAATCGCTGGCGCTCCGGGCGCGGGCGCGAAGACCCGCGACAATGAAGGAAACAAGGGTCAGGGTGACGATGATGAGGGGTGTAAGGTTGGGCCCCGCGTCAGTCATGGCTTCGATCCTTCCTTCTGCTGTGCTGCTCCGTATGGCGGTCGATGTAGATATTGAAGAGGATGCAAAGAATGATGAACCAGAGGGGGAGAAACTGGGCGGTGAACCAGAAATGCCATGGGAACGACAGGAACGTGAGACGGGTCAGTATCCCCTCGCCGTTGGGGCTTTCGGCAAGGAGGAAGAGAATTGCCTGCACGCCGAAATTGGCCGCGGCCCAGCCAAGGAGCACGAAGAGGATAATCACCACCTCGCCGGTCATGTACCCCTTCCTGGGGCGAAAGATATTGACGTCGTACCAGTCGCGGTCATGCCCCATGGACACACCTCCCCGTCGAGACTCGTCTTGAATGCAGGCTGCCTTTTAATTGTACCGGGTTTTGCCGCGATTTCCTCAGGCCGAGCAGGAATCAGGCCTTTACAATCTCCCGCAGGACCGCCGTGGCGTAGCTCCCCTTGGGAAGAGAAAACTCCAGAATCAGCCCACCGTCATCCAGAGAAGCCTGCGGGTTCTCCAATGGGACCCGGAGAGGACGCCGTTCCCCCTCCATCCGGAGGCCGCCGGAGAGATCGAAGGCCGCCGGATCAAGCCCTTCATCCGCAAGGATAGACTGCTCCAGCACCTGTTCCTCCCCTTCGGGCGTGGTCATCCGACAGCCGAAGAGAGGTCCGGAGGGAGAGATTTCAAAGTGCTCCGCCCGAGGGGCCTCGGCCGCAGCATCCGTCACGAGAAAGCAGGCGCCGTTTGCGTGTTTCCAGGCCAGATCCCCACCCCGGACGATATCGAGGGAATCGAGGCGCGCCTCCACCACCCGGTCGAAGAGGGCCGACTGGCAGGCCGATAAGTAGAGCTTTTTGAGGCGGGGATTGACCGCGCGAAAGGCTCCCTCGAAATCGTCGGGGCGCTTCACGAGGCGCTGGATGATGTCCCGCTCGGTGCGGCAGTGCCCAGGGAAGAGTTGCAGGCTCGCCTCCAGTTCCCCCCGTTGGTACGCCTCGATGGCGCTCCGCCACGCCTCCGCCGACACCTTCTCCGGATACCCGATGACAAGGTCCACCGCGGCACGCCAGTCTCCGGCCAGCATGGCCCGGCCGATGAGATGGCTGTTACCCTGAACGCCGTAGCGCTGTTCGCCGAAACGGTTGGGAACGCCGCGCCGCGCCAGCACCGCAAGAATTGTCTCGGCCCTGGAGAGGGCGTCGGGCACCACGCCCCGCACCCGAATCCTGAAGCGGTTTCCCGCCAGATGGCCGAGCTTGAGCTTGTTCCGGTGCCGCACCGCCGAAAGAACGCTGATGCCGGGAAGCTCCAGCGCAAGCACCTCATCCGGCTTCACCCGGGGGAGCGACACGGTCTGGCGGGTCACACCACGGGCATCCTTCATGCCGGCATACCCCACGTCCCGCTCGGAGAGTTTCAGTGCCCGGGCCAGGCGGCGGATGGCATCCAGGGTCGTCACCCCCCGCTTTTCGATGACGGTATAGAGATGCTCCCCCTCGCCGCAGGGGAGGTAGAGGGGAATCTCCTCCACGCAAAAATCCTCGATGGAATCCTTGATGGTACCGCCGGTGCCGGGCAGCCCGGAAGTCAGGTAGCGCTTATCGCCGCTCATTCGGCGCCCCCTGCCGATTTCCGGTAGTGGACGAAGTAGATCCGTTTCCCCTCGGCCATGAATTTCATCATGTACTTGGAGAGGTGGTACCCCTCCAGTTCGTGGCGGTAGCCGTCGGGGGCGAGCATGTTGCCGTAACCCTCAACGCCGGGCATGAACTCCGCCACATCGATGCCGTAGTCGTCGAAATCGGTGGCGAAATAAAAATCGCCCCCCGGCGCGAGATACTCGCGCATAAAGCCGGCAAACTCCCGGTTCACGAGACGCCGCTTGCGGTGCCGCTTCTTGGGCCACGGATCGGGGCAGTTGATGTGGACCGCGCAGAGTGAGCCCTTGGGAATACGCTCAACGATGAAGTTTCGGGCCTCGTCCCGCACCACGCGGACGTTGGGTATTCCCAGCCGTTCGAGCCGGCGGCAGGTCTTGTCACAACCCTTGTTGTAGAAATCGATGGCGATATAGTTGATGCCGGGATTATCGACGGCAGTCTTGGCGATGAAGTCGCCGACGCCGCAGCCGATCTCAAGGGCCAGGGGATTGTCATTGCCGAAAACGGCAGCCCAATCGGCGGGCGTTGACAGTTCATCGAGGTTCAGAAAAAAAGGGGAATCGATTTCAATCATGCGCTGCATTAAGTCAGTTCCTCGGCAGGTAAAAGTGGGCGTACCATACCACAAAAGCACTGGAGCGCGGAAGCGCTTTTCTTGCCATTTCACACCTCCTGTGTTATAGCTATCTGGTTGAAATAACGAAAAAAAGGAACACCGGATGAAATTCAGCGACTTGCACCTCCCCGAGGAGGTGCAGCGGGGCATTGCCGACACCGGCTTCACCGACTGCACCCCGATCCAGGAAAAAACCCTTCCCCTGGCCCTTGCGGGCAAGGATGTGGCCGGCCAGGCCCAAACCGGCACCGGCAAAACCGCAGCATTCCTCATCAGCCTCTTCACCCGCCTCCTCAACAATCCCAAAGGCGGGGAAACCCGCAACCCGCGGGCCCTGATCCTCGCCCCGACAAGGGAACTCGTCGTCCAGATCGAGAAGGACGCCCAGGCCCTGGGCGCCCACTGCGACTTGGTTATCCAGGCCATCTACGGCGGCGTCGACTACATGAAGCAGCGCAGCGCCCTGAAGGAAGGGGCCGACGTGGTGGTAGGCACGCCGGGACGCCTCATCGACTACCTCAAGCAGAAGGTTTACTCCCTCAAGGAGATCGAGGTCCTCGTCATCGACGAGGCGGACCGGATGTTCGACATGGGGTTCATCGCCGATCTCCGCTTCATCCTCCGGCGGCTTCCCCCCTTCGACAAGCGGCAGAATCTCATGTTCTCCGCCACCTTGAACCAGCGGGTCATGGAGCTTGCCTACGAGTTCATGAACGTCCCCGAAAAGGTGGCTGTCACCCCCGAGCAGATGACCGCCGAGAGGGTGGAGCAGATTCTCTACCACGTGGGGCGCAAGGAGAAATTTCCGCTGCTTCTGGGCCTTCTGCGCACGAAGGTGATGGAACGGACCATGATCTTCGTCAACACCAAGCGGGAGGCGGAATTCCTGGACGAGCGGCTCAACGCCAACGACTTTCCCTGCCGGGTCATCTCCGGCGACGTGGAGCAGAGAAAGCGCCTCAGAATCCTGGAGGATTTCAAGAGCGGCAAACTCCCGATCCTCATCGCCACCGACGTGGCCTCCCGGGGGCTCCACATCGACGGGGTCTCCCACGTGGTAAACTACGACCTTCCCCAGGACCCGGAAGACTACGTTCACCGCATCGGCCGTACCGCCAGGGCCGGAGCGGAGGGGAAAGCCATCTCCATGGCCGACGAGGACGGCGCCTTCCACCTGGAGGCAATCCACGAGTACATAAAAGACAAGATACCGGTTGAATGGCCTGAGGACGACCTCTTCGTCCACGACTTCAAGCGGGTGAAGCCCAAGCCCAAGGGACACGAGACCCGGGCCAAGGGGCCGACCCACCACGGACGTAAACACCCGGAAGGGGAAAAGAAGGAAGGTGAAGGGGAGGCGAAGAAGCGCCGGCGGCGGCCACGGAAGAAGCCGGCGGGAGATGCGCCGAAGGCAGATTGACAACCACCCGGGCAGATCGCGAAAAAGGGGAAAGGCACCATGCCTTTCCCCTTTTCACATTCACCGGTCCCAGTTATCGCAAATCACTCGTATCGCAACGCCTCGATGGGGTTGAGGGACGCCGCCTTGCGGGCCGGGTAGAAGCCGAAGAAAATCCCCACCCCGCCGGAGAAACCGAAGGAGAGGAAAATCGCCTTGGCCGAGATGAGAGTCGGCCAGTCGAAGAACTTCGTCACCAGCTGCGCCCCCGCCACTCCGATCACCATCCCGATGATCCCCCCGAAGAGCGTAAGGAACACCGCCTCCGTCAGAAACTGGAGCATTATGTCCCCTTTTTTCGCACCGATGGCCATGCGGATACCGATCTCGCGGGTCCGTTCCGTCACCGACACGAGCATGATGTTCATGATGCCGATCCCGCCGACCACGAGCGAAATTGAAGCCACCGCGCCGAGAAGTATCGACATGACCTTGGATGACTGTTCCGAGGCCGCCAGGATCTCGGAAAGGTTGCGCACCGAGTAGTCCCGCTCCTTCGAGGGGCCGATCCGGTGGCGCTGGTCCAGGAGGGTTGTCACCTCCTCCTCGGCCTGGCTGAGAAGGTCCTTGCTCCGGGCCTGCACGAGGATGGAGCCGACGGTGTTGGGGAATTGGGCGCCGAGGATCTTGCGCTGTGCGGTCTTGAGGGGTAGCAGGATAATGTCGTCCTGGTCGCTCCCCTGGGCCGACTGCCCCTTTTCCTCCAGGAGCCCCACCACGGTGAAGGGGACCCGCTTGATCCGGATCGACTTGCCGATGGGGTCGTCGCTCCCGAAAAGGTTTTCGGCCACGGTCTGGCCGATGATGCAGTTCTTGGTGGCCCCCTCAACGTCGGACGGTGAGAACTCGCGCCCCGCCGCCACGGTCCAGGCGCGGATCTCCAGAAACTCCGGCGTCACCCCCATGATGATCGTGGACCAGTTCATGTTGCCGTAGACCACCTGGGCCGTCCCCCTCACCGTGGGGGCCGCCCGGAGCACTGCGGGGAGCTCGGTGTTGACCGCCCTGGCATCGTCAAAGGTCAGCGTCGGGGTGGTGCCGGCCCCGGCCCTAAGCCCGCCGGCGGTGGTGGTGCCGGGGATGACGAGAATGATGTTGCTGCCGATGCTGGCGATCTGGTCGGAAATGATCTTCCGGGCGCCGGAACCGATGGCGATCATGATGATGACCGCCGCAATGCCGATGATGATTCCGAGCATGGTGAGAAATGAGCGCATCTTGTTGCTGCGCAGGGCCCGCAGCGATATCCGGAAACACATGAGGAGGTCCATCAGGGCATCCCCCCCGTGCCGGCTCCGGCATTGAGGCTGTCGTCGATAATCATGCCGTCCCGGAAGGACATGACCCGTTTCGCGTGGGCGGCGATGTCCGCCTCGTGGGTCACCATGATGATGGTGATTCCCCGGTCGTTCAACTGGCCGAAGATCCGCATGATATCCTCACTAGTTGCGGTATCCAGGTTTCCGGTGGGCTCGTCGGCCAGAAGCAGCGTCGGATTGTTCACCAGTGCCCGGGCAATGGCCACCCGCTGCTGCTGCCCACCCGAAAGCTGGTTGCTGTAGTGGCCGGCCCGCTCGGCGAGCCCCACCAGGCCGAGGGCCGCCATGGCCCGATCGCGGCGCTCCGCCGCCGGCACCCCCCCGTAGATGAGGGGAAGCTCCACATTCTCCCGGGCGCTCGTACGTTTCAGGAGGTTGAACCCCTGGAAGACGAACCCCAGCCGACGGTTGCGGATATCGGCCAGCTCATTGGGGGAAAGCCGCCCCACGTTCACCCCCCCGAGGAGGTAATCGCCGGAAGTGGGGACATCAAGGCAGCCGAGAATGTTCATGCAGGTGGACTTACCGCTCCCCGAAGCCCCCATGATGGCAATGTACTCCCCCTCCCCCACCGTGAAGGATATCCCCCGCAATGCCTCCACCCGCTGGTCTCCCATGGTGTAGACCTTGGTAACATTGGCGATTTCGACGACCCGCTCCATCAGAACCTCATGGGCGGTCCGCCGCCGCTTCGTTTCTGCTTGCCGTTGGGGGTGGTCTCCTGAACTATGACTGCATCCCCCTCCTTGAGCCCGCCGGATGCCACTTCAACATGACTGTCGTTGCCGAGCCCCGTGGCAATCTTAACCGGCACCGGCTTCTTCTCGGCCGTCAGCACGTAGACCTGCTGCCCGCCATCGCCCTTGACCTTCATCCCTCCTGGACGCCCCCCCATGCCACGGGGTTCGCTCTCATCCTTGCCGGAACCGGGCCGGTAGCGGAGCGCCGCCTTTGGCACCTTTAGGACGTTGTCCTTGCGCCCCACCTCGACGGCTACGTTGGCGGTCATTCCCGGCTTCAGCTTCAGGTCGGGGTTGGCCACGGTAATCACCACCACGTAAGTGACCACATTCTGGGTAACCACCGGGGCGTTGCGCACCTGGGCCACTTGAGCCCTGAAGGGGGTGTCGGGATAGGCGTCCACCGTAAAAGTGACCGGTTGCCCCACCCGCACCCGGCTGATATCAGCCTCATCGACGCTGGTCTCAATCTGCATCCGGGTAAGGTCCTGGGCAATAGTGAAAAGGGTCGGGGTCTGGAAGGAAGCGGCCACGGTCTGCCCCACGTCGACGCTGCGGGAGATGACGACTCCGTCCACCGGCGAGCGGATGGTGGCGTTGTTCAGGTTAGTTTCGGCCCTGGTCAGGGCTCCACGGGTCTGGAGCACGGTGGCCTCGGCAGCCCTCACCGCGGCAACGGCCTCTTCGGCGCGGGTCTCGGCGGTATCGAAGTCCCCCTGGGAAACAACCCCGTCCTTCACTAGCTGCCGGTTCCGCTCCATGGTTCGCTTCGCATCGGTGGCGGTGGCCCGGGCCTTGGCCAGATTCGCCCGGGCCGCGAGAAAGTTACCCCGGGTCTGCTCCACCTCGGCGTTGAAGAGGGCCGGGTCGATCTGGGCGATGACCTCCCCCCGCTTCACGGGCGAGTTAAAGTCCGCAAAGAGCCTCTGGATGGTGCCGGAAACCTGGGTTCCCACCTGGACGGTGGTGACGGCGGAAAGATTGCCGGTGGCGGAAACCGTGGCGACGATGTCGCCCCGTTCCACCGGAACGGTCCTGTAGGTACGCTCCGGTTCCCGGCCGGCAAAGATGTAGTACCCGCCAGCCACGGCCAGGACGAGCACCGCGGCAATGATGGCGACTCTTTTCATGACGACCTCGAAAGGGGATTGGTTATGCTTGGTATGTATAACAGAAACGTTCCGGCACTGGAACCGTTGACACGAAAAAGCCCCCTGCCATGGGGCAGGGGGCTGGTGGTTAAGCCCGCCGCACTAGGCGACGGGCAAGATTCGGCAACCCTCCTTGCAACGGGTTACCGGGCGAAGCATATAGATCGTGGTCCACATGGCCGAGGTCTCCTTTCGCAATGATGTTCCCGCGTTTGCGGGCCTAATTCAATAGTAATCACCCCCATTTGGAATGTCAACGGAGGGGGCGATTAAATATCTTTATACGAATTTCTTAATAATCTTCAGGAGCGCCCCCTCCCGTACCTCCAAGACCCCCTGGGGGCAGAGCTCCCGGCAGCAGAAGCAACGGATGCAGGCATGGTAGTCGAACCGGAGCTTGCCGTCCCGGATCTCGATGGCCCCGGGAGGGCAGGTATCCCGGCAGATGCCGCAAAGGTTACAGGCATCGGGATTGCCGCAGGGGCGCGACGTGAGGTAGTGCCTGAGCCGGTTCTTGAGAAAGCGGGGCAGGCCGAACTGGACATCGGAAATGTGGGGAAGGCGAAAAGGGGAAACCCGCGCATCGTCAAAACACAAGCCGCAGGTGTCGATGGCGCCCCGGTCCCAGCCGTCGATGCCGAGCTTCTCGGCGGCCCGCTCCACCCAGAGAAGCTTTTTGGGGATGCCGGCCAGCTCCGCGGCGATGACATCCACCGCCACGGCGTTCGCCCCCGCCAGGAGGAGCCCGCAGTGGCGCGGGTCGCCGCTTCCCGGCCCGTCCCCTTCCATGGCGAGTATGCCGTCCACGATAGTCAGGTCGGGCAGGCGCAGGAGGTAGATCTCCAGTAGCATCCGGGCGAAGAGCTCCCGGTCGGCCCCCGCCTTCAGGTGCCACCCGGCCTTGGCGGTCCCCACCACCGCGCCGAAGAGGTTCTTCACGGCACAGGTCATGGTCATCATCTCGTGGGTCTTGAGCTTGGGGAGGTTGATGAGGCGGTCCGCCTCCAGGTAGGGTCGGGCAATCTGAAACTCCCGGAAGAGCCCCCGGCCCCGCACCGTTACCGTTTCGTCGAAGGGAGCCAGCTCGGCCCCGGTCTCCTCCACCACGGCCAGGATGCCGCTTCGCTCCGCCACGCGCCGGATGCCGCCGACGCCGGGGGAATCCCCCACAAGCGGAACACCTCCCGCTTCCCGCACAAGGGCGATCACCTGCCGGAGAATTTCCGGGTGGGTCGTGACCGCCCGCTCAGGCTCCCTGGCCGCAAGCATGTTCGGCTTCAGGAGGACCCGCTCCCCCGGTTTCACGAAAGAAGCAATACCCCCCAAGGGCGCCAGGAGCCTGACAAGGGCAGGCTGCAACACATCTGGATGGTACGTTTCGGCCCGCCCGATGGCGACGGTGTACCTCACTCCTCCACCCGCTCGGTAATGAGCCGCACCTGCCGCTCGTGGAACCAGTAGTACCAGATCCAGTTGAGCATGACGACGATCCGGTTGCGGAAACCGATGAGATAGTAAAGGTGAAGCAGGAGCCAGACGAGCCACGCCGGGAACCCCCGGAACTTCATGCCGGCGGCACAGGCAACGGCGGCGCTCCGGCCGATGGTGGCCATGCTCCCCCGGTCGTGGTAGCGGAAGGGCTGCGGAGCCTCCCCCTTTTCCCTTGCCAGGATGGCCCCGCCGGCATAGATTCCCATCTGCATCGCCACCGGCGCCACCATGGGAAGCGCCGCACCGTCCTGCTCAAGATACGCCATGTCCCCGATGACATAGACCTCGGGATGGCCGGCAAGGGTCAGGTCCGGCTCCACGGGAACTCTCCCCCCCGGCCGGGATGCTGCGCCCAGGGCCGAGGCCAGAGGGGCAGCTTTAACCCCCGCCGACCAGAGGAGCGTATGGGCCGGGATGACGGCGCCGTCGTGGAGCGTAACCCGCTCGGAAGCCGCATCCACGACCCGGGCATTGAGAACGACCTCGACCCCCATGCTCCGCAGCTTTTCCAGGGTATACTCCTGGAGCTGGGAAGGCATGCTGGCAAGGAGCCGGTCAAAGGCCTCCACCAGCACCACCCTTGCCGTTTGCACGCTTAATTCCGGGTAGTCCTTGGCCAGAACGAAACGGACGAGCTCGATGAGGGCACCGGCGAACTCCACTCCGGTGGGTCCGCCCCCCACGATGACAAAGGTCATGAGGGCCCTGCGCCGGGCCGGATCGGGCTCGACCACGGCCCGCTCGAAGGCGGTGAGGATGTGGTTGCGGAGCCGCTCGGCATCCACAAGCTCCTTGAGATCGAAAGCGTGGCGCTCCACCGATTCGAGACCGAAATAATTGGTGACGCTTCCGGCTCCGACAACAAGGTAATCATAGGGAATCCGGCCCGTGCTGGTCACGACCTCCCGGGCAGCGAAGTCGACTCCGGCCACCTCCGCCAGATGGAAGCGGGTGCCGGCCCAATGCCGGGACATGGCCCGTACCGGATAGGCGATGGATTCCTGCTCAAGCCCCGCCGTACCCACCTGGTAGAGGAGGGGCTGAAAGAGGTGGTAGTTGTTCCGGTCCACCAGCACCACATCGAGCCCTTTTCCTGCAAGAACGCGGGCGGCCCTGATGCCGCCGAATCCCATGCCTATGATGACAACCCGTTTCACTATATTCTGCCCTCCACCGCTGTCCGGCTCTCCGGAAATATGCGCCGATCTCACCTCCTGCGCCTTGACCGCGGTCAAAACCAGAGGAAATAAGAATACCCTGTTTTCCCCCTTTGAACAACCGGCGCCAGATTCAACAGGCTGTTACGCAAAAAATCTGCTATGGTAGCTCCAATCAGAAAGGAGCCGCCATGGAACAGGAGATAGCCGACTTCATCCGCCACCTGGAAACGGAGCGCAACTCCTCGCCCCACACCCTTTCCGCCTACCATTCCGATCTGGCTCAGTTCATGGGGTTCATCCAGGATGAGCTCGGGACGGCAGCGGCACCGGAGCAAGTTACGCACCTGCTGATCCGGCGGTGGCTCGCCCTCCTGCACCGGGATCACTCCAAAAGCTCCGTGGGACGGAAGCTGGCGGCGGTGCGGGCCTTTTTCAAACATCTCGTCCGGACCGGGCGCCTCAGTAAAAATCCGGCGGAACTTGTTTCAACCCCCAAGAAGGAAAAGAAAGTACCCTATCACCTCTCCATCGACGAAGTGACAGCTCTGGTGGAAGCGCCCCGCGAGCCCGGCATCCTGAGCCTGCGGGACCGGGCAATCCTGGAAACCCTTTACTCCTGCGGAGTCCGGGTGTCGGAACTGACCGGCCTGAACGTGGGAGGAATAGACCTTGATGGAGGCACTGCCCGGGTGCTCGGCAAGGGGAGCAAGGAACGGATCGTGCCGGTGGGAAGCCTCGCCCGCGCCGCCCTCGCCCGCTACCTCGACGCCCGGAACAACCCTCCCCCCGAAGCCCCTCTCTTCACCAACGCCAGGGGGGGACGGCTCACCTCCCGCAGCGTCCGGCGCGTGGTGGACAGGCACATCCTCCGGCTCGCCACCATGCGGAAGATTTCCCCCCATACCCTGCGACACACCTTCGCCACCCATCTGCTGGAGGGGGGAGCGGATCTGCGGGCAATCCAGGAGCTTCTCGGCCATGCTTCGCTCTCCACGACGCAGAAATACACCCACGTCGGCATCGACCGCCTCATGGAGGTCTACGACAAGGCCCATCCGAAGGCCCGGAAATAAATCCTTGTCATTTCATTAATTATCCCGTACAGTACCCGCTGACTGATCAACGCTCAGGCGGAACCTGCCACCAAGGCACACCTTCGAAGTACCCCCGCCATTTGCTTCATCGCTCACTAACCCCCTTTGCTTACGGCAACGCCTCACGGCGCAGCAGCACAAACGGTTGGCGACGATGTTTCATGCCAGTCATTTTTGTGTTGTTGCCGTTCTCCTCCAGGGCATCAGGTTGTCCTGCGGCTCACACGCACACTTTTGCAATCTTTCCGGTGACAATCACGGCGCCCGTCTCGACGCGCGTGGCATGGTGCGTTGCATGCCCACGGCCTCGTCAGGGAGTGCCCATTGCCCCCGGAAAACGACTCAAAGGAACTCCATTACATGACGTTTTCCGAACTGAACCTCCTCCCCCCCATTCTTAAGGCGGTCTCCGCCTGCGGCTACACCGAACCGACGCCGGTCCAGGCCGAAGCGATCCCCAAGGCACTGGAAGGGCGCGACCTTATGGCCACCGCCCAGACCGGCACCGGCAAAACCGCAGCCTTTGTCCTGCCGGCACTCCAGCGGCTGGCTCTTCCGGCACAAAAACCAGGCCGGGGCCCGCGTGTCCTCGTTCTGACCCCGACCCGTGAACTGGCCCAGCAGGTCAC
Organism: Geobacter benzoatilyticus; assembly: GCF_017338855.1. Taxonomy (NCBI): domain Bacteria; kingdom Pseudomonadati; phylum Thermodesulfobacteriota; class Desulfuromonadia; order Geobacterales; family Geobacteraceae; genus Geobacter; species Geobacter benzoatilyticus. Next base: position 697,275 of record NZ_CP071382.1, read on the forward strand.
CGATGCGGTCCGCTCCTACGGCAAGCTCCTGAGGATTCGCAGCGGCTCCATACTGGGCGGAATGCCCTACCGGGAGCAGCTCCGGCTCCTTTCAGCCCCCGTGGACCTGATCGTAGCCACACCTGGACGCCTTGTGGACCTCCTGGACCGGGGAAAGCTCAACCTCTCCCGACTGGAAGTTCTGGTTCTCGACGAAGCCGACCGGATGCTCGACATGGGTTTCAGCGATGATGTGGACAAGATCGCCGGAGCCGCGCCAACGGACCGGCAGACCCTCCTCTTCACGGCCACCATGGACAATACCATGGCGCGACTGGCGAGCCGCCTGCTGCGGGACCCGGAGCGGATCGAAATCGCCACCCCCAAAACGACCCACGAGCATATCGAGCAGCGGCTCCACGTGGCCGATGACCTGTCCCATAAGAACAGGCTCCTGCAGCATCTGATCACTAGGGATGAGCTCAAGAAGGCAATCATCTTCTCAGCCACCAAGCGCGACGCCGAAAACATGGCCATTGAACTCAGGAGCCAGGGGCACTCGGCTGCGGCCCTCCACGGCGACATGCCCCAGAATGCCCGCAACCGGACCATCGCCGCCATGAAGCAAGGGCGGATCAGGCTCCTGGTGGCAACCGACGTGGCGGCCCGCGGGCTGGACGTCTCCGGCATCAGCCATGTCATCAACTTCGACCTGCCGAAATTCGCCGAAGACTACGTCCACCGCATCGGCCGCACCGGCAGGGCGGGGGCATCGGGCATTGCCATCTCCTTCGCATCCCTTAGCGAAGTCAGCTACCTGGCCCGGATTGAGCGCTACATTGGCCAATCAATCCCCGAGCACCGTATCCAGGGTCTCGAACCGAGCCGCCCCCTCTCCCGCGTCTCGGCCAACCGTGGCAGCAGGCCGGGAACCGGCACCGGCGGCCCCCGGAAAAACTACGGGAACCGCGACGCAGCCCGGACGGGCAACAGGTCCGGCGGCGCCAAACGCACCCCCTGGGGCAAGCAGACTTCTTCCAACGGCCCGATTGTGGAGTATCGCAACTCCAAGGGGCGCCAGGGAAGCAGACCTTCCTGACAGCACAACACCAACCGGGCAGAGGAAAAATCATCGGACATTTTCTTGTAACTGCCGCTGAAGCAATAAAAAACCCCCACCGTTTTCCGGTGGGGGTTTTTTGCTTTAGATCGATGCGGCTCTTATTCGCAGAGGTCGATCTTCACATCCCAGTTCTTGATCTTCATGGTGCCGTTCTGGGCCAGGTTGAGATGCATCTTGAAGGCGCGGTCCCACAGTTGCGGCTCGTGGCCGACCTTCTTGGCAAGGCAGTCCTTGCTGGCAATTTCGAGGTACTCGCTGAGAATCGGCTTGTAGTCCGGATGGGCGCACTTCTCGATGATCCGCTTGGCGCGCTCCTTCGGAGCCATGCCGCGGAGGTCAGCCAGACCCTGCTCGGTAACGACGCAATCCAGATCGTGCTCGGTGTGGTCGATGTGGGAGCAGTGCGGCACCACGCAGGAGATACCGGTCGGGTCGGTCTTGGAGGGACGGCTCGACGGGGTGTGCATGATTTTCAGGAAGCCGTTGCGGAGGAAGTCGCCGGAGCCGCCGAGGCCGTTGATCATCCTGGTGCCGCCGACCAGCGTGGAGTTGGCGTGGGCATAGATGTCGATCTCGACCGGGGTGTTCATGGCGATACACCCGAGACGGCGGATCGGCTCAGGAGCGTTGGAGATGGAGAGCGGCCGGAGGGTGATCTTGTCGAAGTACTTCTCCCAGTTCTCGAAGAAGCGGGGGAAGCCCGGGGTCTCGGAAAGGGAGAGGGAGCAGGAAGAAGCGGCGTCCAGCTTGCCCGAGTCGAACAGATCGAGCATGGTGTCCTGGAGAACCTCGGTGTAAACGGTCAGGTTCTGGAACGGTCCCTTTGCCAGGCCGCCGATGACGGCGTTGGCGATGGAACCAACACCCGACTGGAGCGGCAGGAGGTTCTTGGGCAGACGGCCCATCTTCACTTCATGGCTGAAGAAGTCGATGATGTTGTTGGCGATGGCCTCGGAGGTATCGTCCTGCTCGGAGAAGGCGCGCCCCTTGTCCCGGTGCTTGGACTCGACGACAGCAATGATCTTGCTCGGGTCGCACGGCACATAGGTGGTGCCGATCCGCTCGCCGGCATGGGTGATGCCGAGGATCTGCCGCTTCGGGGGATGGTTGCAGACGACGATGTCATGCATACCTTCGAAGGAAGGCTCGCCGGTGTTAACCTCGACGATGATCTTGTCGCAGATCATGAGGATCTCGGGGATGACGCCGCAGGAAGTGGTGGGAACCAGGCCGCCGTCCTCGGTGATGGCGGAAACTTCGATGATGGCGAGGTCCAGCTTGCCGGACTCGCTGTCCTTGGTGTAGAAGCCGTAGCCAAGGTCCTGGGCAAAGAGGGAGAGGTGCTTGTCACCCATCCGGATACGCCCTTCGTTGATGCCTGCGGCGATGTTCTTGCCAGTCTGGTACGGCCAGCGGCGGTCGATCATGTCGAGGGTGGCCCAGCGGTCTTCGGTTTCGGCCCCGACGGAAGCGCCGATGAAAAGGTTGAACTTCATCTTGCCCTGGAGGTTGTTCTTCTCAACGTGATCTGCCAGCGCAATGGGTACAGCCTTGGGGTAACCGGCCGGGGTAAAGCCAGACCAGCCGAGGTTCATTCCAGGCTTGAAGAACTGCACCGTCTCTTCAGCCGTCATAACCTTGTTCATAAGCGACTTGCAACGTACGCGGTCCTGCAGTGTGCCGTACTCAGACATCTCGTACCTCCGTTGTGTGATGGTGATTACAAGCAAAGCCTGTAAACGCTGAATCAGAAACCGTTGATTCCCGGGCATCGGGAAGCCCCAAATTGCCGCGAAAGCCGGTAGTGTCTACCAAAAATTAGAACCGGATTTTACTTACGCGACTACCTTTAGTCAAGTTAAAAAAACATTAACAATTCACAGAATAGCCCGTCTCGTGCGGCATACTGCATACACTTGCAAGCAGGGTGGGCAACGGGAAGGGACGATTGTTGTCAAAAAGATGCTTTGCGGTCACGGCTACGGCACTGGGCCGCTTCGGAAAATTGCTGCTCCCGAACCCCGCCTCTTCCGTGCAGGCCGACGGCGGCGCGAGCACCCTCACGCCTCCCCCGCAACAACAGACCTGGAAAGCGATACGCGGCGACCCCTTCCAGCAGCCTACAACCGACCGTACCAGGCTTGCAGAGCTTCTATTATGAAACGGGGTGTCATATAGGCGTTAATCTGCATGACAAAATGACCCATATGGAAGAATCGAATCCCCACTCCAGCATCGTACTTCACGCCTTCAGGACTATTCAGACGACAGGAGATGCCGGTCACCGAATCCATCCGAAAGACTCGCAAAGCATATAACCCAGCCGGACCCCATTAGCTTACTCATATTTAACAATTTTACCAAAATATAATTTTTTTACCAACAATAAAAATGTCGACACTTTTTGCTTGTACATTAAAACAGAGGGGTATAAATGATGAACAATTCAATTTTACAGAGAGGAAGTGTCGACACCATGAGACCTCCGGTTAACGATGCCAACCAGTCCGCCCCCCCATTGACGGATCGGATTTTTGACGTCCTGCAGGACTCAATCATTAGGGGCGAGATTCCCGCAGGGAGCAAGATTTCAGAGCCCGAGCTGGCCAAGGCATACGGCGTAAGCCGGGGAACATTGCGCGAAGCCATGAGCCGCCTGGAAGAAAGGCATCTTGTCGTCCGGGCGCCGAACCACGGTGCCAGGGTCATCTCCCTTTCCTATGAGGAACTGATCGAGACCTACCAGATTCGCGAAGCCCTCGGGGGGTTGGGATGCAGGCTCGCCGTCCGGAACATGACCGACAGCGAGATCGAAGAATTGAAAAGGCTTCTGGATGAGCACGAGAAGAGTATTGAGGAAGATCAGGGGCTTTCCTATTACCAGAAGGAAGGGGAATTCGATTTCCACTACCGGATTCTGCAGGGAAGCCGCAACAAGAAGCTGTTGACCATTCTGGACGGCGGTCTCTACCAGTTGATCAGGATGTACCGGTACCAGTTCAGCAATGAAAGCCCCCGGCCATTACTGGCGCTCAAGGAGCATCGCCGTATTGTCGAGGCCATTGAGGAGCGGGACGAGGATCTGGCGGAACTTCTCATGCGCCGCCACATACGAACGGCACGCCTTAGTGTCGAGGAACGGCACAAAAAAGCCATGGCAAAGGACGGGGGCAATGTCTGAGCACATTTCTGCCGGAAGGCGTTTCCGCAGGGCCATTGAAGCTGAAAGGCCTCTTCAGGTTGTGGGGACGATCAACGCATACTGCGCAATACTGGCCGAAAAAGCAGGCCACAGGGCAATTTACCTTTCCGGCGCCGGGGTCGCCAACGCGTCGTTCGGCCTTCCCGACTTGGGCATAACTTCCCGCAATGATGTCCTGGAAGAGGTCCGGCGCATTACCGGCGTTTCGCCTCTTCCCCTGCTGGTCGACATCGATACGGGATGGGGAGAGGAATTCGGGATCGCCCGTACGGTTAAGGAGATGATTCGCGCAGGGGCGGCAGCGGTTCACCTTGAGGACCAGGTGGAACCGAAGCGCTGCGGCCATCGCCCCAACAAGTCCGTTGTTTCGAGGAGCAGAATGGCCGACCGGATAAAGGTCGCTGTGGATGCCAGAGACGATGGGGATTTCATGATAATGGCCCGTACCGATGCCCTGGCGACCGAAGGGCTTGAAGCAGCCGTCGAAAGGGCTGCCCTCTATGTGGAGGCAGGCGCGGAGAGCATCTTTGCGGAGGGGGTGACCGATCTGGCGACGTACAGTCAGTTTGCCGATGCCATCGCCGTGCCGCTCCTGGCAAACATGACCGAATTCGGGAAAACGCCCTACTACACGAAAGAGCAGTTTGCCGAGCAGGGGGTGGCCATGGTGCTCTATCCGCTGAGCGCTTTCCGGGCCATGAGCAAGGCCGCGCTCGATGTGTATGAAACCATCCTCCACGCCGGGACCCAGGAACCGGTTGTGGCTGCCATGCAACCCCGGGAGGAACTCTACGACCTGCTCCACTATTACGATTACGAGCAGACGCTCGACCGGCTGTCTGCCCGTGGCACTGCCGAAAGCGGGGAGGAGGGCCGATGAGAGCGACTGCCGAAGTGAATGTCAGGCCAGAGCCCGATCAGGTGATGGTCGATATTGCCGACTACGTCACGGGCTACCGGGCAACCAGTGACGAGGCCCGTGAAACTGCCCGCTACAGCCTGATGGACGCTCTCGGGTGCGGCATGCTGGCCCTGACGTTCCCGGAATGCAGCAAACTTCTTGGGCCGATAGTCCCCGGCACCGTCGTACCCCACGGCTCCCGGGTGCCGGGTACCCGTTACGAGCTTGACCCCGTCAAGGCCGCCTTCGACATCGGCTGCATCATACGGTGGCTCGACTTTAACGACACCTGGCTGGCCGCGGAATGGGGGCACCCATCCGACAACCTGGGGGCGATCCTGGCCGTTGCCGACCACCTGAGCCGGCGCAGCATTGCCAAAGGGAAAGCTCCGGTGACCATGGGCGAGGTGGTGACCTGCATGGTCATGGCCCATGAAATCCAGGGGTGCCTGGCCCTGGAGAACAGTTTCAACCGGGTGGGGCTCGACCATGTCCTGCTGGTCAAGGTCGCTTCGACCGCGGTTGTCATGAGGCTTTTCGGGGGGACGAAAGAGCAGATAATCGATGTCCTGTCCCAAGCGTGGGTCGACGGCCAGAGCCTGCGCACCTATCGCCATGCGCCCAACACCGGCAGCCGCAAATCCTGGGCCGCCGGAGATGCCGTCAGCCGGGCGGTACGGCTGGCCCTCATGACCCTCCAGGGGGAGAAGGGCTATCCGAGCGCGCTCACCGCCCCAACCTGGGGATTCTACGATGTCTCCTTCAAGGGGAAGCCGTTCCGCCTCCAGCGCCCCTATGGCTCCTACGTCATGGAAAACGTGCTCTTCAAGATCGCCTACCCTGCGGAATTTCATGCCCAGACAGCCGTCGAAGCCGCCGTGCGACTCCATCCCCAGATGCGGGAACGACTCCCGGACATCGAAAAGGTGGTCATCACCACCCACGAATCCGCCATCCGCATCATCAGCAAGACCGGCAAACTCCATAACCCGGCGGACCGGGACCACTGCCTCCAGTATATGACCGCAATCGGCCTCATCTTCGGAACCCTGACCGCCGACCATTACGAGGAGAAGGCGGCGGCCGACCCCCGCATAGATGCCCTGCGGGAGCGGATGGAGGTGGTGGAAGAGCCCCGCTACAGCCGCGAATACCTTGAGCCGGATAAACGTTCCATCGCCAATGCCGTCCAGGTGTTCTTCCGTGACGACACCTGCACCGAGCGTGTCGAGGTGGAATATCCCCTGGGGCATCGTCGGCGCCGCGCCGAAGGGATCCCGCTTCTGCTGGAAAAATTCAGGAGAAACCTTGCAGTACGTTTCCCCGAAGAACAGGTCCAGCGGATAGTCGATTGTTGCCGGGACCAGCAGCGCCTGGAGAATACTCCCGCCCATGAATTCATGGAGTTGTTTTGCGTCTGATTATCGTAGAAAGGAGGTTGATCTCATCCCGGGAAAATGCTCCATGCAAACGTAGAGATATCTGGCAAGCCGGAATTCCTCACTTTTAGCCGGACCATTTTTCTGGGGGGAGGTCAGGGGAATGGTCAGACCGTCTTCCGATCCAAACTGCGGTACTGGATCGCTTCGGAGACATGCTGCTCCCGCACGGCATCGCTACCGTCCAGATCGGCGATGGTGCGGGCCACTTTGAGGATCCGGCTGTAGGAACGGGCCGAGAGGCCGAGACGGTCGGTGACCAGTTCCAGCAGCCGGCTGCCGGCCGCGTCCGGCTCGCAGAACTTCTTTATGAAGCGGGGTGTCATCTGGGCATTGCTGTGGACCTTGGAGCCCCTGAAACGATCCCTCTGAACCTCCCGCGCCTGCTCCACCCGGCTGCCGATGGCCCGGGAGCTTTCACCCTCGCGGCCGTCGGCCAGATCCCGGTACTTGACGGCGGGGACTTCAATATGGATGTCGATCCGGTCCAACAGCGGCCCGGAGATCCGGGACCGGTAGCGCTGCACCATGACCGGCGTGCAGGAACAGGGGTGGAGGGGATCCCCCAGGTAGCCGCAGGGGCAGGGATTCATGGCCGCCACGAGCATAAAGCGCGACGGATAGGTGAGCGACATGAGGGCTCGGGAGATGGAGACCCGGCCATCCTCAAGGGGCTGGCGGAGGACTTCGAGGACATGCTTCTTGAACTCGGGGAGCTCGTCCAGGAACAGCACGCCATGGTTCGCCATGGAGACTTCGCCGGGGCGGGGCATATTCCCGCCGCCGATCAAACCCACGTCCGAGATGGTATGATGGGGAGACCGGAACGGACGCTGGGCCACGAGGGCGTTCTCCCGGTCCAGGAGTCCCATGACGCTGTAGACCTTGGTGGTTTCTATGGCCTCTTCAAATGACATCCGGGGAAGGATGGTCGGGATGCGGCGGGAGAGCATCGTCTTGCCGGACCCGGGAGGGCCGATCATGATAATGTTGTGCGCGCCGGCAGCTGCCACTTCCAGGGCCCGCTTGGCGTGCTCCTGCCCCTTGACCTCGGAAAAGTCGTCGCCGGCCTCGGCGCTTCGCTCGAAAAACTCCGCCACATCAACCCGGAACGGTTCAATCTCCCGCTCCCCGTTCAGGAACTCCACCACCTCCGCCAGCTCCCTGACGCCGATAACATCCACACCCTCAACCACCGCCCCTTCCGGGGCGTTCTCCAGGGGCACGACGATGCCGCGCAGCCCCGCGCTCCGGGCCGCCACGGCAACCGGCAGGCAGCCGCGAACCGGCTTTACGCTCCCATCCAGGGACAGTTCCCCCAACAGGAGATATTCCTTGAGCCTTTCACCCTTGATGACACCGGTGGCGGCCAGTATGCCTACAGAAATGGGAAGATCGAAGGCGGCCCCCTCCTTTTTCAGGTCGGCGGGGGCCAGGTTGACGGTTATCTTGCGGGGGGGGAAGTCGTAGCCGGCATTCTTGAGGGCCGACTTGACCCGGTCCTTGCTTTCCTTCACTGCACCGTCGGGGAGGCCGACGGTGGCAAACTGGGGCAGCCCCTGGGCGATATCCACCTCCACATCGACGATGACGGCGTCGATACCCAGGAGGGCGCTGGAAAGGGCCTTGGCAAGCATCAGCGGCCGGGGACCAGGGGCCGGGGACTGGCAAAGAAAGAAACCTTCATAGTCATCATCCCGCGGACTCCAGGTATTTTTCGGCGTCCAGGGCGGCCATGCAGCCAGTGCCGGCGGAGGTGATCGCCTGTTTGTAATGCTGATCCTGGACGTCGCCGGCGGCAAACACGCCGGGAACGCTGGTGGCGGTCATGTTTCCCTCGCCGCCACAGAGAGTGCGGATATAGCCGTTGTCCATCTCCAACTGTCCCTCGAACAGCTGGGTGTTGGGGGCGTGGCCGATGGCGATGAAGCAGCCATGCACCGGAATATCCTTGGTGGTGCCGTCGGTATGACAAATGCGGATACCGGTTACCCCGCTCTCATCACCCAGGACCTCGTCCAGCACATGATTCCATTCGATGGTGACGTTGCCCCCCCTGGTCTTCTCGATCAGGCGGTCGGCAAGAATCTTCTCGGAGCGGAACTTGTCGCGACGGTGTACAACCGTAACGTGGCTGGCGATATTGGAGAGGTAGAGCGCCTCCTCCACGGCGGTGTTGCCGCCGCCGATTACCGCAACCGGTTTGTTGCGGTAGAAAAAGCCGTCGCAGGTGGCGCAGGCCGAAACCCCTTTCCCCTTGAATGCCTCTTCCGACGGAAGGCCCAAGTATTTGGCGGTGGCGCCGGTGGCGATAATGAGGGCATCGCAGGTATAAACGCCGTTGTCCCCCTCCAGGCGAAAAGGGCGCTCGCGGAGTTCAGCCTTGTTGATGTGGTCGTAGACCATCGCGGTATTGAACCGCTCGGCATGGCGGCGCATCCGGTCCATCAGCTCCGGTCCGAGCACGCCGTCCGGATCGCCGGGCCAGTTGTCCACGTCGGTGGTGGTCATCAACTGCCCCCCCTGGGCAAGTCCGGTTATGAGGGCAGGGTTCAGGTTTGCCCGCGCTGCGTAAACCGCCGCAGTATATCCGGCAGGGCCGGAGCCGAGAATAATCAGCCGGTGATGGGTTGTCTCCATATTAAAATCCTCCAAAAACAGTCCAGGTAAGATACCAGCAACCCTGCGGAAATGCAAGGGGGGAGCGCCTCTTTCCGTTTGACCCGCCAAAGGGGCATCTGCTACAGTGAATCACTGCCTGAAGGGAGAAAATGACACCTGCCATGCACGCTGACGCGCACCTTGACCAAAGCATTACCGGACGATTCAAATACGCCATCTTTCTGACTGCCGTGACCCTGGCGGCCGAGGTAGCAGGGGGGATATGGACCAACTCCCTGGCGCTCCTTTCGGACGCCGCCCACGTCTTCCTCGACCTTTTCGCCCTGGTGCTGTCGCTGGCAGCCATCAGGCTTGCGGCCTACCCGGTCTCCGACACCCGCACCTTCGGCTGGCACCGGACCGAAGTCTTTGCTTCCTTCATCAACGGCGCCACGGTATTCCTCATGGCGCTGGGGATATTCTACGAAGCATGGGAGCGATTGCTCCATCCGGTGGAAGTAAAGAGCCTCCCGATGCTGATCATCGCCGCAATCGGCCTCGTCATGAACCTGATCGCCGCATCGGCCCTCCATAGCCACTCCCACGACGACCTGAACGTCCACAGCGCCTTTCTCCATGTCATCGGCGACGCGGCGGCCTCGGTGGGAGTAATCATCGGCGGCATCATCATGTACTACACAAACTGGTACATCCTGGACGCCCTCATCTCCGCCGGCATTGGATGCGTCATCTTCTGGGGCTCCTGGCGGGTCATCCGCGAGTCGTCCCATATCCTGCTTGAAGGGGTTCCCCGCGGCATGAGCACCCAACAGGTGGCTGCGGCCATGGCGGAGGTGGAAGGGGTGAATGCCGTTCACCACATGAATATCTGGACCATCTGCTCCCATATCCTGGCGCTTTCGGCCCACATCGACGTTAAGCCGGAGCAAAAGGAGCGGCAGGCAGAGGTGCTGCGGCAGATCGAAGAGATGCTGTTCGAGCGCTATCACATATCCCACACCACTCTCCAGGCCGAGTGCACCCGGTGCGTGGAGGCGCCGCCCGTCATCAAGGAACTGCGCCACCGCCCCCGTCACAACCAACCCCATGACCACGATCATGATCATGATCATCACGACCATGGGCACCATGCGCACGATCACTAGCCGGACACATGGAGAACCGATGCTCCACTACACCCTGATCCAGGAAGCTGCCGACCGCCTCAAGAAGCGGGTCCGGCGTACCGAACTGATACCCTCCCACCATTTCAGCGAACGGTTCGGGTTCCCCCTGCTCTTCAAATGCGAGAATCTCCAGCGAACCGGAGCCTTCAAAATCCGGGGCGCCCTCAACTTCATGACGGCTCAACCCCGGGAGGCCCTGGTAAAGGGGGTAATAACCGCATCCGCCGGGAACCACGCCCAGGGGGTCGCCTTTTCCGCCGACCTGCTGGGGGTAAAGGCCACCGTCTTCATGCCCGAAAGCACCCCTCCGCAGAAGGTGCAGGCCACCAAGGAGTACGGGGCCGAAGTCGTCCTCACCGGCAGGAACTTCGATGAGGCCTACGCTGCCTCCGTCCAGGCCCAGAAAGAAACCGGCGCCCTCTTCGTACATCCCTTCGACGACCCGCTGGTCATGGCCGGACAGGGGACCATCGGCCTCGAAATCCTGGAAGAGCTTCCAGATGTCTCGGCCATCCTGGTACCCATCGGCGGAGGCGGCCTCATCGCCGGCATCGCCACGGCGGTCAAGGAAACCCACCCCCACGTGAAGATTATCGGCATCGAATCCAAGGCCGCTCCCTCCATGCACTACTCCCTCAAGAAGGGGAGGATCCAGGACACCTCACTCTCGGTGACGCTTGCCGACGGCATCGCCGTAAAAAAAGTGGGAAAAAGCACGTTCCCCATCGTGCGGGAACTGGTGGACGACGTGGTGCTCGTGGAGGAGGAAGAGATCGCCCTGGCCATCGTGGGGCTTCTGGAGCGGACGAAACTGCTGGTGGAAGGCGCCGGAGCCGTGACCCTGGCGGCCCTCCTGAACGGCAAGGCTGGAAAGCTGCCGGGCAAGACGGTTTGCGTCCTCTCCGGCGGCAACATCGACGTAAAAACCATCTCCACCGTGGTGGAGCGCGGCCTGGTGGCGGCGGGGCGCTACCTGAAACTGCAAGTGGTGCTGGACGATATCCCCGGGTCGCTGGCCAGGCTGGCTGCTGAAGTGGCCGCCGTACGGGCCAACATCTTCCTCATCAACCACGAACGCCGCTCCATCGATCTTCCCCTCGGCAAGACCGAAGTCCTCCTGGAACTGGAGACCCGGGGCTACGAGCATATCCAGGAGATTATCGCCCACCTGGGAAAACAGGGCTACGAAGTTGATGTCGTAAAATGAACTCCCGTGTGAGGGGGGCGCCGTTGTCCGGGTCCACGAGCTCCGGCCGCAGGAGGTCGGCGGCCGTGTCAACATCGTGCCACAGGGGGAGAAGGGCCGTTGCGACCCCCGCCCCGGCCGCCTTGGACAGTGACCGCTGCAGCACTTTCCCCGTGGACCAGGGAATATCCCTGAAGAGCTCACGATGGAGCCGGGCCATGGCCACGAGGTAGTAGCCCCCGTCCACGGCGGGACCGAACACGGCATCAACGTCAGGAAAACGGAGCAGATCAAAGGCCCGCTCCACGAAAGATACCGGCAGATCGGGAGAATCGGTACCTATTACCGCCACTTCGTCGTATCCCCGGCGAAAGACATGGTCGAAGGCAGTCTCCAGCCGTTCCCCCATCCCCTTCCCCACCTGTGGACAAATAAATCCTCCACTGGCCGTTTCGGCGAAGTATTCCGCCGCTCCAGCCCACTGTTCATAAAAGAGGAATTTGTCCACATCCGTTATTTGCCCGGTTTTGGCAAGGATATCCAAAAGCATCCGCCGGTAAAGCTCGGCGGCCTCTTCCGCAGTAAGATGCGGGACCAGCCTTGTTTTGACACGCCCCGGTGACGGTCTTTTGGCAAAAATGATCAGTGCTTTTGACATGCTTCAAGGGGATTCAGCGGAAAGAAGTCGTGGCGGCAACATCTAGCCTTATCCACAAGTTTGGCTTTTTTCAACATGGTTATCCACACCTAATGTGTACATCAAGGGTGATGCGCCTGGAGGAAGAAACTTCACCCCATAAACAACAACACACAATCGTTATGTCATTTTTTTGTCACGCTCAATGGCGGCATAAGCCGAGTGCTTGTGGATCGATTCGAAATTCTCCGCCTCTACGGAAAACCAGGTAACAGCGTCAAATGCCAGAAGCTTCTGGGTCACTTCACGGACGATATCCTCCACGAACTTGGGGTTCTCGTAGGCCCGCTCCGTGACGTACTGCTCGTCCACCCGCTTGAGCAGCGACCAGACCGGGCTCGACCCGCACTCCTCGATCATTTCCACCAGATCCTCAATCCAAACGAAATCGGTATACCGGAGCCTCACGGTGATGTGGCTCCGCTGGTTATGGGCACCGTAGCGGGAGAGTTCCTTGCTGCAGGGGCAGAGCGACGTAACCGGCACCTGAATCCCCAGAACGAAATCGAAATCATCCCCCAGGCTGCCGCTGAAGGTGCAGGTGTACTCCATGAGGCTCCGGGCGCCGGAAACCGGGGCCCGCTTCTCAATGAAGTAGGGGAACTCGATCTCCAGATGGGCCGACGAGGCCCCCAGCTTATCCTTCATGCTCTGGAGGATCGGCTCCATCTTGTCCAGGGCGATATCCTCCCGGTGGACGTTGAGGATTTCAACGAAGCGGCTCATGTGGGTCCCCTTGAAATGGTGGGGAAGGTCCACGTACATGTTGATCCGGGCCACGGTCTGCTGGAACTTCTTGTTCTTGTCCATCACCACGATGGGGTAGGAAATATCCTTCACCCCCACCTTGTTGATGGGAATCTTGCGGGTGTCGCGGGATTTCTGCATATCGGGCATCTGGCCGGCAGGGGACCGGTTTTGATCCGTTTTTTTCGCGTTCATTGGTCTTTCCTCCCGGTCACGTATTCCACCGGGTCCACCACCCCCGCCTCCGCAAACCCCTTGAGCCGCAGGCGGCAGGAGTCGCAAAGGCCGCAGGCGAGCCCCTCCGGAGTCGGGTCGTAGCAGGAGTGGGTCCGGCCGTAATCGACGCCGAGGGAGAGACCCTTCCGGACTATCTCGGCCTTGGTGAGGCTGATGAGGGGGGTATGGATCGTGAACCGACCGGCCCCCTCTACCCCGGCCTTTGTGGCCAGGTTTGCCATGGCCTCGAAGGCGGCGATGTATTCGGGGCGGCAATCGGGATAGCCGGAATAGTCCAGGGCGTTGACGCCGATGAAAATATCGAAGGCGCCCAGCGCTTCGGCCCACCCCAGGGCAAAGGAGAGAAAAACCGTATTGCGGGCCGGAACGTAGGTGACCGGGATATCGCTCCCCACCCCTTCTTTCGGGACGGCGATATCGGCGGTAAGGGCGCTCCCCCCCACCTGACGGTAGTCGAACTCCACCACCAGGTGGTCAACGGCCCCCATGGGGCGGGCATTTGCCTTGGCCCGCTCCAGTTCCACGCTGTGGCGCTGGCCGTAGGAAAAGCTCATGGCGTAGGGTTCATACCCCTCGGCCCTGGCTATGGCGAGGCAGGTAGTGGAATCGAGTCCTCCGCTGTAGAGGATGACAGCTTTTTTACCCATGGATTTCTCCCAAAAAGAATGCGCCCCCTGGCGCCGTGAATGCATTTGCTCATCCTACCCCATGATGCAGAAGCAGACAACTAGAGAAACCAGCTCACCGAGTTGCAGAGCCGCTCCATGATGCGGACAAGCCATCCCCGATTCTCGTGCTCCTCCAGGACGACGCGCCGTGAGCCCTTCAGATCGTCGGCGAACATGGCCGCCACCTGGCGGCCGAATTCGTGGCCGGCAACGATGGCGTTGACTTCGTAGTTGCGGTGGAAACTGCGCTGGTCCAGGTTTGCCGAACCGATAACCCCCCATGAGTCGTCAATGAGCATGACCTTGGCATGGAGCACTTCCCCCTGCCGCTCGTATATTTCTATGCCTCCCCGGAGCAGGGGGGTGTAATAGCCGCGGCTCACCAGGCGCATGATGGGAACATCGGTTTTGTCGGGAAGTATGAGCTGGACCCTCACCCCCCGGCGCACGGCCCGCAGCAGCGAGCGGACGATCCGGGGCCCGGGCACAAAATAGGGGTTCATGATGCGAATGGAGTCCCCCGCGCCGGCCATGGCGATGCGAAAGGCGTTACGGATGAAAGAGCGGGCATGGTAGGGGCCGTCACTGACGATCATCACCCCGGCATCCCCCATGCCCGGCACGGGGGCATGCTCCAGAAACCAGGCCGACGAGGGGCTCCCCTTTTCTTCAAGCCAGAAATCCCGGAACAGCCGGACCATGTCGGAAACCGCAGGGCCGTCGATGCGGATCCCCACATCCCTCCACCGCTCGGTGCCGCGGCCGAACCCCGAATACTCGTCGCCAATGTTAATCCCGCCGGTAAAAGCGGTTTCCTCGTCGATAATGGCCATCTTGCGGTGGTCCCGCTTGTCGAACCAGGCAAGCCCGCGCCTGAAGGGGGGCGGGTTGAAGGCAAGGCAGCGCACCCCCCCCTGCTCCAGGCGCCGAAAGTAGGAGGACGGGGTATCAAAACAGCCGATGTAGTCGTAGATGAGGCAGACATCGACCCCGCGGTCCGCGGCGGCCAGGAGAGCAGCGGCAAAGGCCCCCCCGGTGACATCATCGCGAATGATGTAGAACTCGGCGCAGATCTGGTGCCTGGCTTCGGCAAAAGCCTCCAGCATGGCCGGAAAGAACTCGCTTCCCGAATCATAGAGCTTTACCCTGTTGCCGCGGGAATGGGAAGCCTCGGCATTTCTCCGGAAAATGCGCAGGAAGCGGGGGGCGCGGGGGGTGCCGAATATCTGTCTGCGGCGCACGATGGACATGGGTTGGTCTCCTGTCCCAAAGGGTAACGCAGGCGGGCGGCCGGGGCAAGTGGACCGGAGGACATACGCAAAGGAGCGCGGAGATATCCCCGCGCTCCTCCACCTTCATCATGGGTGATCAGCATCAGACTCCGATTTTACCGTGACCCGGCTAGACGGAAACCACTTCCTTCACGCCGGGCACCTTCTCCTTCAAGGTCCGCTCGATCCCCATCTTGAGAGTCATGGTGGACATGGGGCAGTGGCCGCAGGCACCGACAAGCTTAACTTTAACCACGCCGTCTTCGGTAACCTCAACCAGCTCCACGTCGCCGCCGTCAGCCTGGAGCGCGGGGCGCACCGTATCGAGAACCTTCTTCACTTCTTCCAGCATCGTTGTTTCCTCCTTGGCGTTGTATGCTCTGATTGCTCAGTTGTGCTTCTCTCCCGGCACGCCGGGTGTTGTGAGGGGGTACGGGTCGAGGATTCCGGCGAGCTTTTCCTCCGGCAGTATCCGGCGCTCTATAACGATCTCCCGGATGCTTCGCCCCGTGGCCGTCGATTCCTTCGCAATTTCGGCCGCAGCCGCATAGCCGATATAGGGGGCCAGCACCGTGGCAAGGCCCACCGACTGTTCAAAATACCGGCGGCAGCGCTCACGGTCGGCAGTGATGCCGGCAATGCACGCCCTGGCCAGTTTCGGCGCCGTGTTCTTCAGAAGCTCCAGGCTGAAGAGGAGATTGAAGGCGATGAGCGGCATCATCACGTTCAGCTCAAGCTGTCCCGCCTGGGCGGCAAGGGTAATGGCCGCATCGGCCCCCATCACCTGGAAGGCGACCATGTCGGTCACCTCCGCCATGGAAGGGTTCACCTTTCCCGGCATGATGGATGAACCGGGCTGAAGCGCCGGAAGAGCAATCTCGGCAAACCCGGTTCTGGGACCCGAAGCGAGCAGCCGCAGATCGTTGGCGATGCGGGCCAGGTTTACGGCGAGGCCCTTCAGGGCCGACGAAAGGGCCACGAAGGGGTCCATGTTCTGCATCCGCTCCACCAGATTCGCCCCCCGCACAAGGGGAAACCCGGTTTCCCGGACGAGCTCGGACACCATCAGGCCGATGTAGGCCTCCTCGGCGTTCATGCCGGTGCCGACGGCGGTGCCGCCGATCCCCAGCTCCCGGAGTCCCGGCAGCGCACCGTCAATCCCGGCCAGGTTCTTCTCCAGCGCCACCCCCCATGCCTCGAACTCCTGGCCAAGCCTGATAGGCACCGCATCCTGGAGGTGGGTCCGGCCGCTCTTGAGGATGCCGTCGAACTCCTGCCCCTTCCCGCGCAAGGCCGCCACCAACTCCTCCAGCCCCGGCCGGAGCCCCTCTACGAGGGCCAGGGCCGCCAGCCGGATAACCGTGGGGAAGACGTCGTTGGTGGACTGGGCCATGTTCACATGGTCATTGGGATGGACCTGGTCATAGGCGCCGCGCCGGCCGCCAAGCAGTTCATTTGCCCTGTTGGCAAGCACCTCGTTGACGTTCATGTTGTGGGAGGTGCCGGCGCCGGCCTGGAACGGATCCACGACGAAATGGGCATCGAACGCGCCGGACAGGGCCTCTTCGGCGGCCTTGACGATGGCGCCCCCGAGCCGGGCATCGAGCCTCCCCGTGGCCATGTTGGCGAGGGCCGCGCATTTCTTGGCGATGACCGTCGCCCGGACCAGGGCGGGATGGGGCCGGAGCCCGGAAATGGGGGAATTAGCCACGGCCCGGGCCGTTTGCGCCCCGTAGTAGGCGTCTTCCGGAACTTGCACCTCTCCGAGAGTATCCTTCTCAATTCGAAACGTCACTGTTTCGCCTTTCCCGGTCCCCGGTCCACCCCCCCCGATCACCGTTTTATGGCATTGTACTTCTCGGTCACCACCCGCAGGTGTTCAGCCTCTTCGTTCCGCAGCGCCAGGAGCATATCCCTGCCGTCCTGGTCGCTGGTTTTCTCCAGCAGGGCGTCAAAGTAGGCGATTCCCTTCTTCTCGATCTCCATGGCGATTTCCAGCGCCTGGCGGTCGTCGGTATCGAACCCCACCTGTTTCTCGTCGGCACCGGCAGGTTCGATGGCGATGGTGGAGCCGCCGTAGAAGACCCAGCGCCCCCCTTCGTGCAGGGACTGGTAAAGCTCGTTCAGCTTGAGATAGTGCTGCTCCTCGGTCTTGGCAAGCCAGCGGAAAATCCGCTTTCCCTCGGGGTTGAAGGTTTTCTTTTCGGCCTTGGTGTAGAAATCGAAGGTCTCCTTTTCGATCTCCATGGCCCGCATGATGGCGTCGAGGGTTTCCTTGGTCTGCTCGTTCATCGGCGCTCCTTACTCTAGAATGGTTTCTATGGTCAGCAGTTCGTCAACGGTGCGGGTGTGAAAGCCGCGGCAGCCGAGTTCCATGGGGAGCCGCAGGTCGATGTCGTAGCGGTCCCCCACGAAAAAGCACTGGGCGGGCTCGCACCCGATTTCGCGGAAAATGTCGGCCAGCACTGCGCGGTCGGGCTTGGGGCGCCAGGAGTCCTCGATGGTGAAGATACGCCGGAAAAACCCGGCAATGCCCAGGGAGTCCATAATCCGCGAGGCAAGGGGAAGATCGTTGTTCGTGTAGATATGCAGATCGAACCGCTCACCGAGCCTCCGCAGCAACGCCACCACCCGCTCGTCCCGGACAAGGAACGGCTCCGGCACGATATCGGAGACAAAATGGAGATGGAGCTCCCGCAGGTCTATCCCCAGCTCCAGGCAGGCGTGGCTCAGGGATGCGGTGCGGCAGGTGCGGGCGGCAATCGCCTTCCGGGTCTCCCTGACCAGCAGGGTAGCCTCTTCGCAGGATATTCCCCGGACCGAAGCGATATGCCGCATGGCCGAGGCCTCGATTTCGTGGCCAAGCCCGTCGCTCACGTAGAGGGTGCCGTCGAGGTCGAAGACCAGGGCGCGGATGCCGCTCACCGGATTACCCTCCCCATACTGATTGAGTCCCGCCACATCAAATGAGCTTCCCCCAGTCGCGCATGCAGAGCAGCTGAGGGTGATCAACCCCCTTTGCCTGGATCAGGACCTTGAAAGTATCCCCCATCCCCCCCTCGGGGAGAATGAGCTTCTTCAGGGAAATGCGGATGGCAATCTGCTCTTTTTCGGTTTTGGCCGCGGCCTCCAGGGCCATCAGCTCCTGCATCATGCCGGCGGCCATCAGGAAGCGATACTGCTCTCCGTACCAGACCTTGCTGAGTCCCAGCTCCTCGCCCCGCAGGGCCAGGGTGGTGAAATCCACGTGGGTGGTAATATCCTGGAGGCCAACCCGGATGTAGGGATTTTCTTCGGTTGTATGGCGATAGTAGCAGAGAAGGGTGCCGTTCAGGCGCATGGGCCCGTAGAGTTCGGGAGCCAGGTAGCCGTAATCGATGGTGAGGATGAAACCGCGCTCCAGGGAGGCGGCCGCCGATTCAAGCCACCGGACGGCATTCAGGTTGATCTCGGTCCGCTGCCCGGGATTAAGGGTTATGCCGAGGCGGGACAGGTAGGCTTCCAGCTCGGGAGTCGAGGGGCTGTCGAGGACTTCGGAAAACTGGTCTCCCTCTGCCGCGACAAAAACCTCCCGCAGCCCCTCGGGGGTCATCTCGACCAGGTGGGTCGGGAAGGAATCGATCAGTTCATTGGAATAGAGGCAGCCGGAAAACCGGAGTTTCCCCTCGGCCAGATCGGCCGGGGCACTCCAGGAAACCTTCGCCAGGTGGCGCTCCAGAAGCTTGCCCTGGACTTCGGCAAGGCTCGGCTCGGCTTCGACGAGGGTGAGCCGCACCCCCTCATACAGCTGGCTGTTCAGCTCGCAGACGGCATCCAGGACATCGGTAGCCAATTGGCCATGGCCGGCTCCCGCCTCGACGATATCGAAACTTGCCGGGCATCCCATCTCCTCCCACATGCGGCAGATTTCACGGGCGATGAGGCGCCCGAATACCCGGTGAACGTTTATGCTGGTATAGAAGTCACCCTCGGCGCCCACCTTGCGGCCGGGCGACGTGTAGTAGCCGAGGCCCGGCTCATAGAGACACGCCGCCATGAAGTCGGCAAAGGGGATAGGCCCCCGTTGCCCGATACGGTCGAGGATGATTCCCCGCAGCTTGCCGTCATCCACCTGATCCACGCAAAACCTCCCGAAAAAAGCTTAGTTATAGAGGATGAGGAGGGGTTTGTCAATGCAGCGGTAGGAAATGCAGGTAGACGAAGAAGGGGGGAATGGATGGCTTACACCACCCGAATCCGTTCCCGCGCATCTCCACGAATCAAGGAAATGTCGAGGGTCTTCCCTTCCGCCAGGAAACGGCCCAGCTCTTCGGAGGTAACCGGGCGGCTGAAGTAGTACCCCTGCATCTCTTCGCACTGGTGGAGATTGAGGAAGTCGATCTGCTCCGCCAGTTCCACCCCCTCGGCGATAGTCTTCATGCCGAGGCCGTGGGCCATGGTGATGATTGTCCTGACCAGGGTGGCATCATCGGGATCGCGGGTCATGTCGCGGATGAAGGACTGGTCGATCTTCAGGTTTGCGATGGGGAAGCGCTTGAGGTAGCTGAGGGAGGAATAGCCGGTACCGAAGTCGTCGATGGCAACCTCTATCCCCCGGTTGGTGAGTTCGTGGAGGATGGCGGCCGACTTTTCCGCCTCCTGCATGACCAGGCTCTCGGTCAACTCCAGCTCCAGCCACTGGGGATCGAGCCCCGTCTCCTGCAGGATCTCATCCACCATCTCAAGGAGGTTCTCCTGACGGAACTGACGGGCCGAGAGGTTGACGGCCATGCGCAACGGCGGGTACCCGGCCTCCTGCCATGCCCGGTTCTGGGCGCAAGCGGTCCTGAGCACCCACTCGCCCATGGGGACGATGAGGCCCGTTTCTTCCGCCAGGGGGATGAACCGTGCCGGGGAAACAAGCCCCATTTCCGGGTGGTTCCAGCGCACCAGCGCCTCGACCCCGCAGATCCGGCCGGTACGCAGGTCAACCCGCGGCTGGTAATGGAGGAGGAATTCCCGCTGCTTGACGGCCCGGTGGAGACTCGTCTCCAGGGAGAGCCGCTCGAAGACCCTGGTGTTCATCTCCGACGAGTAGAACTGGTAGTTGTTCTTCCCCTGATCCTTGGCGTGGTACATGGCGGCATCGGCATTTTTGAGGAGCGCATCCACGGTATCACCGTCATTGGGAAAGAGAGCGATACCGATACTGGATGTCACGTATATCTCGTTGCCCATGAGCAGAAACGGAGCAACGAAGATGTTGATCATCTTCTTGGCCACGGTCACCACATCATGCGTTTCCCGCACGTTGGGGAGAACAATGATGTACTCGTCCCCCCCAAGCCTCGCCACCGTATCGCCACCCCGGACACAGTTCTTGAGTCGGTTTGCCACCGCCTTCAGCAGCATGTCGCCGACGGTGTGCCCCAGGGTATCGTTCACCTTTTTGAAATTGTCGAGATCGAGGAACATCACGCAGATGGGATTGCGCCGCCGGAAGGCTTCCAGGGCCAGGGACTGGCCGAGGCGGTCCTGGAGGAGGTTGCGGTTGGGAAGCCCCGTGAGGGTATCATGGGTTGCCTGGTAGACGAGCTGCTCCTCGTAGCGACGGTGTTCAGTGATGTCGTTCATGATGCCGACATAGCTGACCACAACACCGTCACGATCGCGGACCGGGGCGATGGAAAGCTCGTTCCAGAAGGGGATGCCATCCTTGCGGTAGTTGCGGAGCACGAAGCACCCCTCCCGCTCCGCCCGGTAGGCTATGGCGAGCTTCTTGAGCTCTGACTGATCCCTGTCGGCCCCCTGGAGGAAGCGGGGGTTCTTGCCGATAACCCCCTCGGCATCATAACCGGTGATCCGCTCGAAAGCCGGGTTCACATAGATAATGGGATTGTCGGGATGGGTTGAATCGGTAATGACGATACCGTTGATGCTCGACTCTATGGCCCGCTTCAGGAGGGTCAGCCTCTCGTTGGTTTCGATGAGCCGTTCCTCGGCCTCCCGGCTCTCGGTAACATCGCGGATGATGCCGATGAAGTTCCAGACCCCCTCGAACTGGAGCCGGCTCAGGGTAAGTGCCGCGGGAAAACGGCCTCCGTCGCTCCTGATCCCCTCGGCATCACACGTGATGCGATCGCAGCCGCACTTGCAGGATGCGAGGGAAGCCATGAACGATTCCGCTTTCCCTCCCGACCGGATTGACAGGATATCGCTGACGGAACGGCCCACCGCTTCGGCGCTGCCATAGCCGAACAGCTGCTCGGCGGCAGGGTTGAGGGACCGGAGGCATCCCGTCTCGTCAAAGCTGATGATGCCGTCGGCAATGTGATCGAGGAGGAGGTCGGCGTGGAGCGAGGCGGTGAACGCCACGCTGCGCAACGGCCGGACAATGCACCACCAGATAATCGGAGCAGAGATGAGCACCAGCATGAAAGCATCGAGAAGAGGGAACGTAAAAATGCTCCTGCTGTCCGCAAACTGCGGCAACAGAAGCATAAGGAACGTCTCGATGACAAAAATTATGGACAGGAGCACCAGCAGCTGTTTTATCGGCGACGGCAGATACCGCAAAATTTTATCAGACTTATCGGCCAACCCCATGCAGGCACCCCGGCGCGGTCCCTGGCTGGACGAAAAGCCGCGCGATACAGATTACTTTAACTCTATTTATCCGTATCGGCCGGCCGTGAAAGAACTTTAGCCCTGTCGTCGATTCATCGGCATTTTCTATACTTCGGGCTTCTCTCCGTATCTCCCGGCCATCCGCCGCGCAATGGCCCCCATCTCATGGCGCAAAGCGGCTGGCGCCAGCACCTCTGCATGCTCGCCGTAAGAAAGAACCCACGAGATAATCTCCATCTTCCCCCCGGCGAAGAAGGAAAGGACGAGACTCCCGTCCTCCCCGTTTTTCACGGTCTGGCTCGGGTGCCAGACCCTCCCCTGAACCGCATGGGCGATTTCAGGCGAAAAGCGGATTTCAACCTCCAACGGCTCCTCTTCAACGATGCCGAAAGCCCCCTTGAGCCGTTCCTCCGGCCGGTACCCGTCAGGGATCTCGAAGCGCTCCTTCCGCACCTCGACGCCGGCGATCCGCTCGACGGCAAAAGTCCGCAGATCATTGCGGTTATGGGCGTACCCCACCAGATAGAGCCCCCCCTTGTAGAAAACCAGGGTGTAGGGGTCAACCTCGTAGGCGGTTGCCTTACCTTTACCCGCCCCACGGTAGGAGAGCCTCACCCGGTACTGGTAGATGAGAGCGTCCCGCAGGCTTTCCAGATGCGCGGCCACCGGGGAGTAGTCGCGCCTTCCCTGCAACAGCGGCAGCGACACATCGGCAATCCTCTCCATGTGAGCCGCATAGCGGGGGGGAAGCACCGAGCCGATCTTGCGGAAAACCGCATCCAGATCCTGCCGGAAGGGGGTTCCGTCAAGAAAGGAGAGCTGGGAACGGAAAAACGACAGGGACATCAGCTCCTGAAGGGTGAACGTTATGGGTGGCACATCCTTGAAACGGGTGAGAAAGCGGTAGATTTTCCGGCCATTGAGCCATTCGGAGACCAGGGGATAGCCCGCCTCATGGATGACATTCAGATCCCTGTGGACTGTGCGGCGGTCCACCCCGGTTTCCTCGGCCATCTCCTCCAGGGTAACCCCGTGGCGGGCCTCGATGAGCCGGATGAGGTCGTGGACCCTCCCCGCCTGGGAATATTTCTTGGCCGGTTTTCCCTTCTGCACGGTGTCACCTCCTGGGGCGTAATGGAGCTTGAGGCCGATGATACCCCACCGGCGGCGGTGCTGGAAGCACAATCTGCCCGCCCGTCTCCTTGCAGAGAAAGGAAGAGGGGGTATACTTGACACAATGTACCAATTACTCAGGAGGAGGAAGACGCATGGAGAAAAAGGCCATCGCATGTGCGGCAGTGCTTGCCCTTGCAGCAGGTGCAGCATGGGGCAAAGACGACATCATGGGCCGGGCAAAGGGGATTTTCAAGCCAATCCCCGCCAAAGCCAAGGCCCTGAAGGGAAATCCGGCCACGCCGGCAAAGGTTGAATTGGGTAAAATGCTCTACTTCGACCCGCGCCTCTCGTCGTCGCACCTTATCAGCTGCAACACCTGCCACAACGTGGGACTCGGCGGCACCGACATTCTGGAGACCTCCATCGGCCACGGCTGGCAGAAGGGTCCCCGCAACTCTCCCACGGTGCTGAACGCCGTCTACAACATAGCCCAGTTCTGGGACGGCCGGGCCGAGGACCTGGCTGCCCAGGCCAAGGGGCCGGTCCAGGCATCGGTTGAGATGAACAACAAGCCCGAAAACCTGGTGGCGACCCTCAAGAGCATCCCCGGCTACCAGCCCCTGTTCAAGAAGGCCTTCCCCGGCGAGGCCGACCCCGTCACCTTCGACAACGTGGCCAGGGCCATCGAGGTATTCGAGGCGACACTAGTCACCCCCGACGCCCCCTTCGACAGATACCTGAACGGGAACAAAAAGGCGCTCTCCGCCACCGAGGAGCAGGGACTCGCCCTCTTCCTCGACAAGGGGTGCGTCGCCTGCCACAGCGGCATCAACGTGGGAGGGACCGGCTACTTCCCCTTCGGCGTAAGAGAAGATCCCGGGCCCGAGGTCCGGCCCGTGGACGACACCGGTCGCTTCAAAGTCACCAACACCTCGGCCGACAAATATGTGTTCCGCTCCCCGAGCCTGCGCAACGTGGCCATCACCATGCCCTATTTCCACTCGGGCAAGGTATGGGACCTGAAGGACGCCGTCAAGATCATGGGAAGCGCCCAGCTCGGCATCTCCCTCACCGATGACGACGCCGGCAAGATCACCGCATTCATGAAGACCCTAACCGGCAAGCAGCCGCTGGTGGTGCACCCGGTACTCCCCCCCAACTCCGACACCACCCCCCGCCCCATCTCGAACTGAGCAAAAACAAAAAGGCCGGAGGGTCACCCTCTCCGGCCTTTTACTTTTCAGCACGATTCCAACCACCACCGATGCCAACATCGCGTTCGTATGTGCGCCAGATTTGGCCGCGACGATTGAGCACAACCGCAGGCGTAGCCAAAGCTACGTCGAGGATTGCGTGATTGAGAAGCGGCCGAAGATGGCGTGCAGACGGACGCGAGCCACCAGAATTGACTTTCCGCCGAAGTCGTGCAGTCCCACCGGAAAGAACAGAACATCCTTGATATCATCCAGTCGTGCGTCAGACGCAAGAGTATTTTCTGGACCTATCACGTCAACATGCGCATGGCCGAACGTTTTGTCCCTCGGCAAATTATCTTTGCATCCATAAATACTTATGAAATAATTGAACGGTATCCCGATGACAAATACCTGCCCAGTTACCTGATCCGGGCTGAACACGAAGGGATGGTCTTCCATATTCTCTTCGCTCTGGATCGAGACAACGATGCGGTCAGGATCATAACCACATATATGCCGTCGGATGATAAATGGGAATCTGACGGCAGGAGACGGAGGAAATCATGAAGTGTCACCATTGCGGGGGATCTTTCGAGCAGATCACCACAGACCTTCCCTTCAAGACCGGCCCCCACTCCATCATCATAATCAAGGACCTGCCGGTCTTGCAATGCGGCAGCTGCAGCGAATTTCTGCTGGAAGACCCGGTCATGGAAAAGGTGGAGGCAATCATCGCCGGAACCGGAAAGACCGTTGAAGTGGAAATTCTCCGTTACGCCGCATAGCAGCACAAAACATCACCAGCAACGACAAGAAGGCCGGAGGGCACCCCCTCCGGCCTTCTTCATTCCAGCTTCCATCCCAACAACCACCACTATTTCATCGCTTCGTATGTGCGCCAGATTTGACCGCGACGATTGAGCGCAACCGCAGGCGTAGCCCAGCTACGTCGAGGATTGCGTGATTGAGGAGCGGCCGAAGATGGCGTGCAGACGGACGCGATCACCACCAATATCACCATCGCGTTCGTATGTGCGTCAGATTTGTCGTGACTGATTGAACGGCACCGCAGGCGTAGCCCAAGCTACGTCGAGGATGACGTGATTGAAGCCGCGGCAAAGATGGCGTGCAGACGGACGCGAGCCACCTACACTTTGCCTTTGAGGCTGTAGACGTAGGCTAGAACCTCCGCCACCGCCGCATAAAGCGCCTCGGGAATCTCTTCCCCCTCCTTCACCTGGGCGTAAAGCTCCCGGGCCAGGAAGCGGTTTTCCACGAGCATGATGTTGTTTTCCCGGGCCATGGCCTTGATGGTCTGGGCCATGTGATCGGCGCCCTTGGCGAGAACCGTAGGGGCGGCCATGGTGAGGCGATCGTACTTGAGGGCCACGGCAAAGTGGGTCGGGTTGGTGATGACCACGTCGGCAGTGGGGATGACGGTGCGCAGCCGGCGCTGGGCCTGCTGGAACTGCATCTGGCGGATCTTCCCCTTGACCTTCGGGTCCCCCTCCGACTCCTTGTGCTCCTCCTTGACCTCCTGCTTGGTCATCTTCTGCCGCTCGATGAAGCGCCACTTGACGAATACAAGGTCGATGACCCCGAGGATCAGGAGCACGCCGCAGGTGTGGAGTACCAGCTTGAACGCCAGATGCTTGAAAAGTTCGAGGATACCCGCGAAGTCGGTGTCGGTCAGGTAGATGATCCCGTCCAGCTCGTCGCGCAGGATCTTGTAGGACATGTAGCCGACGATCACGATTTTGAGGATTGCCTTGGCCATCTCCATCATGGAGTCTTTGTTGAAGAGCTTGCCGAAATTGGCAACGGGATTAAGCTTGTCGAGCTTGAAGGTGATGCGCTCGGCGTTTATGGAAAAGCCTACCTGGGCCATGGTGGTGCAAAGCCCCACGAGGACCACCACAATCATGAACGGCCCGACAACACTCAGCATAACGAGAGAGAGCTTGACCAGCAGCATCTCGATGCTCGACTCGGTGACCTCGAACGTCCCCATATCGGCAAAAATCTCGCCGGTTGTGGTCTTGAGGGTGGAGAACATGAAGCCCCCGGTGGTGTAGAGGGCGATCATGGAAGCGATAAGGGTGACGGTGGAGGTGAGGTCCCGGCTGTGGGGGATCCCCTTCTTCTTCGCCTCGTCCAGCCGCTTGGGTGTCGGCTGTTCTGTTTTTGAATGCCTGTCTTCGTCAGCCATTATCCGTTACCCATGAGCTTCATGATGGTCATGATCTGCTCGTCCAGCACCCCGAACGATCCCCTGAGGGTGCTGAGGAAAACGTGGAGCGAGAGCCCCAGGATTATGAAGCCGATACCGATATTGAGCGGCATGCTCACGAAAAAGACGTTCATCTGGGGAAATGCCCGGGCCATGATGCCTAACATGACGCTCGTGAGGAGCAGCGTCACCATCACCGGCGCCGCAAGCTTGATGGCCAGAACGAAAACCTGGCCGATGGTGATGACAAGGAAATTCAGAAGCCCCTCGCTCATGGTCCAGGCCCCCACCGGCAGCACGTTATAGCTCTCCACCAGCGCCCCGATAAATACATGGTGGACCCCGAGGGAAAGGAACAGCAGAGTTGCCAGCATTTCCTGAAAGATGGAGAGGACTGACTGCTGCCCCCCCTGGGTGGGGTCAATCTCGCTGACGATGGAAAACCCGATCTGGATACCGCAGATCTGGCCGCAGAATTCCACGGCGGCGAAGACAATGAGGGAAAGGAGCCCGAGGCAGGTGCCGATCAGGGTCTCGCGGATCATGAGGATGCCGAGGGACAGCATGTCTTCGGGAATCTGGGGAAATTTAGCCTTCACAAGGGGAAAACAGACCATGGAAAGGGAAAAGATAACCAGGGCCTTGATGTTCATCGGCACCCGCGTGCCACCGAAAAGGGGGATGGATGCAAAGATGCCAGCCATTCGCCCCATCACAAGAGTGAAAAAGGCGATCTCGTTGACCGATGGAAATGGCGTGGTTAAAGGGAACATGGGTTCTCGACGAGGATGCGGGGGCAATTCATGAATTGCCCCTGCGTTCACCTCAATTCCTCATGGAGGGGATCAGCGCGTAAAGCTCACGGGTGAAGTCGCTCATGTAGCTCATCATCCACGGAAAGAAGATGACCATCGTCACCATGACGATAATAATCTTCGGCGCGAAGGCGAGAGTCGCCTCCTGTATGGAGGTGACCGCCTGGAAGATGCTTATGAGCAGACCCACCACAAGGCCGGAAATAAGGAGCGGCGCGGCAAGAAGCAGCGTAACCTCGAAACTGCGGCGGGCTATCTGGACGACGAGATCGGGACTCATGGTTTAACCTCCGGGACCGGACTTTATCCAAAACTCTTGATAAGCGAGCCGATGACCAGCCCCCACCCGTCCACCAGGACGAAGAGGAGGATCTTGAAGGGGAGCGAGATCATGACCGGCGGCAGCATCATCATGCCCATGGACATGAGAACCGACGCCACCACC
Organism: Geobacter benzoatilyticus; assembly: GCF_017338855.1. Classification (NCBI taxonomy): domain Bacteria; kingdom Pseudomonadati; phylum Thermodesulfobacteriota; class Desulfuromonadia; order Geobacterales; family Geobacteraceae; genus Geobacter; species Geobacter benzoatilyticus. The sequence continues at coordinate 724,921 of NZ_CP071382.1, forward strand.
ATGTCAACCACCAGGAACGGGATGAAAATGAGGAAACCTATCTGGAATGCCGTCCGCAACTCCGAAACCATGAAGGCCGGGATGAGGGTCATGGTCGGGATGTCGTTGGCATTGCGGGGGCGCGGCAGCTTGGAGAGATTGATGAAAAGGGCGATATCCTTCTCCCGCGTCTGGGAGAGCATGAACTTGCGCATGGGAACCTGGGCCCGCTTCAATGCCTCTTCCTGGGTAATCTGGGCTGCCCGGTAGGGCTGGATCGCCTGGGTATTAACCTGCTGCCAGACAGGGCTCATGACGAAAAAGGTGAGGAAGAGCGACAGGGCCACGATTATCTGGTTCGGCGGAGACTGCTGGGTGCCGATGGCGGTGCGCAGAAACGAAAGGACGATGACGATCCGGGTGAAGGAGGTGGTCATCATCATCAGGCCCGGCGCCAGGGAGAGCACCGTCATGAGGAAGAATATCTGCATCAGCGAGGAGACGTCCCCCGGCTTGGCGGCTTTCCCGACACCTATGGAAATGGCCGGGACCGCCGGTTCGGCGGAAGCCGCAGCAGCAACTCCCATCACCATGGCTATTATGGATAATGTTATAAGGAGATTTTTTTTCATGACAACACCGTCCCTGGTGTCAGAGTTTCGCAGCATGGCGGCCGGCGGAATCGGCACGGCCATGCTTCATGGCGGCAATCTTTGCGGCCATGGCGTCGAGCTTTCCCTGGAAAAGGGCGGACATGGGGCGCTTCTCGGTATCTTCGACAACCTCGATCTCTTCGAGGATGTCGATTTGCTTGATGAAGGTGAGGTTGTCGTTGCTGGAGCCCATAAGGAGGTACTCCCCTCCAACCTCCACCAGGATCAGCGACTTTTTGGGAGCCAGGTAGCGGGTCTCCACCAGCCGGATGTGGCGCTCTTCGCCCCGGGCCGGCGCACCCAGCCTGAACCAGCGGTTGCTGATGTAGTAAAAGAGATAGATGAGACCCAGCACCACTGCCAGCGATGCCAGCATCTGGAGGGTCAGGATGACAAGGCTGGGACTGCCCGGCTTATCGGAAGCAAAGGCGGCGGCCGGCGCCAGGGCAGCAGCCACGGCCCATCCCGTCACGGCGAGCCGTCTCACAGCACCTTCTCCACCCGCTCGTTGGGGCTCACGATATCCACGAGCCGGACACCGAACTTCTCGTTCACCACCACCGCCTCGCCCCGGGCCACCAGCTTCGAGTTGACGAAAACGTCCAGGGGCTCCCCGGCCAGCTTCGTCAACTCCACGACCGCCCCCTGATTCAACTGGAGCACGTCCTTCACGAGGATCTTGGTCCGGCCCAGTTCCACCGTAAGCTGCAGCGGTATATCGAGGATGAAGTTCAGATTCTTGGTATCCAGTTCGCCATCCTTCAGGTTGTCATTATCGAGGTCGCTCACTGCTCTCTCCCTTTGCCGAGTATGGTGGTAATCTGCGCCGCCTTGTTTCCGTGCCTGAGTCCCGGAGCCGACATGAATTTAGGTACTCCCCCCACCTTGACCACCAGGTCGCTGGCACAGGGGGTTTCCAGCATGATGGTGTCGCCGGGCGCCAGGCTGAGAAGGTCATCCAGGCTTATGGTCGCCCCTCCCACCTCCACCGAGAGGTCAAGGGGCGCCTCAAGCAGCCCCGATGAAAGCCGGAATGACCACTGGGGATCAACGGCCATCATGTCGACCTGGGCGCCCGTCTTCAGCTTGTCCCTCACCGGATCGATCGTCGTAAGTGGGACGGCGAAAACCATTTTGCCGATGATTTCCTCGATCTGGATCTGCAACTCCATCGTCAGCACCTGGTATTCTGGGGGGACGATATTGACCAGCCGCGGGTTCATCTCCATCCGCATGAGCGACATCTTGGTGGCGTAGATGGGTGCCCACGCCTTTTCCAGATCGGCGAGGATGTCCTGCATTATCTTCTGGACCAGCCGCAGCTCTATGGAGGTGAACATCCTGTTGCCGGTCATCGGCACGGCCGAAGAGCCGGTCCCCCCAAGGATGCAGTCAACGATGGTGAAAACAAGGGCGCTGTCGAAGGCAACCAGTGCCGCGCCCTTGAGGGGGTCGGCCTTATAGATTGCCATTGCCACAGGCGACGGCAGGGTATGGAGGAAATCATCGAATTTGTAGGCTGCCGCCCCCATCTTCTTGATCTCTACGATACGGCCCAGCCGGTTCGACAGGGTACCGCGCTGATAGCGGATGAAGCTGTCGTAGATAATATCGAGGCTGGGGATGTTTCCTTTGGTCTCGTTGTTGAAGAGATCATAGGCATGGACCATTCCCTCTGCTTTGGCCAGTTCCTTTTCGGGTTCGATTTTCCCCTCGAAAACGGCGGCCAGCAGTGCCTCTATTTCCTGCTTGGTGAGGATCTTCTCCATGATCGGTCCCTATTCGGCCATGCCGGTATGCATAGGAAGGCGGATTCTCACCCTACTGCACCACGAAGTCCGTGAAATAGACCCTGCTCACCTTGCCCGGAGGAAGGATCTTGTTGATGGCCACCATAATCTCGTCACGGAGCTGGTTCTTGCCCTGGAGATCCTGGACATCCTGAAGCGTTTTGGTGGTCAGGAGCACCAGGATGGCGTCCCGCAGCGGTGCCTGACGAAGCTCGATCTCGTTCTTGGCATCGGCAGTGGCGGTCTCTAATTCCACCTTGACCCGCAGGTAACGGAGTTCCTGGCCATCGTAAATATTGACGATAAACGGCTCCATGGGGAAGATATTGGCAGCAGAGGCGGCGCCGGCGGCCCCTTCCTTCCCTCCGGATGCGCCGTGGCTTCCACCCTCGGCCTTCTCCTCCACCTTAGCCTCGGAGGCGCCTTCGCTCTTCTCCTTTTTGCCCCCCCCCATGAACACGACGGCAAGGGCAATCACCACCACGGCAACCGCGCCGATAATGATGAAAAGCATTTTCTTGTTTTTCGGCGTAGCGTCCGCCGGAGCGTTTTCTTCTGCAGCCATTGAGGTTCTCCTCCTTGTTACTATGCGGTTGATATCAGTGGGCTTGACGCACCGATGCAGATACTGCAACCGAAGTGCCAGAATGAAAAAAAGACGCCAAAAGAACCGGGCGATCCGTCCAGACCCGGAAATTGACGAAAAACCGCAGGTCTCTGATGTTCGCCGGGGATGTTCGGAAAGGAGCGGGAATGCTGCGTGCCTTGGAATCGATGGCAAGAAGTCGATGTTTTGACAGCCCCATGGCGACATGGGGCGCCACATCCCGCAGCAATGGGGGCATAGAGCGCTTTCGGCCGGCACGACAAAGCCGATGAGTCAATTTTCCGGCATGCAGCCACCGCGAATGAGCACCGTTTGGGACAAAAAAAAGGGGAGCCCCGTGGCTCCCCCCTTTAAAGATATCGGATTACCGCTTGAGATTGAGAACTTCCTGAAGCATCTCGTCGGCCGTGGTAATGGTCTTGGAGTTGGCGGAATAGCCCCGCTGGGTGGTGATCATCTTTACGAACTGGGCAGCCAAGTCCACGTTGGACTGCTCAAGGGAGTTGGCAAGCACCTTGCCCACGCCGGGGGTACTGGCGTTGGAGAAGATGGGCTGGCCCGATGCAAGGGTCTCCTCGAAGAGGGTCCCCCCCGACTTGGAGAGGCCGGCGGTGGAGGAGAACTTGGCCAGGGCAACCTGAGCCAGCTTTTTGAGTTGGCCGTTGGAGTAAACCCCGTTCACGTACCCCTTGTCGTCGATGGTAACCTTGGTCAGGGTGCCCTGGTAGTAGCCGTCCTGGGTCTGGGAAGAGACGATGGAGGCGCTGGCGTACTGGGTGGTGGCCCCGACGCCGAGGTCGAAGAATATCGACTGGGGAGCGGTGACGCCCCCTACGAAGGTGAGGCTCTGGGCGGTGGCGGCATCCGGCAGCTGGCTCGTGAGAGCGCCGGTGGAGTCAAAGGTGAGGGTCCCGTCTACGGGGCTCCCGGCCGTTGCATCGGGAAGAATCGCGTGCCAGTCCCAGGCGTTGTCGGCGGTCTTGCGGAAGTAGACCGTAGCGGTATGGGCATTGCCCTGGGAGTCATAGACCGACATGCTTGTGGAGAAGTTGGAAGTCGCCACCGGGTTGGCCGGATCCCAGGGGAGGGTCGGTACCGCCTGGGTGGAATCCAGGTTCAGCACCATCTCGACCTTTGAAGTGAGTTTCGGCGGAGTAGTGGCATAATCGGTCAGGTCGATGGGCTTCATGACGCCGTCGGACAGGCCTGAATCCGGAACGATTCCATACCCCTGAACCTGATATCCGTCAGGGTTCACCAGAACATCATCCTTGTCGAAGTGGAAGGCGCCGGCGCGGGTGTAGTAGCGGCCGTTGTCGCTCTGGACCACGAAGAAGGAATCCCCCTGGATGGCCAGGTCGGTGCCGTTTTCGGTGCTCTCGAAGGAGCCTTGGGTGAACTGGTTCTCCACGGTCTGGATCTGGACGCCTCGGCCGATCTGGGAGCCGCCGCTGATGGTGCTGGAGAGGACATCGGAGAAGAGCATGCGCCCCTGCTTGAAACCGATGGTGTTCACGTTGGAGATGTTGTTGCCGATAACGGACATGGCCTCGCCATTGGCATTAAGGCCGCTGATGCCGGTGTACATTGCAGATGTAACGCTCATTTTGTGTTGCCTCCGTGGGGTCGGCAGTAGTCGACTGCCGCCTGGTTCAAATGGAACGCCTCAGTCGGTCGGCATTCCCGGGCCCCCGTGAAGGTCCGGCCCGTTGTGAATCATCTTCTTCCCTGCTGCTTCAGGTCCCTGATCCCTGGTCCCCTTATCCTATAAAACAACTGCCGAATCGATGTTCGTGAACACATTCCCTTGCATGCTGCCCCGGTCCATGGCGGTGATGACTGTCCGATTTTTGACACTCACCACAAGTGCTGCGTCGCCGAGCATGATGAGCGATTCGCGCCCACCCTTCTGTGCCACGCTGTCCACCGCTCCCTCCAGCCTCTTCATGTCTGCTTCATTGAGGCTGATCCCCCTCGACCTCAGGCGTTCCTGGGCATGTTGGGAGAATTTGACCCCCTCGGCCGGCATCTTGCCGTCGAGGATCGTAGCGAATCCGGACTTTGCTCCGCCCTGTTTCGCCGGTTGCGGTTGCGCCGGTTTTTGTACCGGGTTAATGGGGAGTGGTTCGGGAAAATAGATCTTGTCGATCATCCCTGGCTCACGCTCCTTTCACCGAGAGTACATTGCTGAGCGGCACGCTGACGCCGCCGATAGTTACGTAAGGTTCTTCCCCTTCCAGCGTTACTCCCTGAACCGTGCCGACGAGATGCGGATAACCCTGGAACTTCTCTCCGTCCGCATTGTATCCGGTCACGCTGAAGGCATATTCCCCTGCCGGCAGGGTGACCCCTCTGCCGTCTTTTCCGTCCCAGACAATCGTGCCGTCTCCGGCCGGGGTGTTTCCGAGGGTCAGGGTGCGGACAACGGCGCCGGTACTGTCGGTTATGTCGATGGTTACTTTGCCGGCATTGGCGTCAAGCCGGTAGCCGATGGTCGGTTGAGTGCCGGCGGTAAGCTGGATCTGGTCGCCGTTCGCCGTGACCGTCTTGCCGATGTATGCTACGGAAGAAAAACTCGTGGCACCATTGAGCTGGTCGATAATGGAAGCCAGATTGGTGTTGGTGTTGTAGGCCTGCTCCACCTGGGTCAGTTGCGCCATCTGGCCGATGAACTCCGAGCTGTCCTGGGGGTTCAGCGGATCCTGATTCTGCAACTGGGTTATGAACAGCTGAAGAAAATCATCCTTGCTCAGCCCGGTGGACTGCTTCATGGCCGCTGTCGCTGCTGCTGTATCAGTGGTGACTCCGGTTATCATGAATGTAATTACCTCCTTTCCTAAAGTCGAACGTCGAGGATCGAATCGCGCCGGTCAGTGTAGTAATAGCCGGTTTCCTGAACCGCCATTGTTTCCTCCTCTGCCGTTCCCCGCCGGTAAGCGGTCCTGAAGCCTCCCTGTTGCCCGGCTTCCCTTCCTTCGCGGAAGAGTTGCTCCTGCCCCTGACCCGTGCCGGTGGATACGTCGAAACCGGTCATGGTCAGATTCTGCCGCGAGAAGTTCTCCTTGAGGGAATCCTGGTTGTTGAGAAGAATCTCCCGCACCTGGCTGTTGGCCGCCACTACTTCTACCCTAACCTGCTGATCCACAACCCTTACGTTAATCCGGAGCTCCCCCAGTTCTGCCGGAGCGAGGCGAATCGCGATCTCGCCGTTGCGGGCGGGCTCGCGGGTTGCGATTCCCTCTTTCACCTGGGCCATGATGCTGTCGCGCAAGCCGTTGGCCGGCTGGTGCTCGGACTTCGTGGTGCCGGTGAGAGCGGGCTCGAAGGATTTCGCCGTGTCGGTGTGGACGGGTGCGGCATGTCCCTTCAAGTCAGCGGTGTGGCTGCCGCCTGATCCCTGCTCGCCGGAGGATTGCTGCTCTCCGGCTTCTCCCTTGACGATCACCTCAACCTCCTGGGCCTTGGCGCCCGCAACGGGTGAGGCATCCGTCTGCCGTGCCGTTTCCGTCACCGGTGCCCGTTCAGCCGTCACAGGGGAATGTTCCCCCTTCGGGATGACCGGTATCCGATCGGGATAGGCTGCCGTCAATCCCGTGGCACGGGGTGACGGTTTTTCCGCCACGGCAACATCCAATGCCGTTTCGGGCAAGGGTTCGGATGCGGGCACCCCGGCAGTTTTAGCCGGTTCAAGGGTGACCGACAGAACCTCAACCGCATTCTTTACCGGTACAGGCTGGGTTGCGGCCTGGGGTGCCGATGCGGGGGAAGCTGCTTCCATCGGCGGTTTCGCCTGGGTCGTATCCCGGAGAAGTTCAGGCTGGGGGATAACGGTGGCGGTCTGGGGAGTTTGGGACGGAAGCGCGGCCGATTCCGCAGAAGTTGCGGTTGCAAGCACCATCGCTGGTGCCGGCTCAGGGGCGGTGGCAGTGACCTGCGTCGCCGGGATGGCGGCGTTCGCTTCGACGGTCGCAACGGCAGGGTCGGGAATTCCGATAACCGTAGCGTTCTGCGGAACGATCGTCGGAGGTGCCACAAGAGAAGCGAGCGACATCATGGCTAATTCGGCGGTATCGATGTCATCGGTCTCGGGGGCGGCGGCATTTTGATCGTTCGGCCCCATGGTTTCCGCAGCAAGTGTTGGAAGTTCGTCAGCGGAAGCCGTCGTGGCGGGGGGCTGCACAAGAAGCCCGGCCATGAGCGAAGCGAAGTGGTCAGGGGTGGCGGCAGATCCGGCAGGGACTTCAGGTGCGGTTCCGGGGGCAGGGACTGCCTGGGGAATCACCTGGAGCATCTGCATGATCTCCATACTTGTTCACCTCCTTTCTTGGTGAGATGAAACGCGGCTTTTCCGCAATCTCGGCGTTGATCTTGCGAAAAATCCACGTTTCTGAAACCTATGTGGTTGTCAAAGAGCAAAAAAACTTTTTTTGTTTTTCTCTGTGCCCTCTAGCGAGCAAAGCGAGCGGGTGGTAAAAAGCTCTTCCCTAACGGGCCGCGAGGTTTTGCCGGGTCCACTTCAGCGCCCTATCTTGTTTGATAAGGGGGAGGAGCTTGGCGGCCCGCTTCTGGTCCATCTCGCTCAGGAGCTCCAGCGCCTCCCGCTCGGGGAGCCCGTCCAGAAGCTTCACCGCCTGCTGGGGCTTCAGCGCCTTGTAAACTTTGAGGAGCTTCTGATAATTGGCGCTCTGCACCTTTTTCCGGGCGTCGAGGGAATGGTCAAGGGACGTTTTGGCCGTTTCCAGTTCCTTCACCCGCGCATCAAGGGTGGCTGCCAGCGACTTCAGCTCCTGTTCCTTTATGGCCAGGGCCGCTTCCCTGGCGGCGAGCTGCTGTTTTTTCATCTCCAGCGCCGCCGCCTCCCCGACGCCGTTCCGGGTAGAAGCCGTGGGATAAACCGGCCCCTGTACGGTGGACCGTCCCCCGCTCCCGCCGGAAGACTGGGCCTCGACGGCGGAAGGAGTACAAAGCGGCGGCGCGAGGAGAAGGAACCCCATCGCCGCCATAAGCGGCATGATCGTTGTTGTGCGCATGATTTATCTGAAGGACCTCTGTATGGCCAGCTCTTCGAGAAAGGCCCGTTCCTTCTCGGCCCGCTCCCGCCGCAGCATTGCCATTTGTTTCTCCTTGAGGAGCTCCAGTGCCTTCTTGTCCTTGGCGGCGTCCATCAATTCCTCGCGCCGCTCGGTCATAGCCTGGCCCCGGTTGACGACCTCCAGCCTTTGGGATTGGATATCGCCGGTCTTGCGGCGGAAAAAATCTGCATACATCTGGAGTTCGGCGGCATTGACCACGGCGGCCTGCTTGTTGTTGTACTCGACCCTCGCCCGGTCGGCCTCTGCCTTGTGATGCTCCAGCAATTCGGTGGCACTTTCGAACTCGCGCTTGGCGGCGGCAAACTCCACCTTGCGCACCTTTTCCACCTCTTTGCGGTAGTTTAGAACCTGCTGCAACTGAAATCCGTTGTTATGCATCATGGCTTGCTCCCGAATCCCCCGGAATCAGAAGAACTTTTTCACACTCTGTCAATGTGCAATCAGAGTGCCATTCCTTCGTCGAAAATATCGCCCAATCCCCTGACCGCCTGCTCCATGGTTACGCCGTCATGGACGCCCTGGCGGATGTACCCCATCATCCCCTCCATCTTGGAGATGGCATAGTCGATGGTCGGGTTGGACCCCGGTTTGTAGGCCCCGATATTTATCAGGTCCTCCGCCTGCTTGTGGGAGGCAAGAAGCTCTTTGAAGCGGGAGGCGAACTGCTGCTGGCCTTTGTCGGTAACGTCCATCATCACCCGTGAGGCGCTGGCCAGGACGTCGATGGGGGGATAGATGGCCCGGGCCGCCAACTCGCGGTTCAGGACGATGTGGCCGTCAAGGATGCTCCGCATGGCGTCGGAAACCGGCTCGTTGAAGTCGTCCCCCTCCACCAGCACCGTGTAAAGCCCGGTGATGCTGCCGTCCATGAAGTTTCCGGTCCGCTCGAGAAGCTTGGGAAGGGCTGCAAAAACCGACGGGGTGTACCCCTTGGTGGTGGGTGGCTCGCCTATGGCCAGACCCACCTCCCGCATGGCCATGGCGAAGCGGGTGGCCGAATCCATCATGAGGAGCACCTTCTTCCCCTGGGCCTGGAAATACTCGGCAATGGTGGTGGCGATGTAGGCGCCGCGCATCCGCACCAGGGGCGGCTGGTCGCTGGTGGCGACAACCACCACCGATTTTTTCAGCCCCTCCTCCTGGAGATCCTTTTCGATGAACTCACGAAGCTCCCGCCCCCGTTCGCCGATGAGGGCGATGACGTTCACATCCGCCTCCGTGTAGCGGGCAATCATCCCGAGCAGTGTCGATTTTCCGACACCGGAACCGGCCATGATTCCGACACGCTGCCCCTCGCCACAGGTGAGGAGCCCATTTATGGCCCGGATGCCCAGATCCAGAGGCTTTCGGATGGGGCGCCGCTTCATGGGGTTCACGGGATTGGCGTAGATGGGGTACTCTTCGCGGGTCGAAAGGGGACCTTTATCGTCAATGGGCTCGCCGAGGCCGTCGATAACCCTCCCCAGGAGACCGGGGCCGACGCCGAGGGACGATTTCTTCCTCTTGACGGATATCAGACTTCCGAGCCCAACGCCGCGCAGCTCGCCCAAGGGCATGAGGAGCGTCTTGTTGTCGCGGAAACCCACCACTTCGGCCGGGATGGGATCGCCTTCGAGGGGATGGACCTGGCAGAGGGTGCCCACCGCTGCGTCGGGGCAGAAACCTTCGATGACGAGCCCCACGACCTGGGTCACCTTACCGTGGAACCGAATCGGCCTCACGCTCTCCACGGCCGCGAGGTAACGGGAGAAATCGACTCTATTCAGTGCCAATGTTTTTTTCCTCGTCAACGGCCTTCACCCAGGCGCCCGGTCCCGCGTAGGGGGCAACCACATCATCGGTGCCGGGGAGGGGAAGTTCGCCGCGGGGCTCCGGCTCGGGAGGCGCTGCAACCGGAGCCTCTGCCTGCACGCTCCGCTCTTCGAGAAGTATCCGGTAAATCTCGTCAATCTGGGACTCGATCCGGGCATCCACGGTCCCGGTGGAGGTTTCCACAAGACAGCCGCCGGGCCCCACATCCTCATTGGGAGAAAGGGTAATGGGAACGTCATCGCCCCCCCCCGGCAGGAACGTCTGCCGGTTTGCCGACACCAGTCCGTAATCGTCGGGATTGAGGTGCACAACCACCCGATCCCGCTCGGTGCACCCCCCCACCGCAGAAGAGATGATGGTGGCGAGAATTCCGGGGTCCTGGGAAATCTCCCGCTGGACTATCTTGCGGGCAATCATTACGGCCAGCGTAAGGAGATCTTCCTCGCTCTCCTTGAGGAGCCGGCTCCGCAATCCCGTCAAGGCGGTAACGCCATCCCGCAACGATTTGAAAACATTTGCCAGCCCCCGTTCAGCCTGGCGGCGCCCCTCGTCCATGCCGTTGTGGTAAATCTCATCCACCTTGGCCTGGAACTCCTCCTCGGACAGGACAATCATCCCCTCCAGGCTCGGCATTGCCGGTTCCGGAGCCTCCTCCACCGAAGCAGCCGGATCGGGCAGCCCGTACCCGGCATCTCCGATGCCCAGGGACATGGGAACAAATCCCGACACTGCCGGTTGGGAGTCCTGGTCTTGAACATCGTCCAGAATTCGGCCGAAGGAGAAGCTCTGGGACGAATAACGTGACGGCTCGCCCGCCTTGATGATTCGCGAGAGCCTGCTAGACGAGGACATCGTCGCCTCCACGACCCGCCAGCACCACTTTTCCCTCCTCCTCCATACGGCGGACGATCTTGATAATCTCGCCCTGGGCCTTTTCCACGTCGGAGAGGCGGACCGGACCCATGACCTCCAGGTCCTCCTTGATCATCTCGGCGGCACGGCTGGAGATGTTGCGGAAGATCTTATCCTTGATCTCGTCGGGAGCTGTCTTCATGGCAAGGGTCAGGGTATCGTTGGAAAGCTCGCGCATGATTCCCTGGATGGAGCGATCGTCCAGCTTGAAGATGTCGTCGAAGGTGAACAGATGCTTGCGGATGACTTCGGCCAGGGGCGGATTGAGCACATCGAGCTTGTCGAGTATCTGCTTCTCCTTGCTCCGGTCCAGGTAGTTGAACATATCGACCACCTTTTCCACGCCGCCGACCTTGTAGCGCTGAATCCCCCCCATGGCGGTCAGCTCCCGCTTGATGACCTCGTCGATATCCTCCAGAATTTCCGGCGACACCTGATCGACGTCGGCAATCCGCATCACCACCTCGGCCTGGAGTTCCTGGGGAAGCATGGCGATAATCTCGCCGGTCTGCTTCGCCCGCAGCTTGGCCAGAATGACGGCGATGGTCTGGGGATGCTCCTGGGAGAGGAAGTTGGCAATGGTCTTGCCGTCCAGGTTGGCGAGAATGTCGACCATATCCCCGAAACTGGCGGAACTGATCTCCTTGAGGAGCATCTCGGCCTTCTGGACCCCCAGGGTCTGCTCCAGGATCTTGCGGACGAACTCCTCCCCCTGGGAGAAGATGCCGGTCTCCGGGTTGGTCATGTTGGTGAATTCGTTGACCACTTCCTGGATGGTGGAATGGGGGACATGCCCCAATCGCGCCATGCTTTTGGATATCTGCTTTATCTCGGAATCGTCCATATGCTCGAATACCTTGGCGGTCGCTTCGGGACCCAGGTAAAGAAGCAGTATGGCAGCCTTGTCGGTACCGTCCATGGTCAGTGCCTCGGAAAACGTGGAATGGAATGTCGGTTCATGCTAAATGGGTTCACTGTTCCTTGGCGCGCAGCCAGTTCTGGAGGATTTGTGCCGCCTGGTAGGGCTCATCCTTCACCTTGTTCATGAGCTCCATCTGCCGGATGGTCTGGTTCTGGATCTGGGCCCGATGGACCTCGGCAATCTGGTTCAGGGTTTCTTCAGCAGCAGTGATCGGCTCGAAGGAAGTCTTCTTCTCGGGCTTCAGCATCTTCATGAGAGGACGGACCACGAAGAAGAGGAGTGCCACAAAACCCAGGCCGATAAGGCCGTTTTTGATGAGAGCCAGGAAAATCGGTGCGTTCCACCACTTGCTCCCCTCGTCGGACCCCATCTCGCCGGTATCCTGGAACGGTATATTCACCACCGTGACCTGATCGCCCCGCTCTACGTTGAAGCCGACGGCGCTCTTCACCAGGGCGTCGATCTGCTGAAGCTCGGCGGGGGAGCGTGGCGCATACTTGGGCTTTGCGTTCTGGCCCTCTTTACCGGCTGCGGCAGCGTCGTACTTGCCGTCAACAAGGATGGCCACCGACACCTTTGAAAGGGTTCCTACCGGTTCGACGGTCCGGGCCGTGGAGCGGCTGACCTCGTAATTGAGGGTTTCGTCGTTCTTGCTTCCGGTAGGTCCGGTGGCCCCGCCGGTGCCGGCCGGGTTCCGGCCGAGGTTGGTCTGGACGCCGGGAACGCCTGCCGTGGCAGCGGCGCCCCCCATGCTCTCCTCGCTGCGCTGCTCGCTGCGAACCACGGTTTCAGGATCGTACTTCTCCTCATACCGCTCCACCTGGCGGAAATCGAAAACCGCCGACACGCGGGCTACCGATTTGCCGGAGCCGACCGCCTTGTCCAGAAGCGACTGGAGCCGCTCCTCGGTGCTCCGCTCGTAAGCCCGCTGCACTTCCTGCATGGAAGCGGTCATCTTGCCTGCGGCGTCGTCGGGGGAATTTTTTGAAAGGAGTTTTCCCCTCTGGTCGAGAACGGTTACATGTTCAGGGTTCATCCCCTCGATGGAAGAAGCCACCAGATGAACAACCCCCTGCACATCGTTCTCCCGTAGCTGGCGGTTCCCTTTCACCTTGAGCACCACCGAGGCGGTGGCGGGTTTCTCATCCTCCTTGAAGAGGGCTTTCTCGGGAATCGCCAGATGGACCCGGGCCTGCTCGACACCGGAGATCTGCGCGATGGTCCGGGAGAGTTCCCCCTGGAGGGCCCGCTGGTAGTTGAGCTTCTGGACGAATTCGGTCATGCCGAAGTTCTTCCGGTCGAATATCTCAAAGCCGACGCCTCCACCTTGGGGAAGCCCCTCGGAGGCCATGGTGAGCCGCAGGTCATACACCTTGTCCGAAGGGACGAGGATAGCCTTGCCGTCGGTGGCAATCCTGTAGGGCACCTTCTGTTCCTTCAGCTTCGTGACGATTTCGCCGGCATCCTCAGTGGTGAGATTGGTGAAGAGGGGCCGGTAGTCAGTCCGGTTGGCGACCATTATCAGGAGGGCGAAGGCGATGATGGAGACACCCGCGACACCACCCACGATCCACCGCTTGGCGGGAGGAAGTGCGAGAAACGGTTCCAACAGTTTTTTCAGACCTTCAGGCATTTATGACTCCGGTTCTTAGTAAGTCCCCCTTTACGAAAGGGGGATTCAGGGGAATTTAAAGCAAGGGCAAATCCCCCCTGCCCCCCTTTCATAAAGGGGGGTATAATCAGCGCACACCCTACACCTGCATCCGCATGACTTCGTTGTAGGCATCTATCGCCTTGTTCCGGACCTGCCCCAGGAACTGGAACGCGATGGACGATTTCTCCATGGCAATCATCACTTCGTGGAGCCCCTGGGATTCTCCGGTGGCCAGCGACTGAATGGCCGAATCCGACTGGGCCTGAAGCTCGTTCACCTTGGTTACAAGTTCGCCGAAAAACTTGCCGGTATCGTTTACCAGGCTGGACGGCTTCGCACCCTTCGTTCCAACATCCGGGAACGCCTTGCCGATGCCGATGCCGCTTTCGATTCCCTCAATCATGACTGCCTCCTGAAAAAACTCTAAAGTTTCTGAACCGTCTACCGATAAGTTTCCATAAGGGGACCCATGTGGCGCCCTTTTTTTGTGTCAAAAAAATGCCCCTCCCTACCGCGAGGCAAGGTCAAGGGTTTTAAGGGCCATGCTTTTAGCGGCCTGAACCGCCGTGACGTTGGCCTCGTAAGCCCGGGTGGCGGCGATCATGTCGGCCATCTCCTCCACCACGTTCACGTTGGGAAGCGCAACGTACCCCTGGGCATTGGCGTCGGGATGGGTTGGATCGTACTGGAGCCGGGGCGGATTCTGGTCTTCTATAATCTGGGTCACCTGAACTCCGGCGGGACTTGCGCCTTGACGCATCCGATCCATGGCGGCCTGGAATTTCTCCGCTGCGGGCGCAGCGGCGAAGACGGCATCCTTGCGCTTGTAGGGCCCCCCTTCCGCAGTGCGGGTGGAGTTTGCGTTGGCGATATTGGAGGAAATGAGATTCATCCGCGTCCGCTCGGCAGAAAGGGCGGATGAGCTGATCTGCATGGCGCTGAAGAAATCCATTATTTATTCTCCCTGATGGCTGATTTTATTCCTTCGAACTTCTTGGCAAGAATCTGGATCGAAGCGTTATACATGATCTGGTTCTCCGCCATGCGGGACATTTCCCCCTCAAGCTCAACACCGTTGCCGTCTTTGCCGGGAGAAAGCGAGGCGGTATCGATTACTATCCCCTGAACCTGCTGGATGGACTCCCCCTGCCCCTTGAGAGGAATATGTTTCGGATGGGTGATTGCCGGGGTCCCAGCCTTCTTCCCCTTGAGTGCCCCCTTGAGCTCGTCCTCGAAGGAGAGGTTCGTCGGGGTGTAGTTGGGGGTCTCAACATTGGCCAGATTAGCGGAAATCATGGTGTGGCTTCTTGACCGAAGGTCGATGCTCTTTGCCAGAAGATCCACGGTGGTTCCGAAAATATTGTCGATCGGCATTGCCGTCCTCCTTATTCCTACGCACCCTCTTCAGCAAAAGGCGTACCAGAGTTATTACTCACCGTAAAACCCCACACCCGCGGGGGGCAAAGCAAACGGCTGTTCTGCTTCGCCCTGTAATTCCAGGTACAAGAAAGGCGAAGCAGATAGACCTTGCCCCGCCCCTGCCCGGCCATCCAGTCACTATTTTGACAGGCCGGCCTGCCCCGCCAGTTTCTTCTTGAGTTCCATGTCTGCCAGCACCTGGCTTGCCATGCTCTGCCAGACCGGGTCTTTGCCGCCGTCGACAACTGCCTTGAAATGGGCGGCTGCCTCCTGGTAGCGCCCCTCCATCCGGGCAATTTCGCCCATTTTATAGAGGAACGGGGCCCGCTGCTCCTCGGGGGCGGAGGCGCTTCCGGCACGGAGAAGTTCCATGGCCCCCTTGCGGTCGCGTCGTGCAAGACGGGCTGTTGCCGCAACATAATGGGCATCCGGCACCAGCTCCGAGGTCCCACCCCGCTGTCGGAGTTCTGACAGGAAGAGGAGCATGGCGCGCTCGGCATCTTTCTTGTTGCCGGTCCCCTCCAGGGACTTGCCCAGGATGTAGAAGCTCTCCACATCATCGGGATGCTGCCTGGAATTCAGCAAGGGCGCGAGTCTCGCCACAACCTTGGCCTTGTCGCCCCGGCTGTAGTCGAGGGCGGCAACCTGCTCCCGGTAACGGAGGGCCAGCGGATGATCGGGGAAACGACCCAGGAAATTGTCGGCCGTATTTTCCAGCAGGGGGATATCGCCGGTACGTTCCGCAGCTTCGATTATCCTCCGGTAGAGTTCCGGCGCCTGGGGAGCGCTCCAGTCCTTGGCGGCAATGGCCGAGAAGAGTTCCGCTTCTTCCGAAAAGCGCCCCTGGTCGGCAAAGGCGATGACGAGATTCCGGACGAAGTCCGGGTCGGAGATACACTTGGCCAGATAGTCCTGATTATCCTGGGCAAGCTTGATAAGGGCGGGGAAATCCTTGGTCTCGGCCAGCGTCCGCACCATGGGTACGATGAGCTCTTCATGCATCCCCCGGGCGACGTTGGCATAGGTGCCTTTGGGAAACTTTTTCTCATACTCGGCGACAAGGGAAAAGCCTTCGGGCGCCTCTCCGAAGAGGGCAGTGAGCAGCGCCGCCTTGAACAGCGACTCCTCTCGCAGGGCGAAGTCGCCATTCTGATTGATTTTCAGGTACTCATCCACAAGACCGGAAAAGATGACCGGTTCCAACGTCATCATGCGGCGGTCGGCCAGCTTCATCCGGGCCTGCCAGACTGCCTTGTTGCCGGCAAAGTTCTCCGAGACATTCCGGTAAATGGCCTCCGCCTCAATATCCTTTCCCTGACGGGCAAGGATATTGGCAAGCCTCACCAGAAGCACCGGCGCATACCTTTTGTCCGCAAGGCTCGCAATGAGCCGCCCCATCATCTTTCTCCCCAGCTCCAGGTCGCCGCTGCGAACTACGGCATCGGCATAAGCGAAGGCGGTTCCCGGCGACTGGGCAAGATATTCGGGTTGCAGCTTCTCTGCCTCACGGAAGGCCTTGAGGGCATCGCCGTATTTCTGGAGCATGGCGCGGGCCTCGCCGAGCCGGTAAAAGGCCAGGGCCCTCACCGGTGACTGGACCGTGACAATGGGGGCAAAAACCCCTTCGGCCTCGCTCCCCTGCCCCCTGTAGAGGGCCGCTTCACCGGAAAGGACGAGATCCACCTCCTCGGGCGTCAGCATCTTCTGGAGAATGCGGCGATCTGTGGGAATAAAGGGAATGTCGCTTTTGACGGGGGGATCGAAATGGGTCACGAGCTGCTCTACCCCCTCCCGGATCCCTTCGCGCCCCTGGATGAACGGAGACATGCGGGAAGGGGCCAGCCGGCTCCCCACATCAAGCGTGAGCACGGTTGCGTCCGGCGCGGCGAAAACCCTGACGCCGCGCGGATCTCCCTTGACGCCGACGGTGACGAAGAGATCCCCCCGGCGGCTGGAAACTTTGCAGCCGGACACATTGGCATCCTGGTAGGAGCGGAGCCTTTTCCACCGGGCGCCGCCGGTATCGCGCAACGCCACCCGCACCCGGTTGCCCGGAAGGTATGTCAGTTCGTAGTCCGGCCGGCGGTCCAGTGCCAGCGTGAGCCGCGTGAAGCCGGCGTGGGGCCTGACGCCGATTCGGCAAAGATGATTCTGCTCATCGGCCCGGCTGCTTCCCGCGGAGGCGAGAGTCAAGAGCAATGCCGCAATGCAGCCCAATGCAATGTTCGAAATTCTATTCACGGTCTTGACACCTTGGATGGAGTCGGGGCGAGTCCCCCACAGTAGACGGCAAAAGTCGTGCCGTGATGAACAGGCATCAAAAGGGATGATTTGGAACGATATAGCGGGAAACAGGAGCGGTGAGACGTCAAAAGAGGGATTTGTGTGTCACATTTTTGACCGGCAAGAGACGGGGCGCGAAAACGTCACGCGGCGTTCATGAATCTATCCACCTTGGCCAGCACATCATCCCCCTGGTAGGGCTTGAGAATGATATCGCGGGCACCATACCTAACCGCCTTGAGAACGGCAGTGCGGGTCCATTCCTTGGCGCACATGATAATGGGAAGGTTTTTGCCCTGGGTGATAGCCTTTATCTTGATGCAAAGGGACATGTCCCGGTCGTCATTGTTGTGAATACCGAGGACCACGAGCTGAACTCCCCCTTGAGAAAAAATCTCCTGGATATCAGCGTCAAGCCGCGCCTCCACCAATTCGAAACCGCGGTCCGCAAGGAGCTCGCCAACCATCCGGCGGTCGGTTTCGTCATCCTCAAGTATGAGAACCCGGCGGGCCGCATCCTCGGCTGGCCCGGCCACGGCATCGGCATCACCGGCAGCCGCAGCCGCCACCGGCGCTTCATCACCGTCGGGGCTCCCCTCAACGGCCGATCCATCGTCAACGCTCTCCTCCGCTTCGGTAGCGGCCTCCTCAGGCACAGGCTCCGGCTCCGGCTCTTCCTGGGGGGGGTCAAAGAGCTCGGCAAGATCCCTCGGCATGAGGATATCGAGATTTCCCATCTCCAGCCCGGGCATCTCCATACGGGCCCGGAACATTATGTACTCGCCGTCGGGCACCGGCTCGGTATCGGTCAGTTCCGTCGTTTCGGGAATGAACTTCTTGGGGGGGACCACCTTCAGGTGAACTTTGTTCTCGAAGGCCGGCTGGAAGACCGAGTTGAAGGAGCCGACCGCCTGGTTGATGATCTCGGAGAAGGCATCCACATCGTCGTCCTCCATGATGGCAAGACGACGCTTCTCGTTAATGCGGGCAGGGGGGATGCCGAGGAGGAAACCGCTCATGCAGATGGCGTCCCGCAACCCGAAAATGGTGTGGAATGTACCGGAGTATTCGCCGCTTGCCGTCACCTCCGCAACGAAACAGACGTCGTCCATGTCGCAGAAGTAGGTTGCGCGGTTCGTGGCGATGATATCGGCTTCGCCGATGGTGAGTTCCTGCCCCAGGAGCATGCCGCTGTCTTCCGCGGCCTGCCTGAAGGCATTATTGACAATAGTGGTAAGATTGACGAACCCATCCATGGATCTAGTGGCTCCTGCTCGAATCTATGCTTCCTTCTGCAGCTTCAACCCCACGAGAAACCGCTGGGAGTCATTGACAAAGGGGATGATGACACAGTCGTTGTCGGCCATGGCGTTCAAGGTGTACTCCTCGCCGGAGATAACCGTCGGCACCGAGAGGTGCAGATCCATCCCCCCCTTGGAGAGGACCATCTTAACGTAGCCGCCCAGCATGTTGGCAATCTCGCCCAGGGCGTCGTTCACGTCTTCTCCCACCTCGTCCACCTCCATGCCGAGCATGCTGGAGGTGATACGCAGGGCAAACTCAAGGGGGCAGTGTATGGAAAGGATTCCCGAATAGGTGCCAGCAAGCCCCACCATTCCCGTAACGCTGCAATGGAATTTCGTGACCGGTTCCCGGAGGGGATACTGGTCTTCAAGCTCCATCATCACCATGGTGCCGAAAACCTCTTTGGTGGCATCGATGATGAAGCCTGCGACCTGCTCCTCTGAAAGCTTGGTCGCTTCGGCCACACCGCTCGAGAGGGTCATAGGAGACCTCCGAGCTTCTCATTGAGCTGGTCCGGAGTAAAGGGCTTTTTGATGCTGTCGCTGGCGCCGTTCTCCAGGGCCTGCTTGAGAATGTCCTCGCCCCCTTCGGTGGTGATCATGACGATGGGCGCCTTGCAGCCATTGGCCCGGGCCTGCTTGATAAACTCCAGGCCATCCATGTTGGGCATGTTGATATCGGAGAGGATAAGATCGACGCTCTTGCCGGCAAGGACATTGAGTCCTTCGATTCCGTCACCCCCCTCGAATATCTCGTCAACGGGAAGTCCCGCCTGCCGGAGCGAACGGGAAATTATCTTCCTCATGGTAGAAGAGTCGTCCACAATGAGTACGTTGGCCATATCTGTCTCCCTCTGTTTTTTTGTAAGAATTATACCGCTCAACCGCGGTGAGTCAGAAATTTGAACCGCCTGCTAACAAAGTCCGGCAGCACCCGCAAGGCGGGCGATATCGCCGGTGGCGCGCACCGCGCGTTCCGCGGCCTGCACGAGGCAATCGGTACAGACAGGCCCGTTCCCGACATCTTCGAGACCATCGAGGGCCGCATCCAGGGCCAGGAGATTGGCCGCATCGATTAGCTCTTCGGCAGTTCGAAGCAGTCCCAGCTGATCCGTATCCGATATTTTTGCCACGTTCACGAATCCCCTCCCCGTCCGCAGATCCGCCCCGGACATCCGTAGCCGATGCATGGTCCGTTCCATCAGCGCTTCCACGGCAATAAAAGCCTACTTGATTCCCTTGCCGTTGAGGAATTCGCCATATTTCTTGTCGTCACCCTGAATGTGCTTGGAGAGCCAGTCCCGCAGGAAGGTCATGACGTTCTGGGTCAGGACCGCTTTCCCCTCCTGGAACTGCTTCTGAAGATCGAGCACCTGCGTGACAAGGGCGCTGTGCTCCTTCTGATGCGCGCTCAACTCGGGATAGGCATGCTGCTTCAAAAGCCGCTCTTCGGCGGCAAAATGCGTCTGGGTATAGGCCGTGAGCTGCTTGAGAATGTCTCCCATGACCTGATTACCTTTTCCGGTCTTCATGGCATCGAAAAGCTGGTTTACCAAATCCACGAGCTTTTTGTGCTGATCGTCAAACTGCTTTACTTTAACGCTAAGACTGTCGCTCCACGTAATAAGTGCCATTGGTGGCCTCCCTCTCCGATTGGTAATGTGGTCTTCCGTGCCACATATATTCCAATCGGCCAACTACTGGAAAACTTTAGACCGAAAAAGAATCTGTCGCCGATAATCCCACCGTCCCTTATTCTGCCAGCCGGAACCTGCCGACAAGGGACTTCAGCTGCTCAGCCAGTCGAGCCAGGCCATCCGCCGCCGCCGCCGAATCAGAGGCCCCCTTGGCGGTGGTCTCGATGATTTCGGAGATGGTGAGGATGTTCGAGCTGATTTCGCTGGTGGTGCGCGTCTGGTCGCCGGCAGTGGTGGCGATCTCGGCCACCTGTGAATCTAGGGCACGGAAGAGTTCGAGAATCTCCCGGATGGCATCACCCGAACGGGATGCCTCGCTAGTACCCTTCTCCACCTCGCGCACCCCTTCCTCCATGGCGGCAACGGCTTCACGGGTTCCGTCCTGAACCCCCTTGATCATCTTGGAGATCTCGCGGGTCGCCCGGGATGTGCGCTCAGCCAGGGCCCGCACTTCGTCGGCAACGACGGCAAAACCGCGCCCCTGCTCACCGGCGCGGGCCGCTTCGATGGCCGCGTTCAGCGCAAGAAGATTCGTCTGGTCGGCGATGTCTTCAATGGTGGATATGATTTCGCCGATCTGCTGCCCCCGCTCGCCAAGACTCTCCACTGTTCGCGCAGAATCCTTTACCCGGTCGGAAATGCGCTCCATTATGGCTACGGTGTTCTGGATAACCGTTGCGCCGGTCATGGCCGTATCGTTGGCGTTGCGGGTGCTTTCCGCCACGGTGCCGCAGTTGGAAGCTATTTCAAAGGTGGACGCGGCCAACTCCTCGCTGGCCGAAGCAACGGCTCCGGATTGGGAAGCTGCCTCCTCGGCGCCATGGGCCATCTGTTCGGCATTGGACTGGAGCTGATACGACGCCGAAGCCACCTGAAGGGTGTTCTGGGAAACCTCGAAGATGATGCCGTGGAGCTTCTCCACAAAATTATTGAAACATGCGGCAAGTTCACCGAACTCGTCCTGGCGGGCAAACTCAATCCGCTTCGTCAGGTCCCCCTCCCCTTCGGAAATGTCACGAAGCCGTTCCACGAAAAGTTTGAGCGCAGACCCGACCCGCATGGCCGTCGAAACAAGCATGGCCAGCAGCAGCACGGCAACAGCAAAAATCGTAGCCAGAATCTGTATGCGGGTAACAGAGAGGATATGGTCCATCTCGGCACTGGCTGCCTGGTAGACAACCCCCACCTGCTTTGGAATATAGTTGTCCAGCAGCGGTTCAAATTCATTAATTACGTCGCGCAACTCCTCCCGGTCCTCGGAAAGTTCCTCGCTCTGGAAGTTGCTTGCCAGGGCCTTCTGGGCAATCGTTGCGAACAGTTCATCATATTGCGCCGCAAGCTTCTTGCCGCCGGCAGCCCACTCCCGGATCTTCGGGTCTTCGGTGCCGGCGGCAATGGCGTCCAGGTTGTTGTTTACCTTCGCCACCGCCTCCTTGACCCGCGGAACCCACTTATCCTGCTTCCGGTCGAAGAATTCAGCCTCGTACTCCCTGGCCTTGAGCATGGCGATATTGCCGCGCAGCGCCGTATTGTTCACCTGCGTGAGTTTCTCCATGAACTCCTGCTGGCGGTGAACCTTGGCGAAACCGAAGAGCATGAACCCGATTATGACACCCATGCCGACAAGGGTCAGAACAAGAGTGATGCCCATCCTTTTCTTGATGGTGAGACGCATGGTACCTTTTTCTCCTCTCGCAATTGCCGCTTACAAAATGCGGAAACAAAGTCAGTGTTTTGACTTTTTTCACCCACTGCAATCGGTGACAAACGTGCCTGCGCCACGAGCCAAGAGCTCTAACCCCTTAATCACAGAACCCCGTCACGACGCAAGGCGGAACCGTCCAACCAGCTTCTGCAATTCTTCCGCCAATTCCGCAAGCTGCCCGGCCGCTCCCGCCGATTGCTGTGCCCCGCTGGCAGTATCGTGGGCAACATCGGTAATCTGCTGGATATTCCGGCTGATCTCGGTGGTAGTGGCAGTCTGCTGTTCGGCTGCGGTGGCTATCTGGTTGATTTGCATGGTCACGTTGTTGATCTGGTCAAGGATATCCCGCAGGGCATCCCCCGAGCGTGCCGCCTCGCCGGTCCCCAGCTCCACCTCGTTGACCCCCTCCTCCATGGAGGCGACGGCCCCTTTGGTCTCCTGCTGAATCGCCTTGATCATCTGTGATATCTCTTTGGTGGCGCGGGTGGTTCGCTCGGCAAGGGCGCGCACCTCATCGGCCACCACCGCAAAACCGCGGCCGTACTCACCGGCCCGGGCAGCCTCAATGGCCGCGTTCAGCGCCAGGAGGTTGGTCTGGTCGGCAATATCCTCAATGGTCCGGATGATTTCCCCTATCTGATCGCTCCTGGTGCCGAGGCTGTCCACGGTGCGGGCCGCATCCTTAACCCGTTCGGCAATCCGGCTCATTACCGACACGGTTTCCTGCACCACGGCAGCCCCCGTGCGGGCCGTGGCGCTTGCCTGGTTGGCCCCCTCGGCAAGGCTCACGCAGTTGCCGGCAATCTCGACGCTCGTGGCGGCCATTTCCTCGCTGGCCGTGGCCACCGTGCCGGCCTGACCGGCCACATGGTCGGCGCCATTGGCCATCTGCCGCGAGGCGGATTCCACCTGGCTTGCCGATGCCGCCACCATGGTAGCGTTCTGGGCCACCTGACCGATAATCCCCTGAAGCTTTTCCACAAAGGTGTTGAACGAGCGGGCCAGGTCTCCCGATTCATCCTCCCGCGTCACGGCAATCCGCTTCGTCAGGTCTCCCTCCCCGTCGGCAATGTCGTGGAGGCTCGCCACCACATTCCGCAGGGGGCGCACGATGCCGAGCCCCACGGACAAGGCAAGCATCAGGGTAAGGACGGAAAAGATGAGCGTGCCGCCGATCACTCCCCAGTGGAGCTTTGCCATATCGCTGCGCACGTCATCCACATAGATGCCGCTTCCGATAATCCAGCCCCACGGCTCGTAGAGCTTCACGTAGGAAATTTTCGGTACCGGCTCGCTCTGGCCGGGCATGGGCCACATGTAATCCACGAAACCTGCCCCCTTTTCCCGGCAAACCTTCACGAACTCCACGAAAAGATGTTTCCCCTTCGGGTCCTTGTTTCCTGAGAGATCTGTACCGTCAAGCTCCGGCTTCACGGGATGCATGATCATCCGGGGAGAAAGGTCGTTGATCCAGAAATACTCCTTCCCCTTGTAACGGAGCTCCTTGATATCAGCCATGGCAAGACGCTGGGCCTCTTCCAGGGGAATCTCCCCCAGTTTCGCCTTCTCGCCGTAGCGGTTAAGGGTGGCGAAGGCCACCTCGACAACATTCCTGGTTGATTCCTTCTTGCCATCCATCATCTTCCCCTCGATATAGGGGAGGAAAAAGAGGAGGACCATACCGGCGAAGAGGACCACGGTAAGCGCCGAGATGGTCATGACTTTGGGGAGAATCCCCCAGTTTCTGTACCGCTTGATTGTCATAGGCTGCCTCCTTTGCTGGATCGAGGTTATATATATGCAAAACACGGTAATTTATGGCGAAAACAGTGCATTGGCGTACTAATCCCTATCGGCAGGAACGGAAATCTCTTTAGATTAAAACGCGATTATAAATTGTAAAAAAAGGAAAACGCGACGGCGGATGGAATGGTCCGCCGTCGCGTCGTTGAGGAGGGGAATCTTTCTACCGAATCTGTGACGAGCAGCACGCGTAGCGTGGCGGGAAGGCATCCGTCACGGATTCATACATTCTAAACTTCGATGGTATAGCCCACGGAAGCCGGGTGGAAACAGCCGGGGAACTCCTGATGGAGCCGGGCGGCAGCGGCAAAACCGGTGCAATGGCTGCCGAGAATCTTCCGCACGCCATACCCGCGCAACGCGGCCACCGTCTCGTCCAGCTGGTTTTGGCCGCAGAAACCGAGGTGGGTCCCGCCGATGACCGCATGGATTTCGGCGACTCCGGTGGTCTCCCGGGCCCATTCAATGGTATTCACCAGCCCGGCGTGGCAGCAGCCCAGAAGGAGTACGAGCCCACGTCCGGTACTGATGATGAGGGACTGGTCATCGCGGATGGAATCCGGGGCACACCCTGTATCGTCACAGAAAAGCCCCGTGTCGCCAACCTCGAAGGTTGCCGTCCGGGGCACCTCGCCCGTAAGGAACAGACCGGGCCCCACCTCGCGGAACTGGTCCGAAAAGGAGAAACTGGCACCCTGGCCCCGGAGAAATTCCTCGGCGTAAGGGATACCTATAGAGAGGGCTGCGCCGCCATCCTTCACCCGGTAGCGCCGGGCAAAGATTCCCGGATGCGCCAGTACTTCTTTTCCGCCGCAGGCGGAAAGAAGCCCCCACAGCCCGCCGGTATGGTCGTGATGGCCGTGGGAAATGGCCACGGCGCCCACCCTGCGGAGGTCCCGGTTCATGCGCTGGGCATTGGGAAGAAGCCCCTTGCCGCTGCCGGTGTCGAACAGGAGCGAGCCGCCGTCCCACTCCACCAGGGCGGAGAAACCGTGCTCTCCGATGGTGCCGGCAATGGGTCCCACGGAGTTGTCGCAAAGGATGGTTATCCGGCAGCTCATTTGCGGCAGCTCTCATTGGGGAACCTCGGCACCCCCAGTTTATCCAGGATGGTAATCATGGGGCACCAGTTGGTGAATCCCGACTGGAAGAGGTTCAGCCCCACGAAGGCGGTGAACCAGAGCCAGTTGGGGCTGTGATAATGGGCCAGCAGCAGCGAAATCAGAATGAAGCTGCCGGCAATGATTCTGAGCAGGCGATCGATGTACATAAGCTATTCTCCTTGCGTTTGTTACAGGGCGGCCAGCACCCGCTCCATTTTCTGCCGCACCGTTGCGGCCACGTCGGTCAGTTCGGCGTTGCCGATGATACCGAGTGCAGCTACCGGGTCCATGGCCATCACGACGGTTTTCCCGTCATTGCCGGTGTAGACGCACACGTTGCAGGGAAGCAGGGTCCCGATGTTCAGCTCCATTTGGAACGCCTCCCAGGCCATGGCCGGGTTGCAGGCTCCAAGGATTATGTAGTCGCGGAAGTCACGGCCCAGTTTCTCCCGGAACTTCTCCGTAACGTCGATCTCGGTGAGGACGCCGAACCCTTCCTTCGCCAGTTCCTCCCGGACTCTGGCCACGGTCTCCGCATAGCCCATCTCCACAGTCTTGCCGAATGCATACGATCTCGTGAGTTCCATGACAAACCTCCTTGTTTCGTCGGGGCAATCCTCATGATCGCCCCAGTACCGGGCGAATACAAGATTCGCCCCTACGACAGCAGAAGCTCGGCCACCTTCTTCGCCACCTCGCCGGTCAGGACCGCGCACCCACCCTTGTCCTTGGCGTTTTTAGTGGCAATGCGGCAGCAGGCGGCGCCGTACTCGTGCTTGAACCACTCGTGCAGCTCCTTGGTGACCCGCTTGAGGGTACGCTTGTCGTCCTTCAGGACGAAACCGAAGGCCATGGTGCCGCCGGAGACGGCGCCGCAGATGCACCCCACCCCGGAACCGCCGCCGAAACCGGATGCAGCCCGCACGACCTCCTCGGGTAAGGAGGGGAAAAACTGGTTACGGGCCGCCATGAGCACCGATTCGGCGCAGTGCATCTTCCCCGAGCGGTAAAAACCTTCCGCCTCTATGCCCACCTTATCCGCCACGGACTCCGCAACGGGAACGTTTTGTTTATTCTGCCAGAACATTGAACCTCCAAAATTTATTGTGTGATCGAGGAAACGTGAATTTCCCGCAAGATCAAGGCTGTCAAGGGAGAGCGCGGAGGCGTAGCAGCGCTACGCCGCACAAGCGAACCCGAAGACTTACGCAGATATTGCGGGAAAGTCGCGTTTCCGGCGGCGCTCCTTCCAGTCCTCCACCAGATAGTACAGTATCGGTATGGTCACGCGGGAAAGGGTAGTGGAAGCAATCTCCCCGAACATCATGGCCAGAGCCAGCCCCTGGAAGATGGGGTCGAAGACGATGACGAAGCTCCCCACCACCACCGCCGCCGCGGTCAGAAGCATGGGCCGGAACCGCACCGCGCCCGCCTCGATGATGGCTTCATCCAGTGGCAGCCCCTCCCGCCGCTTCAATTCGGCGAAATCTATGAGGATGATGGAGTTGCGCACAATGATGCCTGCCAGGGCGATGAAACCGATCATGCTCGTGGCGGTGAAAAAGGCGCCGAAAAGGGCGTGCCCCGGCAGGATGCCGATGAGGGTGAGGGGAATCGGCACCATTATGACGAGGGGAGTGGTGAAATCCTTGAACCAGGCCACAACCAGGACATAGATTAGGATCATCACCGCTCCGAATGCAAGCCCCAGGTCACGGAATACCTCATAGGTAATGTGCCACTCGCCGTCCCACTTGATGCCGGGGCGCTCCTCGCTCCAGGGCTGGGTGGCGGCCCGCTGCTCGATATGGTAGCCGCCGGGGAGCGCTATCTTGTCAATCTCCTTCTGCATCTTCAGGATAGCGTAAACCGGCGCCTCGATCTTCCCGGCCACATCGCCGGTGACATAGACGACGCTCTTCAGGTTCTTCCGGTAGAGGCTCCGGTCCTCATTACCGGTGGCGACCCGTATCAGCTGCGACAGGGGGACGTTTCCGCGGGGGCCGGGCACGTAGATGGAGGAAAGGGAAGCCACGGAGCTCCGCTGCTCAACCGGAAGCCGAAGCGTTATGGGAACCGGCTCTTTTTCTTCCGGCAGGTGCATGATGCCGGCGTCCATCCCCGCAAGGGCAATCCGGAGCGCCTTCGCCACATCCTCCACGGCAATGCCGGAGAGGGCAGCTTTCTCCCGGTCCACGGCAAAGGTGACTTTCTGCTGGTTGTCCTCCACGTACCAATCGGTGTCCACCACCCCGTCAATCTTCTCGTAGATAGCCTTGATTTTTGCCGCTATATCAAGGCGAGTCGCCTGGTCCGGCCCGTACACTTCGGTGACGAGCGTGGAGATGACCGGTGGTCCCGGCGGCACCTCGGCAACCTTGATGCGGGCGCCGTGGCGGTCGGCCACGGCCTTGAGAACGGGCCTTATGCGGGTAGCCAGGGCGTGGGACTGGTCCTTGCGCTCTCCCTTGGGAAGGAAGTTCACCTGGATGTCGGCCACGTTGGAGCCGCTCCGCAAATAGTAATGGCGCACGAGACCGTTGAAATTGAAGGGAGCGCTGGTCCCCACGTAGGTCTGGAAGTCGGTCACCTCCGGCACGGTGCGCAGGGCCTCGGCCATCTCTACGGTCATCCGCGCCGTTTCCTCCAGGGGGGTCCCCTCGGGGGCGTCGATGATAACCTGGAGCTCGTTCTTGTTGTCAAAGGGGAGCATCTTCACGGTGACGAGCTTGAAGTAGATGAGAGAGCACGACACGAGCAGCAGCACCGTCACCCCGGCCAGAAAGCCGTAGCGGAGCGGCTTGCGGTGGATGAGACGCCCCATCCACTTCCGGTAGAAAAGCGTGAGTTTCGACTCCTCCGCCTCGGCATCGCTCCCGAAATGGGACTCCCCTTTCATGAGCCGGTAGGCAAAGTATGGGGTGACCATGAAGGCAATGAACATGGAGAGGAGCATCGCCATGCTGGCCCCCACGGGAATGGGCCGCATGTACGGCCCCATGAGCCCCCCCACGAACCCCATGGGGAGGATGGAGGCGATGACTGCAAAGGTGGCGAGCACCGTGGGGTTGCCGATCTCGTCCACGGCCCGGATGGCCGCCTCCAGGGGCTTGAACCGGGTGGTGGTGAAATAGCGGTGGATGTTCTCCACAACCACGATAGCGTCGTCCACCAGGATGCCGATGGAGAAGATGAGGGCGAACAGCGTAATCCGGTTCAGGGTGTAGCCGATCAGGTTGAAGACCAGCATGGTGAGGGCCAGGGTCACCGGGATGGCGATGGCCGCCACCGCTCCGGCCCGCCACCCCATGAAAACGGCTATGAGAAGCGTGACCGAAATGGCCGCCAGGAACATGTGGAACAGAAGTTCGTTGTTCTTCTCTTTCGCGGTCTCGCCGTAGTTGCGGGTGACCGTAACCTGCACGTCGGAGGGGATGACTTTACCCTTCAGGAACTCCACCCGCCGGATCAGGTCCTCCGCCACCCAGGTGGCGTTGGCCCCCTTGCGCTTTGCCACGGAGAGGGTGACCGCCGGGTAGCTCTCGGCCCGGTTTCCGGAAATCCCCTTGTGGTCCGCCGCCGGTCCCAGGCCGAAGAAGACGTAGTCCTTTGGCTCCTCGGGACCGTCCACCACCGTGGCCACGTCGGAGAGGTAGACGGGGCGGCCGTCGCGGGCGCTCACCACCAGCCGCCGGGCATCCTCGGCATCGGCGATGAAGCTGCCGGTCTCCACCAGAAACTCCCGGTTCCCGGTGGAGAAGGCCCCGGAAGGCAGGCGTGCGTTCCCCCCCTTGATCGCCCCCATCACCTGGAGGGGCGAGAGTCCGTAGGCGGCCAGCCGCGCAGAATCGAGACGCACCGTGAGTTGGCGGCCGAGCCCACCCACAATCCTGGTTTCGGCAACGTTGTACCCCTTCTTCAGTTCTTCGCAGAGCTCGCGCCCCAATTTCCGGAGCGTCTGGCCGTCGTAGCGGCCGGACCAGAGGGTCAGGGTCAGGATCGGCACATCATCTATGGACTTGGGCATCACCAGCGGCTCACCGGCCCCCGGGGGGAGGATGGTCCGCTTTTCCATCACCTTGTTGTGGAGCTTGACGAGGGACTTCTCCATATCCTCGCCCACGAGGAAACGGACCGTCACCAGCCCCATCCCCGGCTTGCTCATGGAGTAGACGTACTCCACCCCCGGAAGCTCCCACATGGTCTTCTCAAAGGGGACCACCACCCGCTCCTCCACCTCCTTGGGGGTAGAACCGGGAAGTGGGAGGTAGATGTCGATCATCGGCACGACAATCTGGGGCTCCTCCTCCCGCGGGGTCACGAGCACCGCATAGACCCCGAGCAGAAGCGCGGCCAGTACCAGAAGAGGAGTCAGCTTCGAGTTGATGAACGATTTGGCTATTTTTCCGGCAATGCCGAGTTTTTCCATCTAATGCACCCTATTCCATATCGGGAAACGACCAGCCGTGACGCACCACCAGAACTATACCGGCAAGCAGCAGCCAGACCGCAAGGAAGCAGAGGAACCAGACGAGGTACCTCCCGCTGCGGATATCATCATCGCCGAGACGCATGCAGAGCGCCTCCCCAATGGCTGAAAAACCGTATTATCGGACTTCCGCCCCTTCGACCACCTTCTCCACGCCGCCGGTCACCACCCGCTCCCCCGGGGAGAGCCCCGAGAGGATTTCCAGGCGGTCCCCATGGAGCGAGCCGGTCTTGACAAGCCGCATCCGGGCAATGTTGCGCCCGTCAACCACCCATACGGACGTGAGAGCACCACGCTCCACGACGGCACCCCGGGGGACGGCGACGCCTTTCCGCTCGCCGGTCGCGAGGAATACGCGGCCGAACATCCCGGATTTCAGCCCTTTGCCCGCGATATCGACTTTGGTGGTAAAGGTGCGGCTCGCCGGGTCCGCGGCAGGAACCACCTCGGCAATGCGCCCGGAGGAGGCTACACCGGCCCCATCCACCGACACCTGTACCGTGTCGCCAACCCTCACCTGTGCCACAAGGGATTCCGGAATCGCCACTTCAAGGCGATAGTTTCCCTCTTCCTCAACGGTCAGCAGCGGCGTACCCGGAAAAACCGTCATTCCCCGCTCCACCTGCTTCGCCGTGACCACTCCGGCCATGGGAGCCGAGATGCGGGTGTAGCCGGCAACGGCTCCGGCCGCGCGGGCAGCCTGCCGCGCCGCCGCCACCCTCGCCTCCGACCGGGCCACCGCCTGGGCGGACACGTCCCGGTCGGCCCGGCGGTTGTCCAGCTCCTGCCGTGTGACCGCTTCCTCCCTGAAGAGGTTGTGGTAACGCTCGAAGGTGGCATCGGCAAGGCGCCGGCGCGCCCGCGCCTCCTCCAGCCCCCTCTCCGCCTCTTCCACCGACGCATATGCGGCGGCAGCCTGGGCAGTGCTCTCGGCAGCTTCCAGGGTCACGAGAATCTTCCCCCGCCCGACCCGTTGTCCCTCAGTCACAAAAACGCCGGTAACCGTACCCGGAATCCGGGAAGCAATGACTGCGGAGTTGCGGGCCTTAACCGTCCCCACCGCCTCCATCCCTTCGGGAAGCGCCACCGATTCAACCTTCTCCGTCGGCACTCCGGTCACGACGACGGGCTTCTCTTTTTCTCCGGATCCCGCCTTGTCGCCGCCACAGCCGGAAAAGGCAAGAACGGTTAAAGCAAGGAGTGGAATTATTGCCGTGGGGCTCCTCATTGGGTCATCTCCTTCAGGAATATGCCGGCGGCATGGTAAATCCGCGCCGTAGCCAGCAGGTGGTCGGTCTCCCGCTCCACAAGCCCGGTACGGGCACGGTTCAGGGATGACTGGGCATCCAGGAGCTCCACCATGGTGGCAAGACCGTTTGCAAACCGCTTGTTCACCAGCCGCGTCCCCTCTTCGGCCGCCAGAAGCGCGTGACGCGCCACCTCCAGCCGCTTCCCGGCCTCGGCGCGGCGCAGGATGCTCTCGCGCACCTGAAGTTCGATTTCCTTGCGCAGCTGTTCCCGGTACTGGTTCGCCGCATCCCGCTCAGCACGGGCCCTGGCCGAGTTGTGGCTTCGCCCGAGTCCGTCGAAGATTTCCCAGCGCAGGTTCACCCCCGCGCTCCATCCGTCGTTGTCATGGCCAAAGGGAACATCCCTGTCATTCATCTGCACTGAAGCCCCGCCGTAAACCGTTGGAAACCAGGCACTGCGGGCAAGTCCCACGGCGGCCTCGGCCCGCTCCACCCCTTTTTCGGCACCCTTCAGGTCACGGCGGTTGGCAACGGCCGTCCCCACGACCTCCGCCTCGTCCAGACGGAATGCCTCTGCCGTCACATCCCCCCGGATGTCGAGGGAGTCGCCGGCATCCCCCCCCACGGCCAGCGCCAACCGCATTTTGGCCAGCTTCAGGTCGTTGAGTGCGGTAATGTTTCGCTCCTCCATCTCCGAAAGAAAGGTACGTGCCCGCAGCTCATCGGACTTGAGGCCGGCTCCCTGCTCGTTGCGGACCTTTGCCACCCGCAGGTGCTCCCGTGCCTCGGCCACATCCTTCTCGGCCGCCGCCAGCACCGCCTTTGCCCTCTGCACACCGAGATACGCGGCATAAACCGCAAACCCCACATCCTCGCGCCGCCCCTCGAACCGTTCGCCCATCCGTTCGGCCTCCCGCTGGGCCATCTCCCGCCCGTAGCCTATCCCCAGATCGAACAGGGGCTGCTCCAGGGAGAGTGATGTGCGGAAATCAGTGGTGGAGGAAGGGGTATTCAGATTGCCGATGGCGAAGTCGTTCGCGGTGAAGCGCCCCTGATCCAGCTTCATCATGAAAACCCGGGTGGGGAGGTCGGAAGCGCTGAACGCCTCGTCGAACGTAATGCGCGGCAAGTAACGGCTGCGGCTCGCCGCGGCCCCCTCTTCGGCGGCCTGCTTTTCGTAGGCTGCGCCGCTCACCAGATGGTTCCGTTCCAGGGCAAGTATAAGCACCTCATCGAGGGCGACGGAACGCTCGGCCCCCAGCAGCACATTGGGAACCAGCAACAGTATCAGCAAGCCGGCAGCAAAAAACTTCACGGGCAACCCCTTCTCGTTGATGTCCTTCATAATCCCTACGGCGCATCAAACATATATATTTTTATATATATCACATTCCTCGTTGTCAACCGTTAATAAGAACTTGTCCGTAAACAACTGCCGCGAGGACCGCGCCCGGATTTGGGGCAGATTTGACTTGACCGATTGAACAAAACCGCAGGCGTAGCAAGGCTACGTTGAGGATTTTGCGATTGAGGCCGAGGCAAAGATGCCGTGAAGGCGGGATGCGGGACCGCAAAGCTTATTTACGAACAAGTTCTAAGTATAGCGGAAGTATATAATTTGTCAGGGGTGAAGATGGGGACAAAAAACCGGGGGAGACGGGCTGGGGGGAAATGGATTGACAATGCGGGGGACGGGACCTTAGACTCGAACCCCTGCGTTACCTGCGGAGGATTTCGTGATCAACAAAGAGAAGTGGAAGCACAACATACGAGCGATTCTTTCCCTGGACAGCCATCCGGGCCATATCGCAGCGGGGCTGGCCGTCGGCGTATTTATCGGATTCACCCCCTTTTTCTCGCTGCACACCGTTCTTGCCATAGCAGCAGCCTTCATCTTCCGGCTCAACAAGCTCACCTGCGTCACGGGCGCCTGGGTCAACACCCCCCTCACCGTAGTGCCGGTCCTGGCCGCCAGCTACAAGATCGGCCTCGTCGTCAGAGGACTCCCTCCCCAGGAATTCCATTTCAAGAGTATCCAGTGGGTTCACCTCAAGAGCCATGCCGCAACCCTCATCATCGGCTCATCCATTTTAGGCTTTGCAGCGGCCCTCTTCTCCTACGCCCTCTGCTACTGGCTCATCGTCCGCTTCCGGAAAAAGGACGAAACCCTTGCCACTCTCACCGATGAAATGGAAGAACTGGGCGAGGACCTGGAATAGAAAAAGCGGGGAAATCCCCGCTTTTTCATTTTCTCTGAATTTTTACCAACCGTAGCCAATCGGCCGGGCACCCACGGGAATCCCCGCGCTCACTGCCCGAGCAGCGGGCTAAGAACCTGATAGCAGACGTAGGCCATGATCGCCGATGCCGGGATAGTCAGAACCCAGGCGACGATTATCCTGCCTGCCACGTTCCAGTTTACCGCAGTGAGGCGCTTCGAGAGGCCGACGCCGAGGATGGATGAGGTGATTACGTGGGTGGTACTTACCGGCATCCCGATGGATGAGGCCCCCAGGATGACCCCCGCCGAGGCGGTTTCGACGCAGAAGCCGTGAACCGGTTGAAGCTTCACGAAGTCCTTCCCGACAGTCTTGATGATCCGCCACCCGCCGGCAGCGGTGCCGAAGCCCATGGCCAATGCGCAGGCAATCTTGACCCATGTGGGGACATCGAAGGTGGTCAGGGAGCCGTAACTCACCAGTGCCATGGTGATGACGCCCATGGATTTCTGGGCGTCGGCGGTGCCGTGGGAGAAGGCCATGAAAGCGGCCGACAGGACTTGGAGCCGCCGGAAATTATTATTGATGGAATGGGGCGATTTGCTCTTGAAGCACCAAAGCATGATGATCATGGCAATGAAACCGAGCACGACGCCAACGATGGGGGAAAGAACCAGCGACAGGACTATCTTTTCAAGCCCCTTCCAATGGAGGGCAGCCGTACCGGCATGGGCTATGACCGCCCCCATCAGTCCACCGATGATGGCATGGGAAGAGGATGCGGGAAGCCCGTAATACCAGGTGATGAGGTCCCAGACGATGGCGCCGAGTATCCCGGCAAGCACCACCATCTGAGTTACGTTGTTGGCATCCACTATCCCCTTGCCGATTGTGGCGGCCACTTTCGTGGAAATCATTGCGCCGGCGAAGTTGAGCACCGCCGCCATGGTGATTGCAGCCCTTATGGAAAGGGCGCGGGTGGATACGCAGGTGGCGATGGCATTTGCCGTATCGTGGAAGCCGTTGATGTAGTCGAAAGCCAGTGCCGCCCCGATAACCAGGACAAGCATGAGCAATGTCGCATCAGGCATTTTTCACCACCACGCTCTCAAGGATGTTGGCTGCGTCCTCGCACTTATCGGTTGCCCGCTCGAGTGTTTCGTAAATCTCTTTCCACTTGATGAGCTGAATCGGATCCTTCTCTTCGTCGAAGAGCTTGCTTATGGCCTCGCGGCAAACGCGGTCAGCCTCGTTTTCCAGGGCGTTGACCTCAACGCAGTGCCCTGCCATATGCTCGAACTTGCCCCCCAGGTGTCCCACTGCCTTGGCAACCGCCTCGCACGACTTGAGGATGATGAAGGCAAGCTCCTTCGCTTCCTGTGTCGGTTTCTCCACGTTATACATGATGAAGCGCTGCGATGATGCGTCAATGAGGTCGATCATGTCATCGAGGGCCGCCGACAGGGAGTAGATATCCTCCCGGTCAAGGGGGGTCACGAAGCTCTTGTTGAGTTTCTGGATGATGTCGTGGGTTATCTGATCACCCTTATGCTCGATGTCCTTGATCTTTTTCTGACTCCCCTGGGGGTCGTCGTAATTATCCATCATATCCTTGAGGAGCTTGGCCCCCTCGATGATATTGGCGGTCATGTCATTGAACAGGGCAAAAAACTTCTCTTCCTTCGGAATAAGGCCGAACATTGCTTCCTCCGATTCTGGTAGGCGGCACTACGCCGCGCTGATTAAGGTCTGTAACAGAAGAGAAATAACACAAAATCGCTCCTTTGCCTATGAAAATTATTGCGACGATGTTACAACTCTGTGCCATATCAGCATCAACCTTTGACTTGTGGGCACATATTTATTAGGTTGTATAACTTATGCCCGCACACCAAGGAGACCGGTTATGAACCCCCTTCACGCAACAGTACTCGGAGCCGTTCAAGGACTGACCGAAGTGCTTCCCATAAGCAGTTCGGCACACCTGATTCTTGTTCCATGGCTGCTGGGCTGGCCCGAATCGGGGCTCACCTTCGACGTCGCGCTCCATCTGGGGACCTTCATCGCTTTGGCCTTCTACTTCCGCCGCGACATCTCCAAAATGGCCGTAAACGCCATCGCAGGGCTCAGGGAGGGAGCAGGCTCCCCCGCCATCCGCCTTCCCTATTACATAGTTGCAGCGTGCATCCCGGCCGCCATCGTCGGCAAGACTCTCGAAGAACCCATTGAAGAAATCTTCCGTTCAAATCCGGCCATAATCGCCACGCTCCTCATCGGCTTCGGCCTTCTGCTGGCCCTGGCCGACACCATGGGCGCAAAACGCCTGCAAATGGACCGCATCAACCTCAAAAACGCCATGCTGATCGGCCTGGCCCAGTGTCTGGCGCTCATTCCCGGGGCTTCCCGTTCCGGCATCACAATTACCGCGGCCCTGTTCCTCGGCTTCAGCCGCGAGACGGCCGCCCGGTTCTCGTTCCTCCTCTCGCTCCCCATAGTTGCCGGGGCCGCCTTGCTGAAAGTGGGCCAACTGGCGCATCAGGGAGTGCCACAAGGTGAATTGCAGCCGCTTCTGATCGGCATCGCCGTCTCGGCTGCGTTCGGCTACATAAGCGTCGCCCTCCTTCTCAAGCTGGTGCAGCGCTATTCCCTCTACCCCTTTGTCTGGTATCGCATTTTTGCCGGGGGAGCGGTTCTCCTCTATATATTCAACCAATAAGCGACGCTTAGGAGCTTTTAATTATTTCTCCCCCATGTTACAGTTCCCGCTCCCGAACCGGGAATAATCAGCAGGGAGGAATACATAGCATGGCAGGCGGCATCAAGTCGTGGCCCGAGGACGAGCGTCCCAGGGAAAAACTGGTGAGACGGGGAAGCCCCGCCCTTTCCGACGCAGAACTCCTGGCCCTTATAATCCGTACCGGTGATACGGTCACAAAGCGCAGCGCCATCGACCTCGGCAGGGACCTGCTCCAGGAATTCGGGGATCTCAGAACCCTGGCCGGCGCGACTGTGGGAGAACTCTGCGCCGTCAAGGGAACCGGCCCCGCCAAGGCGGCCTCCATCAAGGCGGCACTGGAGATCGCAACCCGCATCAATTCGGAGCGGCTCATGATCTGCAGCGAGCGCTTCACCTCCCCCGAGCAGGTTTACAACCACTACCACTATGCCTTCCGTGACCGGCGCAAGGAGTACTTCATGGTGCTTCTGCTGGACGGGAAAAACCGGATCATGCGGGAAGTGCAGATTTCGGAAGGAAGCCTAAACCAGAGCATCGTCCATCCAAGGGAAGTTTTCAACCCGGCCGTGCGGGAGTCGGCGGCAGCGGTGATTCTCGTCCACAACCACCCCACTGGGGACCCGGCTCCGAGCCGCGAAGACCTGGAAATCACCCGGCGCCTCCGGGAGGCGGGTGACCTCATGGGAATAAAGGTTCTCGATCACATCATCATCGGAGACGGCCGCTTCACAAGTTTCATTTCCGCCGGTTTCATGTAACGGGGCAAACGGGTCAGCGGCTCAGATATTTGGAAATTCCCGCCTCGAACCGTTCGGGCTCGACTTCAAATACCCGTGGCCATGGACTCGTGCAGATATTCTCCTCCACCAGCATCGTAATCTGGTCCATGGTTATGGGAAAGGAAGAGAAGCCCTGCATGACCGGCACGACCAGTTTCATGATGCCCAGGGGATTGGGAATCTTCGTCACATGACCCTTGCCGATCACCCGGCCGATGATGTCGAGCAAATCGTTATAGACGATGCAATCCGGGCCGCAGAGCTCATAGGCCTGCCCCACAGTCTCCGGCTTCTCCAGGGCGAGGGTGAAACAGCGGGCAACGTCGTCGGCCGACACCGGCTGAAGCCGGTACCTCCCGTCGCCTATGACCGGAACGGCCGGGTATGACCTGATGTAGCCGGCCAGCTTGTTGATGAAATCATCCTTAGGGCCGAAGATAATCGACGGGCGGAAGATGGTCCAATCGAGCCCCGAGTTGCGCACCTGCTCCTCGGCGCGCCATTTCGTCTGGTGATACCGGGAAGTGGCATTGGGCCGGGAGCCCAGGGCCGACATCTGCAGGTGGCGCCGGACTCCCCCCAGCCGGGCAGCCTCCAGGACGTTTTTAGTTGCCTCCACATGGAGCCGCTCAAAAGTGACCCCCCTGGAGGGAAACTCACGGATGATACCCACCAGATTGATGGTGGCGTCACACCCCTCCACGGCCCCTGCGAAAGTCTCCACCTTCGTCACATCCCCTTCGGCCTGCTCCACCCCCTGCTCCACACCCTCATGCTGCCCATGGACGAGGAGCCGGACGGTATGCCCGGCATCCAGGAGCGCACGCCTCAGGTGTCCGCCGACAAAACCGGTTCCACCGGAAAGGAAAATTTTCATGGCAACTCCTCCGTGCAACGCATCACTCTCGGTCAGTTGAACAAAGTGTAACGCACGCACGCCCTTTTGCCAGTCCGTATCGTATACAAGACCCTTGTGCTTGAAGAGCGGGTGTGTTAATAAAGAATCATTTAACGAAACACGGGGAGGGAAGAGGACCATGAGCGAACAAGGTGCGGTCTGCTACACGTTCGAAGCCGCCGTGGAAATGGCTATCCAGATGGAGGAAGAAGGATTCCGGCACTATCTGACCGCCATAAAAAAGGTAAAAAACAAAGGGGCGCGCGAGATTCTCAAGGAAGCCGCCATGGACGAACTGGAACATAAGCAGAGCCTGGAGCAGGCCCTCCTTGAAGGGGAGATGGAAGGAGCCGAAGCCCTCGACAGGCCGATTTCGACCATGAACCTCGGCTACGTTCTGGCAAAGAAAGAGCTGAGCCCCAACTCGGATACCCGTGAAGCCCTGGCCTACGCCATTCACCTCGAAAAGGGATCAATGGATTTTTACAAGCGTATGGCCGAAGGGTGTGCAGGCGCCCCCATGGCGGGCATCTTCCAGAAAATGCTGGCCGACGAGGCAAAACACCTCACACAGCTTGAGGATTTGTACGAACAGCACTTCATGACCGAGAACTGAAGCACTCTCGGGGTTACGGCACCCATCAGCAGTCATAAAAAAAGGGAAGAGGCTCAAGGCCGCTTCCCTTTTTCACTTTTTACGCAACTCCGGGCGATCAGGCAATTTCCACAAGCTTTATCTCGAAGATCAGGTCTCGGCCGGCCAACGGATGGTTGGCGTCGAGGGTCACCGTAGTGTCGGTCATCTCCGTAACCATCACGTTAAAAATCTGCCCGTCATCCTGGGTCACCTCGTACTGCTGCCCCAGCTTGGGCTCGGCATCCTTGGGGAGATATTCCCGCTCCACCTCGGCCACAAGCCCTTCAATCCTCGGCCCGTAAGCCTTGTCCTCGGGAATCGTCACCGTCTTGGCTTCGCCGGAACTCATGCCGATAACCGCTTCCTCGAAACCTGCAATCACGTCACCCTCGCCGATGGTGAACTCGAGGGGAGTGTTCCCGTTTGCTTCGGAAGAATCAAAGACCTCGCCGGACGAAAGCTTGCCCGTATAGTGAACCTTGACGGTGTCACCCTTTTTTGCCTGTGCCATGTTTACTTTTCCTTTCACTTGTTTAAATGAACTGCCTGGTCCGGCATCTGCCTACTCTTTAATCTCGAATGCCACCTTCAATATCACCTGGTACTCGGTCACGGTACCGTCATCGCCCACATGGCCGCGGATATCCTGGACCTCGAACCAGGAGAGTTTCTGCAGCGTTTTGTGGGCCTTTGTGACCGCCGCCTGAATGGCCGCATCAAGCCCGCGCTTCGATACCCCGATAATCTCCACTTTTTTGTAGACTCTGTCGTCACCGTAGCTCATGGCATCCTCCGCAACCTGGATTTTCCACAAGCATACCACCGGGTGAATACGTGTAAAGCGCCGGAACCGCTAGGTAACGTCCCGTCACTTTGTCGTAAGGACGTTCAAGCGTTTGTTGGCTTCGGATGCAAGCGTCACAACCCTGAGGAGATGCCCCTGGCGGGAGACGACCTGAACGGCAAGGTCTGCCACCGAGGAGCATCCCTCAAAAGGGGGTAAAGAGGGGTCCCGATTTTCCCCCTGACTCAACCTGCGCCGCAGATACCTGCGCCAGCAAAGGGAACAGGAAACCGAAATCAAAACCCAGACAAGAGCCTGCATCAGCAAAGAGTCCCCTCCCCAAAGAAGCGCCCCCCCTCCGACCATAAGGGCGCCAAACCCGAACCAGACAATGGTAAACGAGGGGAAGAGAAGCTCGATTCCGATTAATGCAACCCCCAGGACTATCCAGCACCACCATGCGCAGACCACGTAACTACCCCCATTAGTCAAATATCCGTCACATCCCCGTCTCCCCCCTGACAAAGGGGACCAAAGGGTTCTGCCGGAGATTCAGCACATTTCGTGCCGAGGTTTATGGCGCCCCGTCATAACGGGCTGCATGGTAGGAACTCCGCACATATGGCCCGCTCTCCACGTGGGCAAACCCCATGGACAGTGCCGTAATCCGGTACTTTTCGAATAGTTCGGGCCTGATGAATTCCCGGACCGGATGGTGCTGTCTGCTGGGGGCAAGATACTGGCCAATTCCGAGATAGGAACAACCGGCGGCTCGCAGGTCGGCAAAAACCGTCAGCACTTCGTCCTCCGTCTCGCCCAGGCCGAGCATGATTCCCGACTTGCTGCGCACGGCCGGCGCCAACTCCCCAAGCATGCGAAGCACCCGGAGGGAGCGGCCATATTCGCCCCCCGCGCGGATATCATAAAGGCGCGGCACCGTTTCCACATTGTGGCCGATTATGGCCGGCGCCGAGGCTACGACCCGGGCAAGACTCTCGCTACTGCCGAGAAAATCGGGGATGAGGAGTTCCACCTTCGTGGCGGGTGCAGCACTCCGGATGGCGGCAACGGTTTCGGCATAATGGCCGGCGCCGCCGTCGGGGAGATCATCCCGGGTGGGACTCGTTATTACCACGTGGGAGAGACCGAGGCGAAAAACCGCCTCCGCCACCCGGGCCGGCTCAGTGGAGTCGGGGGGGAGCGGCGTCCGCTTGGTAACGTTGCAGAAAGAGCAGAGACGGGTGCAGTCGGCCCCCAGGATGAGAAAGGTTGCCTGCCGCTCCCGGAAGCATTCTGTAATATTGGGGCAGCGGGCCTCCTGGCAAACCGTGTGAAGATGCAACTCCCCCAGAAGCCCCTCCATGGCTGCGTGGGCCGCCGGGTTTATCCTCTTTTGCAGCCACTCGGGCTTGCGGGCGATGTTCATGGCGTTTCTCCGTGCAGATTCCAGGCATCCCCGCCATAACGCCCGGCGCCGAGACCGGAGGCGGTTGCCCCTTCCTCCGCCGTGAGGGCCAAGGGGATGAGTTCGACGCCGAGGGTTTCCCCGAAGGCGCGGGCAAGCTCCCCCCGCAGCCAAGCCGGGTCTGCCGTCACTCCCAACTGGGCGAGACTCGTGGTCCCGTCGACAAGACCGGCGGGGGGCTCGCGAAAAAAGGGCAGCGCCTCGGAAATCGCGCAGCTCAGCGGGATGGAGCCATGCTGAAAGATCGCATCCTTCAGCCGCCGCTGGGCATTGCCGCCGATCTTCCTCCCCCCGGCAACGATGTCGTACTCCTCTTTGCCGGCAAAGCAGATGGGCGTTCGCACGCCATAGCCCCCCCCAGCCAACGGAGAATCCATGGCCCAGGAAGCCGTTATGCCGAGGTTGCCGTAAAAACGGAGCAGGAAGGCGGTGAGTGCCCGGAACGTTTCCTTGACTCCCCGGGCGCCGGAAATGTGGCGCGGGGCGCAGACCACGGCATAGGTAAGCTCCGCAGCGTGATAGATAACCCCGCCGCCGGTTATCCGCCGCACAACGGGAATGCCGGCGGCCGCGCACCGGTCGAGCAGCAACGCCTCCTCCGGCCGCTGAAAACGCCCCGCTGAAAAAGCCGGTGGCTCCCACCCGTAAAGGCGGAGCACCGGCAGAGACGAGGCGGGATCAAAATGCCGGAGAAGCGACTCGTCCACCGCCATATTGGCGGGGCCGTCCAGGGGGCCGGTATCCACGAGACGCCAGGGCCCCTGGCCCCCGGTAACATCAGCAGCCGAAATAGCAGACATTCTGCTCCCGGGCCGCCTTGGTCTCGTCGAGGCGGGTGACCGGCATGGTCCCGGGCATCTCGGCGAAGGCCGCCGGATCGGTTTCGGCAAGCTCCGCCGCCTCACGCATTACGGCGATGAAGGCGTCCAGGGTCTCCTTGCTCTCAGTCTCGGTAGGCTCGATCATGATGGCCTCCTTGACGATGAGGGGGAAGTAGACCGTGGGGGGATGATAGCCCCGGTCGATGAGAAACTTGGCGATGTCAATGGCGTGGACGCCGTTTTTCACCTGCCGGGCCGCCGAAAAGACGCACTCGTGCATGCAGGTCTGATCATAGGGAAGGTCATAGACGTCCTTCAGGCGATGCATCACATAGTTGGCGTTCAGCACCGCCTGCTCGCTCACCTGGATGAGGCCGTCGCGGCCGAGCATGGTGATGTAGGCAAAGGCCCTGGCCATGATCCCGAAGTTGCCGAAGAAACCGGCAAGGCGGCCGATGGTCCCGTGGGCCGGGGCGTCGATCCCGTAGCAGCCGTCGTCGTATTTCACAATCCGCGGGACCGGGAGGAAGGGGACCAGCTGCTTCTTGACCCCCACGGGGCCGCTGCCGGGGCCGCCCCCGCCGTGGGGGGTGCCGAAGGTCTTGTGGAGGTTCACGTGAATCACGTCGAACCCCACGTCGCCTGGGCGGACCTTGCCGAGGATGGCGTTCAGGTTGGCACCGTCGTAGTACATGAGGGCATCGTGGTCGTGGGCAATGTCGCAGATCTCCTGGATGTGCGGGTTGAAAAGCCCCAGGGTGTTGGGGCAGGTCATCATGACCGCCGCCACCTCGTCGGTCATCACCTCGCGGAATTTATCCAGGTCCATGTCGCCGTAGGGAGCCGTCGGCACGGTGATGATCTCGTACCCCACCATGGCGGCGGAAGCGGGGTTGGTGCCGTGGGAGGAGTCGGGGACCACCACGTACTTCTTCTTGTTCCCCTTTGCCTCGTGGTAGGCGGCGATGAGCATGATGCCGGTCATCTCGCCGTGGGCGCCGGCCAGGGGCTGGGTGGTCACCTCGTCCATGCCGGTGATCTCCGCCAGGGC
Source organism: Geobacter benzoatilyticus (assembly GCF_017338855.1). Classification (NCBI taxonomy): domain Bacteria; kingdom Pseudomonadati; phylum Thermodesulfobacteriota; class Desulfuromonadia; order Geobacterales; family Geobacteraceae; genus Geobacter; species Geobacter benzoatilyticus. The sequence goes on from NZ_CP071382.1 coordinate 766,787, forward strand.
CGCCCCCAGTTCGTAGGCGAGCCCCAGGCACCCCTGGCTGAAGGAAGCCCCATGGGGAAGGAGCGGCACCATGGGGTGGTAGGGGGCAAAAAGCTTTGCCGCCTCCTCCAGGGCCTTGGCGTTGTACTTCATGGTGCAGGAGCCCAGGGGATAGAAATTGGTATCCACCGAGAAGTTGCGGCGCGAAAGGTTCGTGAAGTGGCGCACCACATCCAGTTCGCTCGCCTCGGGAAGGGCGGCCGCCTCCTGTCGGCGGAGTGCCGCGGGTAGCTCCGGGGCAGCCGGGACATCGCTTGCCGGAAGGCGCACGCCCCGGCGGCCGGGAACCGATTTTTCGAAAATCAGCTGCATAGGATACCCTCCAGATGCCGGGCAAAGGTGTCGATCTCATCCCTTGTCCGCTTCTCGGTCACCGTTACCACCATGCACCGCTCCATCTCCGGATAGTAGGGGCTCAGGGGCACTCCGGCCGCAATCCCCTTGCGGAGGAGATTGGTGACCACCTCCTCGGCAATCTTGGGGAGGCAGACAGTAAACTCGTTGAAGGTGGCGCCGCCGTTCATCACTTCGACCCCGGCGAGGTTGCCGAGCACCTTCTTCGCGTACTCGGCCTTGTCGTAGTTGAGGCGCGCCAGCTCCGCAAATCCCTCTTTTCCCAGGGAGGAGAGGAAGATGAGGCCCCGCAGGGCGCAGAGGCTCTGGTTGCTGCAGATGTTGGAAGTGGCCTTGTGGCGCTTGATGTGCTGCTCCCGGGCCTGGAGGGTGAGGACGAAGCCCCGTTGGCCGTTCCCATCCACGGTTTCACCGATGATACGGCCCGGCAGATTGCGGATGTACTCCTTGCGGCTGGCGATGAAGCCGAAAGACGGCCCCCCGAAGGAAAGGGGATTGCCGAGGCTCTGGCCGTCGCCCACCACGATGTCGGCCCCCATGGCGCCGGGACTCTCCACGAGCCCCAGGGCCACCGGATACGCGGAAACAATCAGGAGCGCCCCGGCGGCGTGGGTGTCGGCGGCCAGCTTGCGGAAGTCGCTGACGCTCCCGAAGAAATTGGGATTCTGGACGAGGACCGCGGCAGTGGCGTCGTCGATGGCGGCACGGATGCGCAGGTCGTCCTCCATGCCGAGTTTCGGCCCGATCTCCACCAGCTCCACATCCAGGTTTGCCAGGTAGGTGCGGACAATCTCCCGGTGGAAGGGGTTCACGGCCCCGTCGATAATGAGGCGGTTTCTCCCCGTGATCCGCAGGGCCATCATGGCCGCCTCGGCCAGGGCCGTGCCGCCATCATAGAGGGAAGCATTGGCGACATCCATTCCCGTAATGCGGCAGATGGCGGTCTGGTACTCGAAAAGGGCCTGGAGGGTCCCCTGGGAGCACTCGGGCTGGTAGGGGGTGTAGGCGGTGTAGAATTCGGCACGCCCCGAAAGATGGTCCACCACCGCCGGAATCAGGTGGTCGTAGTACCCCCCGCCAACGAAGTGGGAAAGATGCTGGGCGTTATTCCCGGCCAGGTGCTCGAAACGATGGAGCATCTCGAACTCGGACATCCCCGCCGGAAGTTCGAAGGATCTGGCCCGCAGCCCGGCCGGAATCGGCCGGAACAGATCATCGATGCTCGACGCCCCCATGGCCGCCAGCATCCCCCGCACCTCCTCCGGTGTGTTGGGACAGTAACCGGGGGTGCTCATGCGAGGCTCCCCAGGTAATCATCATACTGGTCACGGGTCATGAGCTTCTGGAGCTCGGCCGGGTCGGCCATTTCAAGAATAGCCATCCAACCGGCATCCTCGGCCGCCTCGTTGACGATCTCGGGGCGCTCCTCCAGGGCCTCGTTCACCTGGGTCACCTTCCCGGAAACCGGGGAGTAGATGTCGCTGGCCGCTTTAACCGACTCGATGGCCGCCAGGACCTCGAACTGTTTCACGGTCTTTCCCACCTTTGGCAGCTCCACGAAGGTCACATCTCCCAACTGGTGGGCCGCATGCTCGGTGATCCCCACCGACGCAACCCCGTCCTTGACCTTGACCCACTCGTGCTCTTTGGTGAAATAAATTTCCATGACAATCCTCCTTATCGTTTAATGGGAATAAAATAGCTGTAGGGGTGGCGCTTGCTCCGCCCATTTTGGCAGGGGGTACATAGGCATTCAGGGCGCAGCAAGCAGCGCCCCTACGAACGCAGCGAACCGCCCCGGTAGAACGGCAGATCCACCACCGTGGCCTCCATGCTCACCTTCTCGTGAGTTATGGTGAGAGGAGCGCCAAGGGTGGCCACGGAAGGATTCACGTACCCCATGCCGATGCCACAGCCGAGCATTGGGGAAAAGACGCCGCTGGTTACGGTGCCGACCCGCTCACCCTCGAAATGGATTGCGTAGTCATGGCGCGGCGAGCGGCGGGAGGTCACGTCGAAGGACACCTTGAGCCGCTTCACCCCTTCGGCCCGCTGTTTCAGGAGCGCCTCTTTTCCCACGAACGCCTTGTCGAAGTTCACGAAGGCCTCCAGCCCCGCCTCAAGGGGGGTGGTGGCCTCGTCGATGTCGCTCCCGTAGAGGCTGTACCCCATCTCCAGCCGGAGCACATCCCGGGCGCCGAGACCGGCGGGCTTCACCCGCTCGTCGGCGAGGAGCCTTGCCCATAGCTCCGCGCTCTTTTCCGCCGGGAGGAAAATCTCGTACCCCAGCTCGCCGGTGTAGCCGGTGCGGCTCACGATGGCGTCGGCGCCGAGAACCTTGGTCCGGATGAACTTGAAGTAAGGGATGGCGGCGATATCCGGCCCGATGACGCCGGAGAGCACGTCCCGGGAGAGGGGCCCCTGGAGGTCCAGCTTGCCGGTGGCGGCGGAGATGTCGCGGAACTCACCGCCGGAGAGGCGGGCGGAGATGGCGGCGAAATCTTTCTCGATGGTGGCGGCGTTCACCACTACCATGGCCTCGTCATCGGCCAGGCGGAAGACGATGAGGTCGTCGATGACCCCGCCGTTTTCGTTCAGGAGGAAGCCGTAGCGGGAGCGCCCCACCGGGATCGACTTAACGGAGAAGGTGAAGACATCTTCGAGCCCCGAGGCGACGATGTCCCCCGTGAAGAGAAACTCCCCCATGTGGCAGATGTCGAAGAGGGCCGCCTGCTCCCGGCACCAGCGGTGTTCGGCGATGATTCCCTCGTACTGGATCGGCATGTTCCAGCCGCCGAAGGGGGCCATTAGGGCGTTCAGCTTCTCGTGTTCGGTGCAAAGGGGGGTATTTTTGAGGGTTTCCATGGCAGTTCCTCATAAAGGAGAGTGGGCGGGATGGGGGGTAAACTGTAAGATACCTGGGGGGAATTGTAAACGGTTTTAACGGCTATTCAAGGGCGGGTTGGATTATCCCCCTCCCTTGCGGGAGGGGGGATTTGGGTCACGTAATTACTTGCCGTTACCCTTTCTCCAGATAATTCGTTTCTGCATTAGCGGAGCGGCTTTGGGCGCAGCAGCTTGGCACCCGGAAGTTTTCAAAAGGCCTGTAATATCGCCTTGCAACGAATTCAGATTTTTTATCTCGGGAGCAAAATCAGCATTGTTCATATCGATTTTTTTGCCGATCTGGGCAAGCGCATCGGCAAGATGGGTAAGTTGCTGGGTAGCAGTGGTCAGGCTTGAGGGATCGATAGATACATCCAGGCTTGGCAAGGTGGTGGAAATATCCAGATTGAATTTCCTTAGTACCGGATTGACAAGAGAGTTGGCCTTACTCTGCAGTTCATCAACATATTTCTTCACGCCAACGACTTTCAATGCTTCCCATGCGGTTGAACTCAACAGGGATTCAATCTTTTGTTCGACGGCATCAGCACCATTAATGACGGTGCCGACCGAAATCGAAACATTTTCGGAACAGGTATTGACACCGCAGGGGAATGGCACTTCCTTATAGCAGATCTTTGTGCCGCAAGGATATTTGACGCCATATTTTTTGCAGATTTTGACGCCGCAGGGATACGGAGTGTTTTGGGAACACATTTTGGTGCCGCAAGGGTACGCAAAGGAAAATCCTACTGACTGATCCAGGACTTTTTTCAGTTCGGCAAGTGGAGTGGCCAGGGGATTCAGTTGGCTCTGCAATCCGTTGACAGATTTCAAAAGTTGCTCAAGCTGTTTGATTTTATCTTCAATCTTGGTTGCAGCCGCCTTCAAGGTTTTTTCCGGAGCGGCAACGGTTGTGGCATAGGCCTGGTTAACCGGCTTGATTCCTTGATCAATCTTCTTGAACGATTTTGTCGAGCCATCCAGGATGCCTATTGTCGGTTGTTCAAGGGCCGGCTTCGTATCAGCGCATTCAGAGAGTTTCTCAACCAGGTCCAGGTAGGTTACGGCAAAAGCCCTTAGTGCCGTCTCATTCTCCAAAGTTGTTTCAACGGCTGCGGTAGCCTTGCTGGCCGCATTCCGTACCGGTTCGACGTTTCGATCAACTTCCGCAGCTTTTTCCGCAGCGTTTGCTACGGGTTGCTTGATCGAATCCAGATTCTTTTCCAGCTTCTGTGCCTTGTCCCTTGTCTGGGGAACCTGCTTGGCAACAACTATAGCCTGCTTGACCACCGCCAGGGTGTTGTTCAACTGCTTCAGAGCTGTTGCAACATTGTGCGGCACTGCCAGAGCATTTTCGAAATTAAGCAAAAATGTATCGACTTCCTGAGTGTTGTCGATCAACAGGTTTGACTCGACTCTGAACGTGTCCGCTTCATTATAAAATGCAGTTGAAGACTTTATAAAGGGTGGATCTTCTGCGTGGGCAAACGGCGCTAAAACCATCATCACCAGTAACAATCCCGTCAAACAGCAAGTTGCCAACAATTTTTTTGCCATAGTCAACTCCTTTGCATTGGATTGGGCTTCATAGAAATGCTAAAAGCATCAAATCAGTAGTACATAAATGTCATTACATTTTTGATAATGCTTCCGATATCACCTCTGCTGCCATACCAAACATTGTCGAACAGGTCAGTTTCCCTGAATTCCCTGACAGAGCGATGCTTGCTGAGATGTCTCAGAACTTGCCGGAGATTGTCATCGACCGAGAGAAGCGTCGTTGAAGATTTACGCAATTCATCGAAGTACGGTCGCTCTTCAGTTTTTCCCGGTGCAGTTGATTTGGCATCTGCGGGAGACGAAGAGACGTAAACACCCGGGGTTACCGGACGTGGAGTAATGATGGTAATGATGGATTTGTGAAAGTCGCTGGTGATTTCGTTGGAAAATAGATACTGTATCAGCGGCAGGTCACGAAGCACCGGAACCCCGGACTTCACCTCCGAAGTCTGCTTCTCCCGCAGGCCGCTCAGTATCAATGTTTGCCCGTATTTCAAGGCCACGCTGGCAGTAACTTCATTTTTAGAGATCCGCATGCTCTCCTTAAAACTGCCCACTACCCCCGGCTCCGTGAAATTTCGGCCCACCGCCACATCGATGAGGATGGTGTCGTTGTCGACGAACTTTGGAGTGACTTCCAGCCTGAGGCCGACATCGATCTTCTCAAGTTCACCACCGGCATAGTTGCCAGCTACGGCTACGGCGAGTTGAGAACCGGAAAAAAATGTCGATTTCTGGCCATCGAGAGCCACCAGGGTGGGACGGGCAAGGACCTCTGTCTTATCTTCCCCAATATCGAAAATATTCAGATTGTATTTGACATCTGCCAGCGATAGCGTGGTGGAAGCAATCCTCTGGTGGGTATTAGTAGTTCCCTCGACCGAATCCTTGATAAAGGTATTCTGGAACCCCAGAAACGTGTCACTGAACTGCAACGCCAAGCCATCAAGGAGGTTCACCCCCTTTGAGGTGTTTTCCGCCTCTTCTGTGCGGATCATCACCACATCGATAATTACCATGCGAGGAGTCTGGACCTGAGCCTCATCTGCCGTGTAATCGGTTTTGGCAACGTCTTCAGGTGCTTCACTCTCGACAGTCGGCTCTTCATTTTCCGGAGCCGGAGTGTTTTCAACCGGAGCTGTTTCCCCCTTTTCATTAATCTTCAACCAGGTGCGAACCCGTCCCGCAATATGCTCAATCCGGGCCTTGTTTTGCTCAACCTCTTTATATTGTTCGAGTTGCACCCCGGCCTCATCCGAAATTCCTGCTGCCGCGGAAATCATTGCAGCTGCTGCCAGGATATTGCGGTCATCGGGGGCAAGTTGCCGGGCCATTTTGATGGAACCCAGTGCCGTCTCAAGGTCCAGGGCGAAGTAAGATGCCTGCGCCAATCCATAGAGCGATTGAAAATCTTCAGGCTCATAAAGAAGGGCATAGGCAAAATATTCCTGTGCCATCTGATAATTGTTGTTTTTAAGATACAATCGCGCCAGTTGTTTTGCTGCCAGCCAGTTGTTCTTGTCAAACTTGAGCGCCAGCTGATAGCCAATTCTGGCAAACTCCAACTTGGTGACATCTCCGCTCTCTGCCACAAGATGGTATGAAAGCCCGTTTAAAAACTGCAAATAAGAGTTTTGCGGCTCGTAGCGCAAAGCAACACTGAATGACTGCAAAGCGTCTTGATAATGTTGGGCAAGAAGCGACTCGATACCGTTCTGCACTTTATCGTCGACTACACTCCCCTTCTTTATCTGTGGAAGCATGGAGGTAATCTGTGCCATCTCTTTATCAGAAATTGATGAATGCAAATTTTTTGAGCCGGCACAGCCCGACATCAATGCAGAGCAGATCATTACTACGCCAACCAACAGAATGTGCCTGGCCCAAATGGTGTATTGCCGCACTATCTTCTCCAATACTCAATTAAAAATTAAACCTTCCGGAACCAGATAGTTGCATTAAAACAACCGGGATCACGCACCGAGTCCAAATGCACTTAGAATTCAGCCAAACCATATAAATTCTAATTATTATCAGTACAAAATTATTATCGGCTTAAATAAACCTGACTTTAATTTTATTTGATAAAACCAGCAATTACCCTGGGACTTCTTTCCAAGCACCGGATTTCATATTGAATTTAAATGAACACCCTGTTTGGCTTTCTTAGTCACGGACCTGGTTTGCCGTGCTTCAAGGAGCGAGCAGGAATCATTTCCCGCTGCTCGGCAAAAACTCATGAATATTTCAGGGAAGTTGTTGATCTGGGAATTGGTGGGATGTTTCAGGTGGGATGTTTCAGTTAATGGCAGACCGCCTCGGATTGATCTTGGCACGACAGTTCGGCAATCCTCGCTACTCCACCTCCAGTTCCTTCACCCGCAGCTCCTCACCCGACACGACTCTTATGCCGTAGGCGCCGCAGGCGGGGCAGGGATCGAAGTAGCCGCGAACCGGAAACCCCTTCCCGCAGGTGGTGCATTCTCCCCGGCCGGACACCTGTTCGATGACGAGCCGGGCCCCCTCCAGGAGGGTATCCCGCGTGCAGGCTTCGAAGCAGAACTCCACGGCCTCGGCCACGACGCCGGAGAGGTCGCCGATCTCCAGCGTCACCGACAGCACCCGCCGCCCCTCCGCGCTCTTCTCGCATATTTCCACCACGCTTTGGGTTATGGACATCTCATGCATCTGGCGCCTCCCTCTCCGGTGCTTCAGGCAAGCCTTTCGGAATTCAAAACATCATGATAGCAGAATCAGTACGCCGGGGGAATGCGCTGGATATACTTATCTTGTCTCCACCGCTGCTACTGGGGTATACTTCCGCGATATTTCACGCAGTTCAACCAGGAGCCATCCATGACGCTCAATACCCGGCTGGTAATGATCATGCTGTCTCTTCTGGTTATCGCCATCCTCACCCTCTTTCTCCTGAACCAGTACAGCCAGAACGAAATGGTGGAAGAGATCCAGGCCAGCTCCACCATGGTGACCAAGGCTCTCCAGATGAGCATCGAGGACCTTACCTCCGAGTACGAGCCGGATCGTGCGCGCCTCAAGGAATATATGAAAGAGGCGAAGGTCAAGGGAGTCAAGGAGATAACCATCCTCAGCAACGAGGGGGAGGTCATCGACTCCTCCGATCCGGCCCGGATCGGGAAAAAGCGCGAAATCAGGCAGCTTGAAACGGGGATCAGGACCGCAGGCGGCGCAAAGGGCAAAAACGGCGCGCGAATCCGGGACTATGACCTGCTGGTTCCGGTCATTGTCGGCGACGAGCAGTTGGGGTATGTGCAGATCGACCTCATCCTCGACAACGTCCGCACCATCCAGCACGAGAATTTCATCAACCGGATGGTGGCCACCTCCCTGGTCTTTCTCCTGGGCATCTCCCTCACCATCTTCCTGGCCAAGCGCTACACCGCCCCCATCAATCACCTGGCGGACGGTGTCCGGCGGGTGGCCGACGGCGACCTATCGGTCACCTTTCCGGCGGCAAAGGGGGATGAGATCGGCGAACTGGCCCGAAACTTCAACGAGATGGTGGAGAAGCTCCGGGAGCGGGAGATCCTGGAAAAACGCCTCTACGAGGCTGAGCACCTCTCACGGGTGGGACAGCTAGCCTCGGGAATCGCCCATGAAATCAGAAATCCCCTCAACTACATAAGCCTCGCCATTGACCACCTGAAGAGCGAATTTACGGTGGCCTGCCCCGAAAAAGCTCAAAAGTTCATCCCCCTGGCCGATAAGATCAAGGAAGAGGTGCGGCGGGCAAACTACATGGTGGTCAACTTCATGAATTTCGGCCGCCCCCTGAAACTGCGGATAACGGAACTCTCCTACCCGGAACTCATCGAAAAAACCTTGCCGCTCCACCGGGAGAAGCTTGCGGAGCAGCGGGTCACGGTGCGCACCGACCTTCCGGATGACCTTCCCCCCATGCGGGCCGACGGCGAGATGCTCCGCAACTGTATTTCCAATTTTGTCACCAATGCTGCCCAGGCCATGCCCGACGGGGGCGCCATAACCCTCGGGGCCTCCTACGACCGGGAGCAGAAATGCTTTAACCTGACCTTCAGCGATGAAGGCTGCGGTATCGGGGAGGAGGACCTCCCGAAAATCTTCCAGCCCTGGTACACCTCAAAGGAGGCCGGCATCGGCCTGGGGCTCGCCATTACCGAACGCATCATCCGGGAGCACGGCGGGAAAATTAGCGTGACGAGCGCCGCCGGCAAGGGGACGACGTTCACGGTTGAACTGCCGGACGCATAGGAACCAAGGAAAACTTCAATGACCGGAACCATTCTCATAGTCGACGACGAACGGGGACAGCGGGAAATCCTCCAGACAATCCTGGAAGGCGAAGGATTGCGCGTGACCGCGGCCCCCGGCGGGCGGGAAGCCCTCAGGGAACTCGAAAAAAGCGAATTCGACCTGATCCTCACGGACCTGAAGATGCAGGGAATGTCGGGGATGGAGCTCCTGGAGAAGGTCCTGGAGATGGATCCCCTCCAGTGCGCCATCATGATGACCGCCCACGGCACCGTCGATTCGGCGGTGGAGGCCATGAAGAAGGGGGCCTTCGATTACCTGGAAAAGCCCCTTGAGCGGGACAACCTTTTCCTTACCCTGCGCCGGGCATTCGAGCGGGTGAACCTCCTGCGCGAGAACCGGGTCCTCCAGAAACGGATCAAAGAGACCAGCGGCATCCCCAACATCATCGGGGAACACCCGAAGATGCACGAGGTATTCCGGATCGTCAGCAAGATCGCCCCCACCGCCTCCACGGTCCTCATCTACGGCGAGTCGGGAACCGGCAAGGAACTGGTGGCCAAGGCAATCCACGACGGGAGCCCCCGGAAGGAGAAACCCTTTTTCGCCATCAACTGCGCCGCCATCCCCGAGAACCTCATGGAAAGCGAGCTCTTCGGCCACGAGAAAGGGGCCTTTACCGGCGCCGATTCCCGTGAACTGGGAATTTTCGAGGCGGCCAACGGCGGCACGGTCTTCCTGGACGAGATCGGAGAGATGAGCGTGGCGATGCAGGCAAAGCTCCTGCGGGCCATCCAGACGAAGGAAATCCGGAGAGTGGGGGGAAAGGTGAACATCCCCGTGGATGTGCGGATCGTATCCGCCACCAACCGGGACCTGGAGGCGGAGATCAGGCGGGGAGGATTCCGGGAGGATCTCTACTATCGACTGAACGTGATCAGGATCACCCTTCCTCCCTTGAGGGAACGGGGGAGCGACATCGCGGCCCTGGCCGACTTCTTCGTGAAGAAGTACGGCCGCCAGGGGGGGAGCAGCGTCAGGGGAATCGCCAAACCGGCCCTGAAGCTCATCATGGATTACAGCTGGCCCGGCAACGTGCGTCAGCTGGAATCGGTCATCGAAAGGGGGGCGCTCATGGCGGAGAGCGACCTGATCCAGCCCGAGGACCTGCCCGCAGAGATTTCCGAGGGAATCTCCCGGGCGGGCGGACTCCCCTTCGAGCTCCCCCCGGAGGGGATCCAGTTCGACGAACTGGAGAGGAACCTGATAATCAAGGCCATGGAGCGGGCCGGCTGGGTCATCGCAAAGGCTGCGCCGCTCCTGGGCATGAGCTACAAGACACTCCAGTACCGTCTGGAAAAATTCGGAATTTTGAAACCCGACTGAAGGCAGCCCATAGGAGATTTCCATGGATTTCACAAAAAAAATGCACCGCTTCACCGTTGTGCCGTCCCTTACCGGCGAGATGGCCACGCTCCAGACCATCGCCTACAACCTCTGGTGGACCTGGGAGCCCGAGGCGGTGGAACTTTTCAAGCGCCTCGACATCGACCTCTGGCAGCAGACACGGCACAACCCGGTGGAGATGCTCGGCATCCTCCAGCAGACCACCCTCGACAAACTCACCGCCGATGAAGGGTTCATGTCCCAGATGAAGCAGGTGGAAGAAAAGTTCCGGGAATACCTTTCGGCACGGACCTGGTTCGACCGGACCGGCAACGGCGGCAAGCCCATGACCGTCGCCTACTTTTCCATGGAGTTCGGCATCCACGAGTCTCTCCCCACCTATTCGGGCGGTCTCGGGATTCTGGCCGGCGATCACCTGAAATCGGCCAGCGACCTGGGGATTCCGCTGGTGGGGGTCGGCCTCCTCTACCGGCAGGGGTACTTCCGCCAGTACCTTAACATCGAGGGATGGCAGCAGGAGCTCTACCCGGAGAACGACTTCTACAACCTTCCCCTCAGGCTGGAGCGCGACGCCGGCGGCACCCCCCTGGCGGTGGAGCTGGACATGGCGGGGCGCAAGGTGACGGCCCACATCTGGCGGGTCCAGGTGGGACGGATCCCCCTCTTCCTGCTGGACACCAACCTGGAGGAGAACACCCCGGAGGACCGGGAAATCACGGCCCAGCTCTACGGCGGAGACCTGGAGATGAGGATCCGGCAGGAAATACTCCTGGGGGTCGGCGGCATCCGCGCCCTGCACCTGCTCGGCATCGATCCCAACGTCTGCCACATGAACGAGGGGCACGCGGCGTTCCTGGCCCTTGAGCGGACCCGCCTCCTCATGAAAGAGCACGGCATACGGTTTGCCGAGGCGATGGAAGGGGTGCGGGCCGGCAATGTCTTCACCACCCATACGCCTGTGGACGCGGGCATCGACCACTTCCCCCCCGATCTGGTGGAAAAGTACCTGGAGCGCTACTACCGCTCCGTCGGGCTCTCCAGGGACGAATTCCTTGCGCTGGGACGAATCAACCCGAAGAACCCCCACGAAGCGTTCTGCATGGCAGTACTGGCCCTCAAGCTGGCCGATCACGCCAACGGCGTCTCCCAGCTCCACGGCGAGGTATCGCGGCGCATGTGGAAAAATCTCTGGCCCGAGCTTCCCCACGAGCATATCCCCATCACGTCGGTCACCAACGGGGTCCATACAAAGACCTGGCTGTCTAACGAAATGGCGGGGCTTCTCACCCGCTACCTGGGCAACCGCTGGCGCGAGGACGCCACCGACCCCCTGCTCTGGAAGCGAGTCGCCAACATCCCCGAATCGGAGCTCTGGCGGACCCACGAGCGGTGCCGCGAGCGGCTCGTCCTCTTTGCCCGCCGCCGTCTCAAGGAACACCTGCGGCAAGTGGGCGCAACCGCCAAGGAGATCGCCCAGGCGGATGAAGTCCTCGACCCCGAGGCCCTCACCATCGGGTTTGCCCGCCGCTTCGCCACCTACAAGCGGGGAACCCTCCTCTTCCGCGACCTGGCACGGCTGGAGAAAATCCTCGCCAGCACCGACCGGCCGGTGCAGATCATCTTTGCCGGCAAGGCCCACCCCCACGACACCGAGGGGAAGGAGCTGATCCGGGAGATCTTCCAGCACTCCCTCGACAAACGGTTCCGGGGGCGCATCGTCTTCATTGAGGATTACGACATGGCCGTGGCGCGGCACCTGGTGCAAGGGGTCGACGTCTGGCTCAACACCCCCCGGCGCCCCCTGGAGGCCAGCGGCACCAGCGGCATGAAAGTCGCCTTCAACGGCGGCCTCAACATGAGCATCCTCGACGGCTGGTGGCCCGAGGGGTACCTGGGGAATAACGGCTGGGCCATCGGCAAGGGAGAGGTCTACGACGACCTGGACTATCAGAACGAGGTGGAGGGGCGCGCCATCTACGACCTGCTGGAAAAGGAAGTGGTGCCCCTCTTCTACGACCGGGGCTCCGATGACATCCCGAGGGGATGGCTTGCCTGCATGAAGGCGAGCCTCCAGACCCTATGCCCCATCTTCAGCACCGACCGGATGGTTCAGGAGTACGCCAGAACCATGTACCGCCCATCTTTCGACCACTGGGAGCAACTTTCGGCCGACGGGCTGGCCCTGGCCGTGGACCTTGCCCGCTGGAAGGGGGACATCCGCCGCACCTGGCATCAGGTGCGGATTGCAGGCATCGAAGCCGAGACCACCGCAGAGATACCTCTCGGCACGACGATCCCGGTTACGGCAAAGATCGTCCTCGGAGAGATCCCCCCCAGTCAGCTTGCCGCGGATCTCTACTGCGGAGTCCTCGACTCGCGGGGAAACATCGTCGGGGGCGAACTGGTCCCCCTGACCTGGCAGGAAGCAGCCGAGGAGGGCGTCCACCTTTTCCGGGGGGAGATCGAAGGGCGGTTCTGCGGCAGGCACGGCTTCATGGTGCGGGTTATGCCCCGGCACCCGGAGCTGGGACCGGTTTACGAGCAGGGAGCCATTGCCTGGGGGTAAAAAGCCGGGATCGGTGACCAGGGACCAGGGAAACCCGCATCCGTCGGCTCCCGAATCCCACCCTTCAAGTTTCTGCCGGTTCCGCCGATACGTATGACATGATCATCACCCAGGACATAACAAGGATTGTCCAGGCACTGCTCAAGGATACCACCGGTTCCCTGGTGGAGGGCACCTGGCAGTCGCTCACCCCACTCAACCTCACTCCGGGGCAGATGGTTCACGGCGAGGTGATGGCAAATCTCGCCAATAGCCGCTACCTGGTGCGAATCGCCAACGAGCTCCTCCACATGGAGCTCCCCCTCAACCTGCAGCCGGGGCAAGCGGTGGAACTCACCTATGTCACCGACGAACCCCGCCTGCTCTTCACCCTGTCGAAATCGGGCAACTCTCCGATACCGGTGCAGATCAGCGACACGGGACGCTGGCTCAACAATCTGGCCCAGGAGGCCGGCGACGCCCCTGCCGCAGCGCCCCTGCCGCGCCCGTCCCTCGTCATAAACGGCCCTCCGCGCAATTCGGCCATGCTTGCCGAAGGCTTGAAGAATGTCCTCACCCGCAGCGGCGTTTTTTACGAATCGCACCTGTCCCAGTGGGTACAGGGGGAACATCCCCTCACAGGACTCCTCCAGGAGCCCCAGGGAAAGCTCTCGCCTCTCGCGGCAAGGCTTCCGGTCGACGGCACACTGCTGCTGACGCCCCAGGGCGCCACGGCCGCCCAGGCTCCTTCCGCGGCACCGCAAGCCCAGGTCGCCACGGCCGAAGCGCTCCCCGCCGGGCAGGCAGTGCCCCCGGATTCCTCCCGCACCGCTCAGGCAGAGGCAGCGCCCCCCCCGCAGAGAGGAACCGAATCCCCCACAGGCGGTCCACCCCGGCAGGGGGGAGCACCGGACGGCACCGGCTCCACGACCGCCACGCCCCAAGGAGGGCAGGCTCCGGCGCCCGAATCAAGAGATGCGCTCCCCCATGCCCCCACGCCGACGACGCAGCAGAACCAGCCGGCAGCCCCTTCGCGCCCCGGCGAGCAGCCGGTACCGGCCCAGCCCCAGCAGGCAGGCGCATCCGCATCTCCCCAACCGGCCCCGGCCGGGGAAGCGCCGCCGCCATCTCCGCAGCCGGCCACGGCTACGGCCGCAGATCCGCAAGCCAAACCTCCGGGGGAAACCACAGTTGGACCGCCCCCATCGCAGATTCCAGTCAAGGCCCAGGAGACTCAGCCGCGGGACACCATGCTCCTTCGCCCGGCAGTGGGGGAGCAGACCCCCTCCGCGCCTGCTCCGGACCCCCGCGCGACAGCCGGGCCGGTCCCTCTGCCCGACAACGCGCCTGCCCATGCCGCCGCCAAGGGTGCCGCCACGCCATCGCCATCAACAGCAATACAGGACACGGGCATGAGAACGGCGATACCAAGCGAAACGGTTCCTGCCGACCGGGCAGGCGCGGGACGCCCCATGACGCCTCCCGCGCCGTCGGGGGTCGAGCCTCAGACCATATCCCTCATCAAGGAACAGCTCGCCACCCTCACCACCGGCGTTTTCCTGTGGCAGGGGCAGGTCTGGCCCGGACAGGACATGGAATGGAAAGTGGAAGAACGGGAAGCCGAGGGCGGAAAGGGAGAGAGAGCATGGCAGACGGAAGTTTCCGTTGAACTGCCGAGCCTGGGAGCCATCAGGGCAACCCTTCGCTCGGGCAAGGAGGGCATTGCCGTGGTTCTGGCAGCGGAAGAAGGCCGGACTGCCGAGGTTCTCGCCTCCAGGCAGGAGGGCCTGGAGGAGCGATTCGGCGCCGCCGGCCTGCGGCTCGGCGGCTTTGTGGTGAGAGATGGAACACAGTGAGCGGGAAAAAAAGGCGGTAGCCCTTTCTTACAAGGAAGGGCAATATGCGCCGCAGGTGGTGGCGAAGGGGCACGGGGTGACTGCCGAAGCGATAATCGCCTGCGCCCGGGAAGCGGGGGTCTTCGTCCACGAATCCCCGGCCCTCGTGAGCCAGCTCATGCAGGTGGACATCGACCACTACATACCTCCCGAACTGTACCGGGCGGTGGCGGAACTGCTGGCCTGGCTCTACTGGATCGAGAATGAGGAAGGGCGCGACGGGAAACCGTAATAGGGCGGGGTAGCGGTCTTTTGTATTGCCCGGAAGGGGAAAAACCGTTATTCTTCGGGGTCGTTTCTCGCGATTTCCCACTGGAAAGACCGCCCAATGCACCGCATATCATTCATTATAATCATACTGGGAATGTCCCTTCTGACCGCATGCACCACCATGGTCCCCCGGGAAAGGCTCCCCTACCCCCTTACCGATGAAAGCTTCGGGGACCCGGTAAAAGTAGTGACCATCCCGCTGCCGGTCATCGCCACAAGCCCCAATGAAGGCGCCATCCTCGGCGGCCTCACCGCCTTTCTCCTCCACAACGACCGGGACGAAGTCAACACCCTCATAGCCCCCCAGGTAAACTTCAACGAAAACTTCGGCACCACCTTCTCCCTTTACGGCGCCTTCTTTCCGCTCCCCAGCCGCAACTGGGAATTCAACCTCTCCAAATCCACCAACGTCAACGAGGACTACGAGGTAAAATTCCGCGACAAGACCCTCTTGGACGGCAAACTGGAGACGACCGCCTTCCTCTACAAGTTCTCCGACGGCTCGGCCCGCTTCTACGGGTTTCAGTCGGACAGCAGGCAGGAAAACGAAACCAACTACGCCGACAAGGAATACGGGATCACCGCCGGCGTCGGCTACGACATCGCCAGGAATTTCCAGATTTTATTCGGCGAGCGTTTTCGCAGGGTCTCCATAAAGGAGGGGGCAGTCGAAAAGGTTCCCTCCATCCACGACCTCTTCACCGAGGGCCAGGTGCCGGGAATCACCGGTTTCACCACCCACGCCCAGAAACTCTCCCTCATCTTCAACACCCTCGACTCCCGCGACATGCCCACCAGGGGACTCTTCGCCAAGGCAACGTTTGAGACGAGCAGTGAACTGCTGGGGAGCGACGTGGACTACAATCACTACGAGGTGGAGCTCAAGGGGTACTTGCCCCTGAACGAAGCGCGCTACATTTCCGTGGCGAGGTTTGCCTACAACCAGACCCTCGGCAACAAAGTGCCGTTTCTGGAGCGGAGCATCCTGGGCGGCGAGACGACCCTGCGGGGATACGGCCGCAACCGTTTCATCGACTCCAGTTACCTCCTCTGCAACCTGGAGGAGAGGATCAGGCTCTTCCGCTGGAGTGTCTTCGACGTGACCACCGACTGGGAGGTGGCCCCCTTCATCGACCTGGGAGCCGTGATGGAATCCCTGGACCAGGCCAGGAAGAGCAGCTTCGAATTCAACCCCGGCATCGGCTTCCGGGCCGTGGTCCGCCCCAACATCGTCGGCCGGGTCGATATCGGCGTCGGCAGCGAAGGGCCCGCTGTCTTCGTGGGGCTGGGGTATCCGTTCTAGCCCTTTTCCCGGCTCCCGAAAGCAGACCCTTGCCCCGTCCCCCGCCGCGCCAGCTCGGCATCGATCGCAGCAAGCACTTCCCCTTTGCCCAGGGACCAGAGCGGCGCCACCAGGTGGTCGGCGGGGGCGTCACCCACGAGGCGGTGGATGACGATGCGGGGATCGAGACGCTCCAGGAAATCGCAAACGAGCTCCACGTAGTCGCTTCGCTCCAGACACCGCACCTCACCCCGCCGATGCATCCCCTCCAGAGCAGTCCCCTTCATAACGTGGAGCTGGTGGATCTTCACCCCCTCGACTCCGAGATCATTCAGGATACCGGCCGTTGCCAGCATCTCCTCCCGCGACTCCCCCGGCAGCCCCAGGATGACGTGGGCGCAGACCCGGATACCCCGCTCGCGGCTCCGGGCCACGGCGTCGGCGAAGACGGCGAAGTCGTGGCCGCGGTTGAGGAGATTGAGGGTCCGATCCAGGGGGGATTGGAGCCCCAGCTCCAGCCAGAAGTAGGTGCGGCTGGCATAGCCCGCCAGGAGATCGAGCACATCGTCAGGAAGGCAGTCGGGGCGGGTGCCGACGATGAGGCCGACCACGTCGGGTACGGCCAGGGCCTCGTTGTAGAGTTCCCGCAACTGCCCCACGGGTGCGTAGGTGTTGGAGTAGGCCTGGAAATAGGCGAGAAATTTGGCGGCGCCGTAGCGGCGGGAGAGGAATTCCTTCCCGTGTTCGAGTTGCCGGGTTACGGAAAGTTCAGGTCTGATGCCGAAGGAGCCCGACCCCTTGCCGCCGCAGAAGATGCAGCCGCCGGTGCCGACATAGCCGTCCCGGTTGGGGCAGGTGAAGCCGGCATCCACCGATATTCGCTGGACCCGGCAGCCGAAGACGCGGCGCAGTTCGTTACCGAAAGAGGCATAGCGCCGGTGGGTCACTTCACCACCTCAAAGACTTTAAGGGTGTCGTTCCAGCGGTATCCGGCACTGCTCCAGATGGTTTCGATGGTCTTCCAGTCGAGGCCGAGCCCCTTCATCTCCTCGCACAGGTAGTAGGCGGGCATGATCTCATTGTCGTCGATCCTGCCGTCGCCATTGGTATCGGCCCAGTGACGGCCATTTACGGTGAGCCTTGCCGGACCGGCGATGGTCCCCCGACGGGTAGAGCTGCCGTGGCTCAGGACGATCTCGCCGCTCAGGTCGGCCCGGCTCCCCAGGGGGAGCGCCCGGGGGGCCATAAGGGTATAGGAAATGACAACCGGCCCGCTGCCGCCTGGGGGGATGAGCCATTTCACTTCCCGCGCCCCCACCTCACCCGCCACGGGGGGATTGGAAGCGGCAAAACGCCAGCCGGCCGGAATCCGCTCCTTTACGATAAAACCGCCCTGCTCACCATCCCGCCGGTCCACTTTAACCTGAACCGGCACGAGCTGGCCCGCCGCGCCAAAGGGAGGAAGCTCTCTGATTGCCGTCAGTTCGGCCGCTCCCCGGCGCGAGAGGACGACTCCGAAAACCAGCGCCGCCAGGAGGGTAGCGAGCCCCACGGCCAGGACAAGGGGAGCCAAGCGCTGACGGCGGGGGGGGGTGATGGGAGCGGCTTCCGGCTCCGGTTCGGGGGCCTCCGGCTCCTGCCTGAGAATCTCACCGAGGGGAACCTCCAGGGCGGTCGCCACCTTTTCGGCGTTGTCGCGCTTGATGGTGGGGTAGCGGTTGTTCTCCCACCGCGAGATCGTATCGGTGGTGACCCCAACCACGCTCGCCACATAGAGCTGCGTCAACTTCTTGGCTTCACGTATCTTCTTTATGGCCGTCCCGTCGATGGCGACAATGGGGGAGGCACCCCGTTCGTTTTTCCCGGCTGGATTCTCCATGGGAAGGATTGTAACAGGTTTTCGAAATGACACGAAATCATTTTACGGAATGACCGGCAACGCCCCAAGCAAGGCAGGAAACTTGCAGACGAAATTACCGACCGGGGTCATCGCCCCCATCAGAACCCACGTCCAAGGAGCGAATGCTATGCAGTGGAGAGACTGTGCGGCAGCAGCGGCAGCGTTACTGATCGCCGGCGCCGGGGTGGCCGGTGCCATCGAGACCATCACCTATCCGAACCGGATCGGCCAGGTGAACTTCCCCCACAAGTTGCACCAGGAGGCCCTGGGCCAGTGCCGGGGATGCCATGAAAAAGGACCCGGGAAGATCGACGGATTCGACAAGGTGCTGGCCCATGGCAAGGGGTGCAAGGGTTGTCACGAAACCATGAAAAGGGGACCAACCCTCTGCAAGGGATGCCACAAGGGGGGCTAACCCGCCGTATTTGCGTACATGGCGACCCGACATCGGGTCACATACCGATCGATATAGATATCCTCAGGATGGCGCACCCCGTATAATGGACCCATGCGGTTACACCATAGACACGACGAAAGGAGATGTACCATGAAAAGACTGATTGCAGCAGCGGCCCTCACCATCTTTGCCGCCGGGGCGGCCATGGCAGCCGACACCATGAGCTTCGAGGCCAAGAACGGCAACGTCAGCTTCGACCACAAGAAGCACCAGCAGGTGGCTGGAAGCTGTAAGGCGTGCCACGAGAAGGGACCCGGCAAGATCGAAGGGTTCGGCAAGGACTGGGCCCACAAAACCTGCAAGGGTTGCCACGAAGAGAAGAAAGCCGGCCCCACCAAGTGCGGCGAGTGCCACAAGAAGTAAATCCCTTGGCCAGACGGGCCTGAACGGGGGCGGAGCGATCCGCCCCTTTTTTCGTTGCCCCCCCCAGCTAAACCCGATATTCTCGACCGGATGAAGCGATACTTTTCAGACCAGGCAATCCTCGACATGCGGGCCGCCATCGCCGAGACGGGGGGAAACGAGGTCTTCTTCCTGGGGCGAACCGACGAAAACCGGATTGTCGTGGAAGTCGAACCCCTGGCCCGGGGGAACCGGGACGCGGTGGCAGCCATCATGATCGCCACCAGCTTCGGCGACGTGGTGATCCACAACCACCCCTCGGGGAACCTCACCCCCTCCCAGGCCGACATCGAAATCGCCTCCCTCCTGGGGAACCAGGGGGTCGGCTTCTCCATCGTGGACAACACCGTGGAGAACTGCTACCAGGCCGTGGCCCCCTTTGCCCGGCGGGAGACGGAGCGGCTCTCCTTCCCGGAGATCGAGCGGATCTTCGCGCCGGCCGGGGTCCTGGCAGAGAACCTTCAGGGCTACGAACACCGGGAGGAGCAGCTCCGCATGGCCTTTGCCGTCACCGAGGCGTTCAACGACGACCGGGTAGCGGTCATCGAGGCCGGTACCGGCACCGGGAAGTCCCTCGCCTACCTGGTGCCGGCGGTGCTCTGGGCCATCCGCAACAAGGAGCGGATCGTCGTCTCCACCAACACCATAAACCTCCAGGAACAGCTCATAAAAAAAGATATTCCCTTCCTCCAGCGCCACGCTGGGGTCCAGTTCCGGGCGGTCCTCGTCAAGGGGCGCTCCAACTACCTCTGTCTGAGAAAGCTGGCCGCCGTGAAGGGCGAGCCCTCCCTCTTCGCCGATGACCCGGCGGCCGGTGAACTGGAGGCGGTCATCGCCTGGAGCGAAAAGACCGTGGAGGGATGCCGCAGCGACCTCTCCTTCATCCCCAAGCCCGAGACCTGGGAGGAGGTGGCCTGCGAGGCGGACCAGTGCGGCCGGATCAAGTGTCCCTCCTACTCCCGCTGCTTCTTCTACGGCGCCCGGCGCCAGGCGGCCAGCGCCGACGTCCTTGTGGTGAACCACGCGCTCCTCATGGCCGACGTGGCCCTGCGTCAGGAGACCGGCTACCGCTCCACCGCCATCCTTCCCCCCTTCGAGCGGCTCGTCGTGGACGAAGGACACCACCTGGAGGACGTGGCCACGGGTCACCTCTCCGCCCAGGTCTCCCGACAGGGGATTTTAAAGCTCCTGGGGCGGCTCCAGAACCCGCGCAAGGCCCAGCGGGGACTCCTTCCCCAGCTGTCGGCCCAGCTCTTGCGGGAGGTGCCGGTGGAACTGGACGACCTCTACCGGGAGCTGGCCGAGCGGCTGGAGGAAAAGCTCATCTCCCGCACCCAGGAACTGGCTGCGGGCGCAGTCCGGGCCATGGACGCCATCGGCCTCGCCCTCCTGGGCCACCTGAAGGGGAAAGGGCCGGAGAACGGGGAAAAGAAGCTCCGGGTCACCCCGGCGCTCTTCTCTTCGAAGCTTTGGCAGGAGACCGACGATGAGGCCCGTGAACTGGCGGCAGACGTAAACAGTTTCGTGCGGGAGCTGAAGGAATTTCTCACGGGGTGCGGACGGCTTCCCGACGGGGTACAGGAGAAGCTTTCGGGGCTCCTGGTAGACCTTCGGGGGGTGACGGGACGGATTGAAGCCATGGCCGCCGATCTCCTCTTCTTCATCGGCCGGGAGGGAGAGGTCTGCCGCTGGTTCGAGGTGAAAAAGGGGAGCAAGGGGATGGCAGTGCGGCTCTGCGCCTCCCCCCTGGAGGTGGCCGCCTCCCTGAAGCGGACAGTTTTCGACGCCTTCCGGACCGTTGTGGTCACCTCGGCCACCCTGGCGGTGGGGGAGACCTTCGACTACCTGAAGGGGCGGACCGGCATCTCTCTCCTGGAACGGGGGCGGGTGTCGGAGCTTTTGCTCGCCTCCCCCTTCGACTACGAGCGCCAGGCCTTCGTCGGCATCCCCGCGGACCTTCCCGAACCCACGGCGCGGGGATTCGAGGAAGCCCTGGAGGTGGCCCTCCACCGGGGGCTCGCCATCTCCAACGGCCATGCCTTCGTCCTCTTCACCTCCTACGACCTTCTCTCACGGATCCATGGCCGGATGGCGGAGGCGCTCCGGCGCCGGGGGCTCTCCCCCATGCGCCAGGGAGAGATCAACCGGCACCACCTCCTGGCCCGGTTCCGGAAGGAGCCCAACGCAGTCCTCTTCGGCACCGACTCCTTCTGGGAGGGGGTTGACGTGCAGGGGAAGGCCCTGGAGCTGGTGGTCATCACGCGGCTCCCCTTCCGGGTGCCGACGGAGCCGATCCTGGAGGCAAGGGCCGACCACATCTCTCTCCGGGGGGGCGACCCCTTCATGGAATACACGGTCCCCCAGGCGGTCATAAAGTTCAAACAGGGATTCGGGAGGCTGATCCGGAGCCGCGAGGACCGGGGGGCGGTCCTCATCCTCGACAGCCGGGTGCTTTCGAAAAACTACGGCAGGTTCTTCCTCCGGTCACTGCCGCCGGTACGGCTTGCCGGCGGCGGCAGCATGGAGGTATTCGGGGAGATGGAGCGTTTCTTCAGTCCTGCGCCTCCATGAGCTTCTTAGCCACATAGTTGAAACACTGGAAGTAGGCGAGGTACGACAGCAGGAACACCGCCAGGATCATGAACTGGATCTGGGGCGCACCGGGAGCTTTCACGGTGAACGTGAAAAAGAAAATGATCAGCGCCCCCTTCAGGATGTCGCTGAAGACCCGCTTGCGCCGCAAGGCCTGCAGCTCGTCGGCAGTGAGTCCGGTGGCGGCCGAAGCCACCTCCCGCTGGGCATCGCCCGTGGCCAACTTGTAGACGGGATAAAAGAGAATCAGCTCCAGTACCACCACCCGGATGATACTGTTCATGAATACATCGGAGGGAACCTTGCCGAGGAGCACAAAGGACATGCCGGCAAGGAGCACCAGCAGAAAGACCTGGACGAATCCATGAATGACCGTGAGCTTGCGCAACCGGGTAAAATCAAACGTCTGTGTCATGGGAACTCCCCGTCGTAAGATAGATAACGCCGCCAACAGTTGGCATATACTCTAGCAAATAAAATATCGTTTTACAATAGCGGCATATATTTTATCGCATGCATTCCGCAAAAAAGGCTCCCGGAAAGGAAGCCTTTTTTCACGCCGGCGGCACGGTGATGCAGAAAAACACCTACATGACCGCCGCCACCTCTGCCGAAACATAAGGGCGATACTGCTCGAAGTTCTTCCGGAAGCGCCCCGCAAGCATGGCCGCGGTTTCGTCGTATTTAGCCTTGTCGGCCCAGGTATTCCTGGGATCGAGCACCTCCGCGGGGACACCGGGACAGGCCGCCGGAATCTCTAGCCCGAAGAACGGCTCCTTCGCAAAGGTTCCGGCATTGAGAGTACCGTCAAGGGCAGCGTTGACCAATGCGCGGGAGTAGGCGATCTTCATCCGCGATCCGGTGCCATAGGCGCCGCCGCTCCAACCGGTATTCACCAGCCAGCAGTTGACTCCGTGGCGGGCTATTTTCTCCCCCAGCAGTTTTGCGTACACCGACGGATGGAGTGCCATGAACGGGGCGCCGAAACAGGTGGAGAAGGTTGCCTGGGGCTCGGTGATACCTGCCTCGGTGCCCGCCACCTTGGCCGTATAGCCGGAAAGGAAGTGGTACATGGCCTGGTCGGGGGTGAGCCGGGCAATGGGGGGAATGACCCCGAAGGCATCGCAGGTGAGCATGATGATATTGGCCGGATGTCCCCCCATCCCCGACTTTACGATGTTCGGAATGTGGGTAATCGGGTAGGAGGCCCGGGTGTTCTCGGTAAACGAATCATCGTTCAGATCGATGCGGCGGCTCAAGGTGTCGATGGCGACGTTCTCGAGGATGGTGCCGAAGCGCCGCGTGGTCTGGTAGATCTCCGGCTCGGCCTCGGGGGAGAGGTTGATGATCTTGGCATAACACCCCCCCTCGAAGTTGAAGACGCCGCTGTCGTCCCAGCCATGCTCGTCATCGCCGATGAGACGGCGCCGGGGGTCTGCCGAAAGGGTGGTCTTGCCGGTGCCGGAGAGGCCGAAAAAGACGGCTACATCTTCCTTTTCCCCCATGTTGGCGGAGCAGTGCATGGAAAGGATGTTCTTGTTGTGGGGCAGAAGGTAGTTGAGGATAGTGAAGATGGACTTTTTGATTTCTCCGGCATAGCTTGTGCCGCCGATAATTACGAGTTTTTTCTCGAAGTTGACGATGATGAAAGTCTCGGTGTTGGTGCCGTCCACTGAAGGGATGGCGTGGAAACTGGGGAGATCGATCACGGTGAAGCCGGGGGCAAATCCGGCCAGTTCATCCGGGGTTGCCCTGACGAACATGTTGCGGGCGAAGAGCGAGTGCCAGGCCCGCTCGGTGATGACCCGGACCGGAAGGCGGTGGACCGGGCTGCAGCCGGCAAAGCACTCCTGCACGAAAATATCCTTGCCGTGGAGGTAGGCCTTCATCCGTTCGAACAAAGCATCGAACCTGGCAGGGTCAAAGGGGCGGTTGACCTTTCCCCAGGCGATGTGTTCGCGGCTTGTGGGCTCCTCGACAATGAACTTCTCGTTGGCGGCGCGGCCGGTGTAATGGCCGGTTTTCACCGCCACGGCACCGAGATGGGTTACGAGCCCCTCGCCCAGCTTCACAATCTGCTCGTAAAGCACTGCCGTCGGCGGAGTCCAGTAAATCAGGTTCGCGTTGGTGATTCCTTCCCCTTCAAGGCCGATCCCTCTCGTTATGTCATTGAGTCTCACGATAGCTCCCTCCCTCTTGTTCAACCTCCATGAATCGAATCTTCTTTTTTACTATAGCAAAAAAATCATGTAACACCGCGGCAGCTGAAACTAAATGGGAAATAAACGGACAGCATCGGCCGCCAAGCGGTTTGACAGCAGGATGGCCGTTGCTAGAATTGAAAAAAGATTGTTTTAAAGGAGGGGGAAAATGGCACGAAGACCGTGGGTTGATCAGGAAGCATGCATAAGCTGCGGGCTCTGCTCGTCGGTCTGCCCCGAGGTGTTCCGATTCGCGGAGAATGGCAAATCGGAAGTCTACGACCCCGCGGGCGCTCCGGAGAAAAAAATCCAGGAAGCCATCGACGGCTGCCCGGTGCAATGCATCAGCTGGAAGGATTAGCAACGACCTCTAACAACAGAATCCGAAAGGAGAAACCGTACAATGGAATGGATTTGCACTATCTGCCAGTACCACTATGATCCGGCAGCCGGAGACCCAGAGAACGGGATTGAACCGGGAACGCAATTCGAAGATCTTCCCGACGACTGGGTCTGCCCCATATGCGGAGCAGGCAAAGATATGTTCGAACCCGCTTGACGCAAGGCGCTGTGGAACTGGTCCGGAAAGCCTTCCTTCACGGCAAGGCTTTCCGGATTTCGCCATTTATTTTCCCGGCTTGATTATGTCAATCTCGGGTTTTCCACTCACCAGCCTGATGCGCCAGACAAGGCCGCACTCCCCACACTCCTTGACGGGGGACTCCTCCGCTGAAAAACCTTCGGAATGGATATCGATCTCAACCGACGTCCTGTTACCGCAATTTGGACACTTCATCGCCTTTTCTCCTTTCTCCGGGGCCGGGGCCGTGTCTCCGGGAAGACCGGCGGCACCCCCTCACTGCACAATTATAACAGGGACGAGACAAAAGTCAGGTGATGCCCAAGCTCTTAACCAAGTTCAGCAAGGCAAGAGTCGATCACGCCGAGGAACTCATCGAGGCCGGCCCGCTGCATATCACCCATGTGAGCGATCCGGAAGGTTTTCCCCTTGATTTTGCCGTAGCCGTCATCAAAGGCGTAGCCACGCTCGCCGAGCATTTTCTTGAGAGCAGCAAGATCGGTGCCACGGGAGTTGACGGCACAGGTAAGGGTCACGGAGCGGTAGGGCTCCTCGGCAAAAAACCCGTAACCCCGGTCCGCCACCCAGCCGCGCACCAGTTCCGCCATCTCCCGGTGTCGGCTCCAGCGCTGCTCGAGCCCTTCGGCAAACATCCTCTCCAGCTGCTTGTCCATGGCGTAGATCTGGGAGATGCAGGGAGTTGATGGGGTGTTGTTCTTGGCATCGTTCGCCTCGAACTCCAGGAAATCGAAGTAGTAGCCACGTCCTTCCACGGTGCGGGCCCGTGCCAGCGCCTTCTCGCTCGCCGTAAAAACAGCAAGGCCGGGAGGAAGCGCGAAGGCCTTCTGGACACCGAAGATGCAGCAGTCGATGCCAAGCTCGCCGAGGGAAATCGGCATGGCGCTCATGGAAGAAACGGTATCGATAATGGAAACCACATCCGGATACTTCCGGAGCACGGCGGCAATTTCCGGAAGCGGCGACATGACGCCGGTGGAGGTTTCATTGTGGATAAGGGTAAGGCTGTCGTATTTGCCGGTGGCAAGGGCTTCATCCACCAGTTCCGGGGTAATGGGCTGCCCCCACTCCACCTTCACCGCATCGGCTTCTTTGCCGCAGCGAAGCGTCACGTCGTGCCACTTGGAGGAAAAGGCACCATTGCAGAAGTTGACGCAACGCTTTG
The DNA here is from genome assembly GCF_017338855.1 of Geobacter benzoatilyticus. Lineage (NCBI taxonomy): Bacteria > Pseudomonadati > Thermodesulfobacteriota > Desulfuromonadia > Geobacterales > Geobacteraceae > Geobacter > Geobacter benzoatilyticus. The sequence continues at coordinate 792,612 of NZ_CP071382.1, forward strand.
ACACCAGATTGCGCACCGCCCCCTCCATGACGCCGAAGGCGCTCGACGTGGCAAGGAAAACCCGGTCCTCCGTGGAGAGGAGTTTTTTCAGCCCCGTCGTCACCCTGCCGTGCAGAGCGGCATACTCCGGCATCCGGTGACCAATCATCTGGGTTGCCATTGCCTGAAGGATATCCGGATGGACCTCAACCGGTCCGGGGATGAATAATTTTTTTGCCATGGTCGGCCTCCTGGGGACGTGGATATACTCGGATGCTGTCGTGGGTACAGGCAGAACACAAAGTTTCCAGAAAATAGCACAAATACGCACAAATTGTCAAGGGAGCCCCCGGATGTCAAACCGTTATTTTAAGAATTATTTTATGCAACAATTCTCAAATCATGTTCCACAACACCCCTCGTTCTCTATGACTTTTTGCCGGGCAGCTTTTTGCGTTTGACAAGTTGCCGTATATAATTGTAGAGTTGTTCGCTTAAGACTAAGGCCTACCACTAGCTTTAATGAGTCTAGCAACAAAACAGCGTTATTTTTTGGGAGGAAATTGTATGGCTCTCCGCAAAACAGCAGGTTATCTCTGGAACCCAATCAGCCTCATCGGTCTGCTTCTTGCGTTTCTGGGGACCGGCCTCATCATTGCATTTGTCGCAATGGAGATTATCACCGGTTTCGATCACCCCTACATCGGTCTCCTCACCTACTTCGCATTCCCCGGAATGCTCATCTTCGGACTTCTTCTGGTGCCGGTGGGTGCGTGGCGGGTCAGAAACAAGCGGCGAACCGAAGACGAAGAAATCCCCCCATACCCGCGGATGGATTTCAACGATCCCCACAAGCGCAAGCTTTTCCTGTTCTTCGTGACGGCGAGCATCATCTTCGTCCTGATAGTTTCAGTGGCTTCGATCCTCGGTTACGAATTCACCGAGTCTACCACCTTCTGCGGCGAACTCTGCCATACGGTCATGGAGCCCGAGCACACTGCCTGGAAAAACTCCCCCCACGCCCGGGTCAAATGCGTGGAATGCCATGTGGGCCCCGGCGCCGAATGGTACGTGAAGGCCAAGATTTCCGGGCTCCGGCAGGTATGGGCCGTGGCGACCAATTCCTACCCGGCGCCCATCGCAACCCCCATCGAGCATCTGCGCCCGGCACGGGATACCTGCGAGCACTGCCACTGGCCCGAGAAGTTCTATGCCGGCCGCCAGAAGGTCTTCTATCATTATGCCCCCAACAAGGAGAACACCCCCCGCGAGATCAACATGCTGATCAACATCGGCGGGGCACCCAAGTCTCCCCACGCCAAGGGCATCCACTGGCACATAGGCACCGAGGTCTATTACATTGCCAACGACAGGAAGCGGCTCGACATCCCCTATATCGCCGTCAAGCAGAAGGATGGCTCGTTCGTGGAGTACATGAGCACCGACAAGCCCCTGACCAGGGAGGAAATCGCCAAGGCGAAGAAGCGCCTCATGGACTGCACCGACTGCCACAACCGGCCGACCCACATCTACAAATCGCCGAGCCAGGAGATGGATGAGCACATCGTCTCCGGACTCATCGACCCGTCGTTGCCGTTCATAAAGAAAGTGGCGGTGGAACTCCTGGAGAAACCGTACAAAACCAAGGAAGAAGCCCATGCCGCCATCGCGGCCAAACTGCCCGAGTACTACGCTGCCAACTATCCGGATATCGCCCGGGCCAAAGCGGCGGCCATCACCCAGGCGGTGGAGAAGGTGAAAGGGATCTACGCCCGGAACTTCTTCCCGCGGATGAATGTGTCGTGGAGCACGTACCCGAACCACATCGGCCACTTCTACACCCCCGGCTGCTTCCGCTGCCACGACGACAAGCACAAGACGGCCGACGGCAAGAAGACCATCTCCAAGGACTGCAACATGTGCCACACCATGATCGGCCAGATCCAGGAGAACATCCCGGCCGGCAAGCAGGTGAAGGATTTCGTGCACCCGGTGGACATCGGAGATGAGATCCGCAAGACCAACTGCAGCGATTGCCACATGGCCGGCGGAGAGGATGTGACCGGAGCCGGCAAGCACTAGAAGTACGCTATCCGGATCACCACAGAAAAATCCCCCGGGGGCTCACCTCGGGGGATTTTTTCTTCGTGCTGTACGATATCGCTACAACTCCTCGAAGACTTCTTCCTCTTTCGCCTCTTCCCCATCCTCGGGTTCAAAATCTTCATCCATGACCCGGTCAAGAAATTTCCGGTTATTTTCTATTACCTTCCGGATCTCCTTGCTAAGCTCGTCCAGTTCGATCCGCTCATCACCCATATCATTACCCCCGCTTCTTCTCAAAGCATGCGCCGTAGAGCTCCTCGTACTTGTGGGCCGCGTTGCGCCACGAAACGTCGCGCAGCATACCACGCCGCATGATCTTTCTCCACCCTTCGCGATCCCGATAAAAAGCCAATGCCCGCTGAACTGTCTCCCAGCAGGACTCCGCGCTGTAGTCGCTGAAGGAGAAACCGTTCCCTTCCCGGGGGGCATCGGCAACATCGACCACCGTATCGGCGAGCCCTCCCGTCCGCCGCACGATGGGCACCGCGCCATAGCTGAGGGCAATGAGCTGACTCAACCCGCACGGTTCGTAGCGCGAGGGCATCAGAAACATGTCGCATCCGGCGTAAATCCTCGGCGCCAGAGGGTCCTTGAACCCAAGGTTGATGGAGACGTTTTTCGCTATGCCGCTGTTCCTGAACTCGTAGAGCTGGTGCATGAGCTGAAGGTCGCCGGTGCCGAGGATGACCAGCTGTACGTTCTCTTCGGCGAACCGGGGGAGAAGCTCGATGACTATATCGATCCCCTTCTGCTCCACTATACGCCCCACCATGCCGATGAGGGGGACCGAAGGATCCACCTTCAACCCGAGTTCCCGCTGGAGGTCCAGCTTGTCGGCCCCCTTGCCCGCCAGCGACTTCGTCGAATAGTTTCTGAAGATGCGCCGATCCGATGACGGACTCCATTCTTCCGTATCGAGGCCGTTGAGGATGCCGGTCAGGTCGGCCCGACGCGCGCCGAGAACCCCTTCGAGGCCGCACCCCTGCCCGGGGGTCAGAATCTCCCGGCAGTAGGTTTCCGAGACGGTCGTGATGGCGTCGGAGGCGATAATCGC